>NZ_WOTO01000024.1 GCF_010993775.1 Fodinicola feengrottensis | reverse complement strand
CGGCCATCGGCCACGCCCGTACGAGCAATTGGTCACGGTCGCAGGCCGGCCCGTCCGCTCCGGGCAGCGCGGTTGGAAAGGGACAACCGGCACGGCAAGCAAAACCAGTTCCGGCGGGTTGGCTGGCCGGCGGCCGGCATCGGAGTGCCGCAGCGGCTCCGCGCGTGGTGACGGCCGCCGAAGTGCCGGGCCCGAACTTGCAACGAGCCACACAAGAGCCCCGCGCGTGTACGGGTGCAGGGCGCCGAAACGACCTCGACAGTCGGCCCGCGCTCCACGGCATGTCCGGCGTACATCACCAAAAGATCGTCACACAACGGCCATCGGCCGCCCGTACGAGCAATGGTCACGGTCGCAGGCCGGCCCGTCCGCCTCCGGGCAGCGCGGTTGGAAGGGACAACCGGCCGGCAAGCAAAACCCAGGTGGGCTCGTCCGCGATCAACAGCCGCGGCCGGGTGACCATCGCCATCGCGATCATCGCCCGCTGGCGCATTCCGCCGGAAAGCTGGAAAGGATACATGCGCAGCCGGCGCCGCGGCTCTGGGATGCCCACGTCGGCGAGCGCCTGCGCGGCTCGTTCGACGGCTTCGGAGCGACCACAGATCCGGTGCCACCTGAGGTGCTCGGTGAGCTGTCTTTGCAAGGTGACAGTGGGATTCAAAGCCTGCATGGCGTTCTGAAAAACCATCGCGACCTCGCGGCCACGAACCCGACGGACCTGCTCCGGCCGAGCCGCCAGCAGGTCGGTGCCGCCGAACCAGGCTTGGCCGGACTCGACTTTCCCGCCCGGCGGCAGGAGTCCCAGCAACGCCCGCACGCCCATCGTCTTCCCGCTGCCACTTTCCCCCACAATGGCCAGCGCCTGACCCGCATCCACGGTGTAGGTCAGGCCATCAACCGCTCGCAGCAGATTTTTCCCTTGTTGGAAAGAAACCCGCAGGTCCCGCACGTCCAGCAGCGGAGCGGTCATGACTCGCTCACATCAAAAGCGTCCCGAAGACCGTCTCCGACCCAGGAAAAAGCCAGCACGGTGATGCCGAAAAGGACCGTCACCGGTATCAGCATGTGCGGTGCGGCCAGCACATAGCCGCGGCCATCATTGATCATCCCGCCCCAGGAGGGCACCGGCGGGCCGACGCCGAGACCGAGCAGCGCCAGCCCGGCCTCCGCGACAATTGCCGCCGGCACCCCGAAACTGACGGTGACCAGGATCGGGCCCACCGCGTTCGGCAGGATGTAGCGGCAGGCGATCGTCACCCCGCCGGCGCCCATCGCCCGTCCGGCTTCCACGTATTCCTTGACTTTCAGGGAAAGAACCTGGCCGCGGACCAGCCGCGCGAGCACCACCCAGCTGGCGATCCCGATCGCCAGTGCCACCGCCCAGGTGCTCTGCCCGAAGACGGTCACCAGGATGACGGTGAAAAGGTACGCAGGGAAGGCGAACATGACGTCCGTGCCGGCCATCAGCAACTGGTCCGCCCGGCCGCCGAGATAGCCGGCTACCAATCCAACCAGCAATGCCAGCGCCAGCGCGAAAAGCTGTGAGACGAAGGCGACCAAGAAGGCGGTTCGCAGGCTGTAGACCAGCCGTGACAACACGTCCCGGCCGAGCTGGTCGGTGCCGAACAGGTGCCCGAGCTGGCCGGCCGGCAGCAGCGGATGGGTGAGGTCCGTCTGGGCATAGCCGTACGGCGCGATGAGTGGCGCGAAAATCGCGGCCAGCACCAGAATCACACAGACGAAAAGGCTCACCACCGCGAGTTTGTTGCCGCTGTAGCGGCGGACCGCGCGAGCCCAGACGCTTTCGGCCCGCGGGGCCGGGTTGGCTTCGGTCAGGTGGTTCGCAGCCGACGAGGTCGCGATGTCACCCACCCCCCTTCGCCGTAGCGGATGCGTGGGTCGAGCCATCCGTACGCGAGATCCACCAGCAGGTTCATCACCATGATGATGAGCGCGTAAAACAAAGTGCAGCCCATCAGCAACGGCATGTCCCGAGATCGCGCCGCGTCCGCGAAGAAGAACCCGAGGCCGGGGATCTGGAAAAGCGTCTCGACGAAGACCGTGCCAGTCATCAGGGTAGCCAACAGCGGTCCGGCCGCGGTGACGGGGGACGAGTGAGTTTCGCAGCGCGTGCCGGAAAATCACCGTCCCGAACCGGCCTCCCTTGGCCAGCGCGGCCGTCACGTACTCCTCCTGCAACACCTCCAGCATGCTGCTGCGTACATATCTGGCGAGCACCGAGGCGGCCGTCAACCCCAGCGCCAGCACCGGGAGGACGGCGTTCTGTGGACCGTCCCAGCCGGCCACCGGCAGCCACTGCAGTCCGACCGAGAAGACCAGAATGAGAATGACCCCGAACAAGTAGCTCGGCAGGCTGTGCAGCGCGGGTCACGGTGAACATCGTGGTGTAGTCAAGGATCCCGTTGCGCCGCAGCGCCGCGACCACGCCCAGCGGCACCGCGATCGCCAGCGCCAGCACCACCGCGAGGATCGCGATCCCGGCGGAGTTGGGAAAGGCGGTGGCGATGATCTCCTGGATGTCCCGGGACGGGTTTTGTACGACGGACCCATGTTCGCGGTCACGAAGCCGGCCATGAACTTCAGATACTGCTGCCAGACCGGCACACTGTCGCCATAACGGGCCTGCAGGCTGCCGATCGCGTCGGCATCCACCGCCCCACTGCCGCCACTGGTTATCCGGGATATGTCGGCGAAACTGCCGGGTGCCAGCTGCAGCAAACCGAAGGTGATCAGCGACACCGCGATCATCGAGATCGCGATCCGGAGCAGCCGGCGGAGCAGGAAAACCAGCATCTGGTCTATTTACCGGACTGGGCGGTCACCCCGACGCCCTTGAAAGTGAACGGAAGCAGCGGCCCGAGCCGCGGCTGCAAGCCGGTCACTCCGCTGCGTACCACATACATCGAGTCCGTGTAGATGGTCGGCAGGATCAGATAGGTGTCCTGCCGGACCCGGGCGGCCTGCTGGAAGAGTTTGATGGCGGCCGCTGGATCTTTCGTCGCGATCGCCTGATCCACCAAGGTGCCGAACTGGGTGGCCGGTGGGCTCGCGTTGGCGTTCGCATAGGCCACTGGATCGCCGCTGGCTTGCGCGGTCAGATATCCCTGCCATTTCGAGCTCGGGATGCTGAACTTCTTCACCGACGGAGGATCCCACAAAGTGGCGGTCCACGATCGCCAGGTGCTGTACGAGGCAAAGGAACCCTCGTAGAAGCCGATCGTGTCGGCCTCCTGGAGCGCCTGCCGGCGCTGGACGTAGACACCGGTCTCCAGCACGTCGACCTTGGCCTTGATGCCGAGATTTCGCTGCCAGGTGTCCACTATCGCCTCAAGCAGCGGATTGGGGGTGTTGTTGACAAGAATGTGCACGGTCGGTAAGCCAGCGCCGTTCCGATAGCCGGCCTGTGCGAGCAAGGCCTTTGCCTGCCCCACATTCTCGGTCACTCCGGCCGCCTCTCGGGCCGCCGGCACGGTGTCGCTCACCAGCGAGTAGCTGGGCCGGCAGGCCGAACAGGTCTGGACGATGCCCTCTCGGCCCATCGCGAGAGACAGCGCTTGGCGCACCCGCACGTCATCGAGCGCTGGATTTTTGCTGTGCAGGACCGCCAAATAGCTGCTGTAAGCGTTGCGCACCGGAACCAGCCGGGCGCGCAACGCCGGATCGGCCTGGAAGCGCTTGACGTCCGGGGAAAGCAGCAGCGCGACATCGACCTGTTTGCTCTGGTAATGCACGCCCGCCTGGGTGAGATCGTCGGTCAGGTGCAGGGTGATCTGGGAGAGTTTGACACCGCTCTGGTCCCAATACTGCTTGTTGGGCACCAGTGTCATGGCCGAGTTGAGCGTCCAGGTCTTCACCACGTACGCACCGTTGCCGACCCAGTTCGCTGGTTTCTCCCAGTCTTTTGGCTTCGCCTTCAGCACGTGCGCCGGCAGCGGCAGCATCGACGGATGGGTCAGCCCGATCAGGAAGTCGTTGTTCGGGCTCGCCAGGGTGAACCGTACAGTCCGGTCGTCCGGCGCCTGGATGCCCACCGACTTCCAGTCTTTCGTTTTACCCAACACGAAATCCTGCGCGCCCTTGATCCCGATCGAGGGAACGAAGCTCCTCGCGCCCTGGGTGACGCCGGTCCCGGCGGTGGACGGCTTCAGCAGGCGTTGGTACGCGAAAAGGAAATCCTGCGCGGTCAGCGGCTGACCGTCGGACCATTTGGTGTCCCGCAAGGCGAAGGTGTAGGTCAGCCCGTCCGCGGACTCCGTCCACGACTGTGCCACACCAGGCACCACGCCGGTGCCGGTGGAGTTGAGCACCACCAAGCCCTCCAGCAGTGCCGCGCTGTCCAGCCACTCACCCCAGGTCACCACCTGCGGATCAAGAGTGCTGACGTCGTTGTGTACTCCACCGACAACGAGCCGGTCGGCCCCACCACCACCAGAAAACGAACAGGCCGCGAGCATCCCGGCCGCCAGCAAGCCGGCCGACGCCGCGGCGACGCGCGACGGATCGACAAACGCGCCATGCCCATCTCCCCTCAGATGACAGTCGGCGACTGGAAAAGCGCAGCGCCCAGCACGGCGGAAAATCGTGCTATGACGGCAGACAGTAGGGCGCGCCGACACGGGCCGTCAAGAACGAAGTGATTATCGGAAAAGATTGACTGTCCATTGGCCCGGTTGACCGGCTTCGGATTCGCGAGCTAGTTTCGGTACGACGGCCCCACCAGTGGCCCGACACCAGCAGGGCGTCCTTGGTCGACGCGAGAGGCAACCGATGAATCCTCGAAACAGAGCCAATAACTTCCGGGAGAGAATGCATTTCTGTCCTATTTCGGTCTTTGTCATCGCACCTGGAGTCGCCATGCACATTCATTCCCTTAACAGCATCGGGGATATCCCTACATCCCGGCTTTTCCCGAATTCCCGGAACACCTAAGGGTCGCCATGCGGGTCCTGGTCATCGGCGGTTGCGGCACGGTCGGGCGGATGGTGCTGCCGATCCTGGCCGACCGGCACCGGCTCATCGTGCTCGACCTGAGGGCGCCAGCCGAGCCGCTGCCCGGCGTGGAATATCACGTCGGCGACGCCCGCGACATCGAGCTGACCAAACGGCTGGCCGCCGGCGCCGACTCAGTGCTTTACATGGCGATGGGGCCGGTGGACGGCTGGGACACCCCGCCGACCGTTCGTACCCATCTGGAGGTCGCGGTCAGCGGCGTCTACCTGGCGCTGCGGGCGGCGCACGAGGCAGGCGTACGACATGCGATCTACACCAGCAGCATGTCCGTTTTCCGCTACCTCATCCCGGGTACGGAGCGGGCGGCTACCCGGCACGAGATCGGCCGGTTCCCGGACGACGACACCCCACCGGACGCCCGGGATTTCTACGGCCTGGCCAAGCGGCTGGGCGAGGAGGTGTGTCGGTCGGCGGCCGTCGAGTGGGACCTCGACGTGGTCTGCCTGCGGCTGTCCTTCCCGATCCCGGACCATCAGTGGCCGCCGGTGGATCCGCTGTTCCACCGGCTCATCGCCACCTCCGGCAGTGACTGCGCCGCGCGCACTGGAGGCGGCGCTGGCGTACCGCGGGCACGGTTCGAGGCCTTCGCCATCAGCGGGGACGTCTCCGGGCGGACGATGAGCCTCGCGAAGACCCGGCAACGGCTCGGCTGGTCGCCCGCGCACGCCGCGCCTGGCCCCAAGCCAGCACAGCCCTAATCGGCGCAGCCCTAACCGGCACAGCTCTGAGCCTCTGCACCCGACTCAACCCTCTTTTGTTCGACGGATGATAGTTCGATGCCGTACTATCAGAGAGCGAACAATTCAAGGAGGCGAGATGTCCTATATCCAGGCGGACTCACAGGGAGCCGTGCACGTACGGTTCGCGGACGCGGAGACCCTCGGCGAAGGCCCCATCAAGATGACGCTTTACGCCGACTACGAGACCACCGGCGGTGCGGTCAGCGCCAACCGGGCGACAATGGCGGCCGGCCGCGACGGCGCCGCACCGCATTTTCACACCAAGTCGTCGGAGCTTTTCTTCGTCGTCGAAGGATCGTTGCAGGTGCTCGCCGGCGACGACGTCATCACCGCCGCAAACAAGGGCGATTTTCTCGTAGTGCCGCCAAAAATGCCACACGCGTTCGCGGCCCCCGAGGGGTCACCGGCAGACGTGCTGATTGTTTTCACTCCAGGACTGGAAAGATTCGACTACTTCCGACTGCTGGACCGAGTGGCCCACGGCCAGGCCGATCCGCAGGAAATCCTGGATTCCCAGGAGCGGTTCGACAACCATTTCCTGGACAGCCCCGCCTGGCGCGCGGCCCGCTCGGCCTAGGCCGTGGTCGACAGTTTTGTCGGCAGCAGCCAGAAGGATCGGTTCGGGGGCGGCACTTTGCGGAACACGGCGTTGGCCGCGGTGCCTCATCGCGTACGTGTGGTGCACGCGATGAGCACCGCGGGCGACGACCGGAAAGCAGGTCAACGAGGTGCGGTCGATGCCTCGAAGGCTGCTGACTTGGTGTGCGACTCGTAAAGGAACCCGCGGCGGCCGAGGCCGACCCGAGTGCCTGGGGTGATGATGATCGGGGCATTCGGCAGGACGCGGATCCAGCCGTCGGCGCCGGGCGGGAAGGGACGTACGTGCCGTTGGCCGATCCGAGGTCGTTGACCACCACGTCCCAGTCGGCCAGCTCGATCGACGCGTGCGCGCGCGACACCAGGCCTTCGGGGTCATAGAGGCGTACGGACCGCGCCCGCCCATCGGCGACCTCCGGGTTGCGCTCGGGTTCCCGGCCAATCACGTAGCTGGTGTCCAGCCGGAAGGTGGCGCCGTCGTCCAGCACCAGCACACCCAGTGGCGGCCGGATGCCGGGCCGGGCGATGTGGGTGAGCTGCACCATCGAAATGCCACAGACGCCGCAGTACGGCGCGCGCGGGTCGTTGAAGTGGTCGTTCTTGCAGTAGATCCCGAGAACCTCCTGCCCAACCTCCTCCGGCTCCTGGTCCGCCATCGGCAACGGCTCGGGCATCGGTAGGCCAGACAGGTCCGCCTCCGGGCCGGCCAGCAGCACCGACTCGAACGGCTCGCCGCGGTCCACGCCAGCGGCCGGGCCAGGCTCGGCCGGTCGGGTCGGCAGCGGGCCGGCAGCCAGCGGAACAGCCTCGACCGGCTGGTCGAAGGACACCGCGGAGCTGGGCTCGGCGAACGCCTCCGGCATCGACGCGGGGGCCGGCGGAGCCGGCGGTTCCGGCGCCGGTGGGGGCGGCGGCGGAGGTGGTACGAATGCCGGCGCGGCGACGACCGGCTCGCCCATCGGCGAGCTGAAGTCCTGGACCGGTGGCGCGGTGAAGTCCTGGACCGGCGGCGAGCTGAAGTCCTGGACCGGCGGGGCAGTGAAGTCCTGCACTGGTGGAGCCGAGAAATCCTGGGCCGGCGGCGCCGAGAAGTTCTGCACTGGCGGCGAGGAGAAATCCTCGACTGGCGCCGAAGTGAAGTCCTGCACCGGCGGGGCCGAGAAATCCTGCGCCGGCGGCGCCGAGGAAACCGGCGTGGAGAACTGGTCGGCCTGCGATGCGGTGAAATCCTGCACGGGCGGCGCCGAGAAATCCTGAAATCCTGGACCGGCGGAGTCGAGGCAACCGGTGCGACGGTCGCGGCGGGTGCGGAGAACTGGTCCGCCGGCTCGTCCAGGAAGGACTCCGGCTCCGGCATCGACCCACTGGTGACGACTGGCTGCGGGGCGGTGCCCGGAGCCGGCGGGGGCATCGGCACCGGGACTGGCTCAGCCGGAATCGGGGCCACCTCGGCCACCACGGCCACCGGTGGCGGAGGGGGTACGTACGTACGCGCCCGCCGCCCTGTTTCAGCACGAAACCGCCGGCCGGCACGACACCGTCGTCCAGCCGGAACCGCTGCGGCGCGCGCCGCCCGCCGCCGGCCAGCCAGCGAAGCGGACACGCTCGTCACGTCGGCGATCACCCGGTCGACCCAGGTGACCGACTGGCTGCCGTCCAACCGGACCTCGCCGCCGGACGTGTTGGCGACCAGCACCGCGTCACCGTGTACGAGCACCGCCACCTGGTCGCCGGTCGGTCCGAAGGCGACCAGCGCGGGAGCTTCGTCGAGGCTGGAGAGCACGCCGGCCAGCCGACGCCCCAGCCGGCGGCCGTCACCACCCTCCGCGTCGACGGCGTCGAGCATTTCCAGCAGCCGCGTCACCGCGGCATCCGGCTCGGCCCCGAAAAGCAGGACCAGGTCCCCCAACCGCGCCAGCACCCCGTTGCCGGGGGCTGGGCGCACTGTCCAGCCGGTCACACGAACCTCCCGCCGCGGAATCGCCAGCGTACGAACGGAACCCGCAGCGGTCCGTTCGCGGTAAGCCACTGAGCGATCCACACAATCACGAACAGGATGATGAACGCCAGCAGTGGCACGTCCGGTCCGTGGATGAACGGCACCAGGTTGAGCTTGAGCAGCCCCCAGATGAGCAGCCCCTCCGGGATGATGGTGACCAGCCCGAAGAACGTCGGCCAGTCCTTCTCCCAGCGGAACTGCATCAGCAGGTGGTAGAGCAACTCCCAAAGGATCCCGACGACGATGGTCGTCACCAGGATCATGTACGTGGTCGCGTAGCGCAGGCCGATCGAGCCCTGCAGGCCGGGCAGGATCGGCGTCAGCAGGGTGGTCCAGAAGCCTCCGACGACCAGCAGCAAAACGATCCGGATCTGGATCCGCCCGAAAAGGGTGGGCAGCACGGTGTTCTCCTTACTCAGTCGCCTACGGCGCCTTGTTGAATAGCCACTTGAACCAGCCGATCGTGGACTTGATCGGCCCGATCTTCTTACAGAACTTGTGCCGGGCCAGCGAGTCGGCGATCTCCTGGGCGGCGATCTGCAGCCCCAGGAAGGTGTCGACCCCCGGGAAGTAGCCACCGAGGGTGGCCGTTCCGGACGCGTAGAGCACGCCCTCGCCACTACGCGTACCGCGGACCTCGAAGTCCCGCTCCACGTCCAGCCGGCCGACCGGGTTACGCGCGGCGCCGCCGTGGTCGAGCAGGTCCTTGATGACCCGGTGCTCGGCGATGTCGGCTTCCAGGCCGGTGCAGTCGATGATGTAGTGCGCCGGTACGTCGACCACGCCCTGCGGCGTCTCCACCCGGCTGACCAGCGTGCCGTCGGTGTGCGCGGTGACCTCACGGACCTCGCCGGCCATCGTGACGTACCAACCGCCCTGCCGGCCCCGCTTCATCTGCTTCTGCCAGGAGCGCCTATACGGCGTGTTGGTGCCGCCCATCTCCTTGTAGAGCTTGGCCCGCGCTTCGCCCTCGGTCTTGCGGACGCGGCTCTTGAGCTGACCGCCCCACACCGACTTCGGGTAGTTGAAGCCCTGGTACGCGAAGCCGTGACCGCCCTTGCGGCGGTTCCACGCGTTCTTGCCGTGCGAACCGTTGATGAACGTACGGAAAATGTGCACGATCCGGGTTTCCAGGTTGTTGTTCGCCCGGTCGTCCATCAGCCGCTGCAGCACACCGGGACGCCACGATGCCGCCGCCGCGCACGACCACCGTGCCTGGACGGGTCTTCAGGAAGTCGTAGACGTGCTCGTGCGGCTCGTACGCGTTGACCACGTGTGTGTAGTCACCGCTCTTGGTGCGGAACTCCTGCAGGTCCGGCAGGAACCGCAGACCCGGGTAGCCGATCGCCATGTGCACGTGGCGGGCCCGGAACGCGATCCGCTTGGTCTGCGCGGCGCCCTCGGGTGGGGTCAGGATGACGAAGTAGCCGCCACCGATCCGTCGCCGGATCATCCGGACCTGGCCGTTGACGAGCATGTCGCGGAAGTTGATCCGCTTGAACTCGCGCTCCATCTGCCCGAAGACCTGGCCGGCTTTGGGAGTGTAGAAGTCGGCCCACATGGGCTCGACGAACACCTGCCACAGCGGCGCGATGGTCTTCTCATGCCAGGCCTCGGCCAGCGCGTACGACGGGAAGCCCCACAGGTTGTCGGGCCGGGAGGCCGAGTCCGAGCGGATCCGCGCGGTCCGCGGGATCTGCGAGACGCGGGTCAGGTATTCGTACGTCTGCCAGGGATATTCGAGGTTGGTGAGCACCTTCATCTGGCTGGTCGGCACACCGGCCACCCGCAGGTAGTCGACAGTGACGAACGAACCGATGCCGCCGCCGATGCTGATGAACGGCACGTCGTAGACCGGGATGGCGGCTTCCTGCAGCATCGGATCGGCCCAGAAGTCCTGCTGCAGCAGGGTGTCGGTGAGGTCACCGCTGCCCGGCGGGGCGCCCTTGGGGATCGGCGCCGGTGGCTCGACCGGCCGCGCTGGCGGCTGGTGCGGCGGCTGCTGCTGGGCGGGCTGGCCCGGCGGTGGGTACGACGGCTGGGTCGGGTAGCCAGGCTGTCCAGGCGGCGGACCGGGCTGACCAGGCGGGCCAGGCGGCGGGCCGGGCTGACCCGGAGGCGGCGGTGGGTACGCCGGCTGACCCGGCTGACCGGGCGGAGGCGGCGGATACGCCGGCTGCCCAGGTGGCGGGTACGCGGGCTGGCCCGGAGGCGGCGGGTACGCCGGTTGCCCCGGCGGCTGCGGAGGGTAACCGGGCGGTGCCGGCGGATAGCCGGGCGCCGGTGGGTAGGCGGGCTGGCCGGGTGGTGGCGGATAGCCAGGTCCAGGCTGGCCAGGGCCCTGCGGGTAACCGGGCGGCGGGGCTCCATGACGTTGCTCAACGCCGCCGGGATACTGCGTCGACATGGGTTCTCCGAGCTCCCTCGCGGTTAAGACATCCTTTAACATGTGTCAGCTTCGCAGCCTAGCCACCGCTTGCGCGTACGAGCCGCAGGCGCTCGCGGAACTGGCACGGAAAGGGGACAAGCGGGCTCGGCCCCTGGTCCGCGACACGAACGATATCGATCTGCCACCGTAGCGTCGCTGGCAGGCCTGTCGGTTGGTCGCGCCCGCGGTCAGGACGTGCGGGCAGGTGATACCGCCTATTCGGCCACGGTCTTGAGGACTTTGGCACACCACTCCAAGATGGCCACGTCCCGTAGCGGCGTGCCACCTATCCGTGCCGTGGTCGGCTGCGGCACCGCGAGCGTGTTCACCGTCTGTTTGTACGCCGTACCAGGATAAAGTCGCTGCATTCGCATCACCTTGGAGTCGGGCAACGCCCACGGCGAGAACCGAATGGTCTTGCCCTGCGTCGACACCTCGGTCAGCCCGGCCCGCCGGGCAACCAGCCGGAAAGCCGCCACCGCGAACAGGTTCTGCACCGGATCGGGCATTGGACCGTAACGGTCGGTGACCTCCTCGCGCAGGGCCTGCAGTTCCTCGTCCGTCTGTACGGACGCGAGCTTGCGATACGTCTCCATCCGCAGCCGCTCGGCCGGCACGTACTCATGTGGCAGGTGCGCGGTCACCGGCAGATCGACCTTGACGTCAGCGGGCGGAGCCTCCTGAGTGCCCTTGAACTCGGCGACCGCTTCCCCGACCAGCCGGACATAGAGGTCGAAGCCGATGTTGGCGACATGGCCGGACTGTTCGCCGCCGAGCAGGTTGCCGGCGCCGCGGATCTCCAGGTCCTTCATCGCGACCGCGCCATGCCGGCGCCGAGGTCGGTGTTCTGGGCGATGGTGGCGAGCCGGTCATGGGCCGTCTCGGTCAGCGGTTTCTCCGGCGGATAAAGGAAATACGCGTACGCGCGCTCGCGGCTGCGGCCGACCCGGCCACGGATCTGGTGCAGTTGCGAGAGGCCGAAGGTGTCCGCGCGCGCTCGACCACCAGCGTGTTCGCGTTCGGAATGTCGAGCCCGGACTCGACGATCGTGGTCGAGACGAGAACGTCGAACTCCTTTTCCCAGAATCCGACCATCACCCGCTCCAGCGCGTCCTCGTGCATTTGCCCGTGCGCGACCGCGACGCGCGCCTCCGGGACCAGCCCGCGTACTCGAGCGGCGGCCCGCTCGATCGACTCAACCCTGTTGTGCAGGTAGAAAATCTGGCCGTCGCGGAGCAGTTCGCGACGGATCGCGGCACCGACCTGCTTGTCCTCGTACGCGCCGACATAGGTCAGCACCGGATGCCGCTCCTCCGGCGGGGTGAGGATCGTCGACATCTCGCGGATGCCGGTCAGGCTCATTTCCAGCGTACGCGGAATGGGCGTCGCCGACAGCGTCAGCACGTCGATCGACGCGCGCATCTGCTTCAGATGTTCCTTGTGTTCCACGCCAAAACGCTGTTCCTCGTCCACAATGGCCAGTCCAAGCGCCTTGAACCTGGTGCTGTTCTGCAGCAGCCGGTGGGTGCCGACGACAATGTCCACACTCCCGTCGGCGAGCCCGGTGAGCACCTGGTTGGCCTCGGAATCGCTCTGGAACCGGGAAAGTTGTTTCACCGAGACCGGGAACTGCGCGAGCCGCTCGGCGAAAGTGGCGTAATGCTGCCTCGCCAACAACGTGGTGGGGGGGACCAGGATCGCGACCTGTTTTCCGTCCTGCACGGCCTTGAACGCGGCCCGTACGGCGATCTCGGTCTTGCCGTAACCGACGTCACCGCAGATCACCCGGTCCATCGGGAACGGCTTTTCCATGTCCGCCTTGACTTCCTGAATGGCGGCCAGCTGATCCGGGGTTTCGGTGTACGGGAACGCGTCTTCGAGCTCGCGCTGCCACGGCGTGTCCGGCGCGAACGCATGTCCCTCGGTGGCCGCGCGGGCCGCGTACAGCCGGATTAGCTCGGCGGCGATCTCCTTGACCGCCTTGCGGGCCCGGCCCTTGGCCTTCTGCCAGTCGGCGCCACCGAGCCGGTGCAGGCTCGGCGCCTCGCCGCCGACATAGCGGGTCAGCTGGTCGAGCGCGTCCGTCGGCATGAAAAGCCGGTCGCCCGGCTGGCCGCGTTTGCTGGGCGCATACTCCAAAACCAGGTATTCGCGCTCGGCGCCGCCGATGGTCCGGCGGATCATCTCGACATATTTCCCGACGCCGTGCTGCTCGTGCACGACGTAGTCGCCGGGCTGCAGCTGCAGCAGATCGACGGCGTTGCGTCGACGAGATGGCATCCGGTTCGTCCGCGTCGCCGGGCCCGTCCGAGCGCCGGTCAGGTCGGCTTCGCCGAGGATCGCCAGCTTCAGCTGGTCGTCGAGGACGCCTCGGTCGACGCTGCCGGTGGTGACCAGGACATCGCCCGCCTTGGGCGGGTCCAGGATCTCACCGACCAGTCGGGCCCCGATTTCCTGCTCCGCAAGCACCTCGACGGCACGCTTGGCAGGCCCGTGACCAGGGAAGACCAGCACCTGCCGCCAGCCGTCAGCGGCCCGCTTGCGGATGTCGTTGACGGCCCGCTCGATGTCGCCGCGATACGGCTCGACCGGGTGCGTGGGCAACGTCAGGATCGGCGCGCTGTCCTCGACGACGGTGATGGCCGGCATCGCGATGTCGTACGCGTCGTCGTCATCCAGGTCGCCCTGCTGCTCCTGGACCGTCGGCGCCTCGGCGAACGGGCTGACCGACCACCACGGCAGCCCGAGCGCGACCGCGGTCGCTCGCACGTCCGGGAGGGTGTGGAAAGCGGCCGCGCCCAGGTCGATCGATCGGAGCCTCGCCACCGATCGCCGCGGTCGCCCAGGACGCCTGCAGGAACTCCTCGCTGGTCGCCACCAGGTCCCGGGCCCGGCGGCGAATCCGCTCCGGCTCGACCAGCACGATGTGGGTGTCGGCCGGCATCTCGTGCAGCACCAGCCGCAGCTGGTCCGAGCCGATCAGGGCCGGAGTCAGCGACTCCATGCCGTCCACCGCGATGCCCTCGGCGACCTTGTCCAGCATCTCGGCCAGCCCAGGGTGCTCCGCAGCCAGCTCGGCGGCCCGCTTTCGGACGGCCGGGGTCAGCAGCAGCTCACGGCACGGCGGCGCCCACAGCCCCCGTGGGTGGCGACCTCCAGCGACCGCTGGTCGGCGACCGCGAAATACCGGATTTCCTCGATCTCGTCGCCCCAGAACTCCACCCGGATCGGGTGCTCCTCGGTCGGCGGGAAGACGTCCAGGATGCCACCCCGCACCGCGAACTCGCCGCGCTTGCCGACCAGCTCCACACGCGCGTACGCGATGTCGGCGAGCTTCTCGACGATGTCGTCCAAGTCGGCGTCGTCGCCCTGGTGCAGTTGCACCGGCACGAGGTCGGCGAGCCCGGCCGGCTGCGGCTGCAGCACGCTGCGGATCGGCGCGCAGACCACCTTGATCGGCCCGGTGGTGGCGTCGTCGGCGCTCGGGTGCTTCAGCCGGCGCAGCACCGCGAGCCGCCGACCGATGGTGTCCGCCCGCGGCGACAACCGCTCGTGCGGCAGGGTTTCCCAAGCCGGATAGGAGACCACCTCGTCGGCCGGCAGCAGGTCGCCCAGCGCCGCCGCCAGGTCGTCCGCCTCCCGGCCGGTCGCGGTCACCGCCAGCACCGCCTTGCCAGCGCCGTTGCGGCTCTGCGCGGCGGCAAGCGCGGCGATCGCGTACGGCGCCGCCACCGCCGGACCGGTCAACGCCAGCTCGGTGGTCCTGTTCTTCGCGGCCTCCACCGCGTCCGCCAGCCCTCCCTCTTCGAGAAGCGCGTCGAGGATGCCGGTGAGCGATCCGGACATGAGACCCTGCCTCCAACCACATGCTGAGAAGCCCCAGCGGCACGCACGAATGCCCCCAGTCTTGGTCGACAGGGGGTTGTACGACCCAGCGTACCCGCGCCCTCCGACATTCCCGCCGGCCCTTGCCGGCTGGCCCGGTCCGTCTTGCTGGTCGGGTCAGGGTCGGCTCGGTCGGAGCTGGGTCGGCTGGGTCGGCTCGAAAAATGCCGCCCCCGAATCGATGCTGCCGGTCGGGGCCGACAAAACCGGGCATCAGGCGGGCGTACGTGAAAACGATTTCACGTACGGATGGCCGATGTGCGCAATGTCTTATCTGCGCCACATCCGACTTATTGCCACTACCTGCCGGCTGGGTCATGGTTTTCCCCTGATTGGCACCGAACCGAGGGGAAAAGTTATGCAGCGTTATCTGCTGTTCGACGGGCATTGCGCCCAGTGTTCGCGGACCGCCCGCGCCGTACGGGAAACCGCGCAGGGCAAGGTCGAGGCGAGGAGCCTGCACGACCCGTTGATGCGGGCGCTGGCCGACCATCCGAACTGGGGATCCGAGCCGCTGCTGCTGGAGGTGGACGGCGAGCGCGTACGGGTCCGATCAGGCCTCGCGATGCGGGTGCGACTGCTTGGCGTCCTCGGCCCCGGCCGGGCCTTCCGCCTGGTGGAGCGGCTGATCGACAGCGAACCCGCGGCTGTCCCAGCCAGTGCGATCGGCCGCCGCAAGCTGCTTGCCAGGATCGCCGGCGTGGCGCTGCTGGGCACCGGCATTCTCGCGGTCGCCGGCCCAGCCGGCGCCCACACCACCGGCGTCTCCACCAGCGGCGAATGGGTCACCGACCCGGCCATCCTGGACCGCCTCCGCCGCACCGGGGTCGTCCAGGCCGCCACCAGGACCTTCGGCGCCCCGAACTGGGACCAGGTTTATCGCGGCGGCCCGGACAGCGCGCCTTTCTACGTCCTCAGCCACCCCGACGCTTTCACCGCGATCTGCGACCCAGTCACCGAAAACGTGCTGGGCTTCTGCTTCCGGGTACGGACCTCGTCGGGTCTTCCGCAAGTTGACTGGCTGCGCCCGGACAACGGTGAGCACGTGCTGCGTACCGAAGTCGATCCAAGCGGATCGGCGACTTCCTCGACACCCCACGGAAGTTGGGTACGTACCGAAAAGAACGGCGTCCGTTCCGGCCCGCTGTCCGACCCCACCAGCCCCGATGCCTGGATGGCGTTTTTTTTCCTTGCGTGGCGGGATGCGCCGCACCGCACATTCCGGCCTGCGGCGGTTTCTGTGTGACCTGCGGCGCTTCCGGCGGCGAGAACGCGCTGGCCTGCGCGCAGTGCGCCGGCTGCATCGCCGGTGTCGCGCTCGGCTGTGGAATGGTCTGCTTCGACAAGTTCCCGATCCCGCTTCCCCCGCCGAGCAACTGATGCGTACTGCAGCCGTGGCCAGATCGGCGCCGGTTTCACGCACCTGAGAAGGGACTCGCTCCATGGGATCAATCGACGCACCCTGATCACCGGCGCGGCCGCGATCGGCGCCGCCGCCCTGGCATTGCCGCAAACCGCCGCCGCCAGCCCGAAAGTGAGCCCGCAGCTGGCCAGTAGCAAGAAACGACTCACCGGCGTGGACATGCCACCGTCGCAGCGGTGGCAGGTCGGCGGCACCGACCTCGGCATCGCGTACTTGCTGGAAAACAACTCCGTCGGTTTCCTTTTCGGCGACACCTTCAATACCCGCTGGTACAACGACCCGCCGCTGCCCAACGACTGGCGGTCGCCGGTGATGCTGCGCTCCAACATCCATCCCGGCGATCCCGGCGGCATTGTTTTCGACAGCGCGGCAATGGTCGCCGGCGACGGGCGCGCACCGGAAATCACGTACAACGGCCACAACGGCAGCGACGGCGCTGGTACGTTCGAAGTCACCGTTATTCCGAACGACGCGGTGGCATTCCCGGATGGCACCCATGTGATGTCGTATATGAGCATCGCCCCGTGGTATAACGACGTGAACATCCAGTGGCGGACGAATTACGCCGGGCTCGCAATTTCCCACGACGGCAACAGTTTCCAGCGCACTCCGACAGTGTGGTGGAATGATGGCAGCAACACCGACCCGTTTCAGATGTGGACAATGCAGCGCGATGGCGACTGGGTCTACATCTTCTCGGTGCGAGCCGGCCGCCAAACCGGTCCGATGATGCTGCGCCGGGTGCCGGTGAACTCGATGTTCGACTCCGGCGCGTACCAAGGCTGGGGCTGGAACGGCACCAACTGGGACTGGGGTCGGCCGTGCACGTCAATCCTGCCCGAGTCCAGGTTCGGTGAGCCGTCGGTCCGCAGACTCAACGACGGCACCTGGGTGATGTCCTATCTGAACGGCGGCAGCGGCTCCATCGTGACCCGCCGCGCGGACGGCCCGGACAAGGCATGGACGGATGAGAACGTGCAGGTCACCCAGCTGCAGCAGCCGGCGATTTACGGCGGATTCATTCATCCGTATTCCAGCAGCGCGCCCAACGATCTTCACCTGTTGGTCTCGCGGTGGCCACAAATCAACGGGCAGAGTTTCGCGTACGACGTCACGCAATGGTCGGTTCGGTTTAGGTCCTGTCTGGTTATTGCGGTGGGATGAGAGTCGAGGTCCAGGAGTTGGCTGGTGGTGCCGCGGGGAAGCCTTCATAGCAGCGCTATGGGGGCTTTCCCGCGGTGCCGCCAGCCGGCTCCTGGGCTCGGCTATCGCCCGCCGCAATAACCAGACCGGGCCTAGTAGTAGGCCTTGTCGTGCTCTAGCCTCACCCCATGTCCGACCTGGAAGGGGTGAGGCTGGAGCATGTTCGACGTCTTTGACCCCGAAGCCGACCACGGCCGCGTCTATCGCGCCCTGGTGTCGGAGCCGCGCGGTTCGGTCCAGTCGCTTGCCAACCGTACGTCCCTGCCCGAAGACGTCGTCCGCGATCTTCTCGGTGAACTCCAGCAAGCCGAAATAGTGGTGTCCCTCGACTGCGACGGCGACCTTTGGGAGGCCCGGCGCCCGGATCTCGTGGTGGCCGGTGTGCTGCGCAAACACGACAGCTGGCGGGTCCGCCTGCACCAGGCCGAAGCCAGCCTGATGGACGCTTTTCGCTTTGCCCGACTGGAAAGCGCCGGCTCCATGGACGTTGAGTTGGTGCACGGGCAGGCAACGTTCTTCGCCCGCTTCCAGAAAATCCAGGAAGCCGCGAAATCCCACGTGCTGGCGATCGACCGGCCGCCGTATTACTGGGACGCGACCGAGATAGATCGACAGGAAAAGCTGCAGTGCGAGCAAATGGCCGCCGGCATCGGTTATCGGACCATTTACCAGGAATCCGCGAGCGATTCGCCGGTCCGCAATGCCAGCATGATGCGTACCATCACCGGCGGTGAGATTGCCCGTGTCCTGACCGATCCGCCGGTCAAAATGACGATCGTCGACGACGAGGTGGCCATTGTCGCGATGGATCCGCCAGCCGGCGCGGAAGGGACCTTGGTCATCCAACTGGTGTACGGGCCTGGGCTGTTGGAAGCCTTCACGAAGGTCTTCGAGTCCTTGTGGCGCCTCGCCGTGCCGATCAACCTGGCCCAGCTGAACCAGGACCTCAACGACCGTACCCGGGAAATCCTGACCATGATGGCCAGCGGCGCCACCGACGACGCGATCGCCCGCCGGCTCGGCCTCTCCAGGCGTACGGTCGTCAGAATCGTGGCTGGACTACTGGAACAGCTCGGCGCGACGACCCGGTTCCAAGCCGGCGCCCAAGCCGCTCGCCGAGGCTGGCTATGACGCCGCTCAGCAAAGGTAACGAAACGGACAAAACCTAGCTGTTCCGTTACGTTCGCGGTGGTGGCCGAGGGTTATGACACATCGCGTGGAGTGAAGAGCGGACGAAGCGAAGAGACGTGGAAGAACCGATTCAGTAAGGTCAGCGGCATGACCGTCGAGTCCACTGCCGACCATCAGCTCGCCGAACCCGAAGACGGCCCGCGGGAGCAGCCGCCCGCCGACGCGGAGCTGCGCCGGGACATCCGCCGGCTGGGCAAGCTGCTGGGCGAGTCGCTCGTCCGGCAGGAGGGCCCGGCGCTGCTGGAGCTGGTCGAGACGGTCCGCCGGCTGACCCGCTCCGACCCGGACAAGGCCGCTGAGCTGCTCCGGGACCTGGACGTGCCGACCGCGAGCCGGCTGGTACGCGCCTTTTCGGAGTTCTTCCACCTGGCCAACGTCACCGAGCAGACGCACCGCGGCCGCGAGCTGGCCGCCAAGCGGCGCGCCGAGGGTGGCTGGCTGGAAGGCACCGCGCGGATGATCCGCGAACGTGGTGTGCCATCCCATGAAGTCGCGGCGGCGGCTCGAAATCTGGCTGTACGTCCGGTTTTCACCGCTCATCCTACCGAAGCCGCTCGGCGCTCGGTGCTGGCCAAGCCAAGCAGCGCGCGGTCGGCGACCTGCTGGACGCCGAGGCGGCCGGCGGCTCGACCAGCCGCACCGAGCAGCGGCTCGCCGAGCTGATCGACCTGCTGTGGCAGACCGACGACCTGCGGTTGGAGCGCCCGGAGCCGGACGACGAGGCCCGCAACGCGATCTACTACCTCGACGATCTCTACGCCGAGGCCGCTCCCGAGGTGCTCACCGAGCTCGCCGATCGGCTCGCCGAGCTGGGCGGCCCGCTGCCCGCGGACGCCCGCCCGCTGACCTTCGGCACCTGGACCGGCGGCGACCGGGACGGCAATCCGTACGTGTCGGCCGAGGTCACCATGCGCGTCCTGCGGCTGCAGCACGAACACGGCATCCGGGACGCCGAGCGGATGCTCGCGTTGTTGGTCGACGAGCTGAGCGTTTCCAGTCGGGTCGCCGGTGCGTCCAACGAACTGCGCGAGAGTGTGAGACTGGACCTCGCCGCCCTGTCGGAAGTCGAGCAGCGCTTCCGGCGAATCAACGTCGAAGAGCCGTACAGGCTGAAGATCCGTTGCATCCAAGCAAAACTCCAGCGCACCAGGCAGCGCCTCGCGGCTGGACTCGGGCACACTCCTGGCCTGGACTACCTGGGCAGCGCGGCGCTGCTCGAAGACCTGGAGGTCATGCGCCGCTCACTGCTGGCACATCGCGGCTCGCTGATTGGGCAGGGCCGGCTCACCGAGGCGATCCGGGTGGTCCGCGCTTTTGGCCTGCACCTGGCCACTATGGACGTGCGGGAGCACGCCGACGCCCATCACGCCGTGCTCGCCACGCTTTTCGACCGGCTCGGCGAAATGGACCGCAAGTACGCCGACCTGGACCGTCCACAGAGGACGGCACTGCTGGTCAGTGAGCTCTCCAGTCGGCGGCCGCTGACTGGCCTGGCGACCCAGCTGGACGGCGCCGACGCGAAGACTTTTGGCGTTTTCACCACCATTCGGGACGCGCTGAACGACTTTGGCCCGGAGGTGGTCGAGTCGTACATCATCTCGATGACGCAGGGCATCGACGACGTGCTCGCGGCCGTTCTGCTGGCCCGCGAGGCCGGCCTGCTCGATGTCCACAGTGGAACATCGCGGATCGGTTTCGTCCCACTGCTGGAACAAGCGGCCGAGCTGCGGGCCGCTGGCGATATTCTTGACAAACTTCTGTCCATTCCAGCGTACCGACGGATCGTCGCTGCCCGGGACCAGGTCCAAGAGGTCATGCTCGGCTATTCCGACTCCAACAAGGACGCCGGGATCGCCACCAGTCAGTGGGAAATCCACAAAGCCCAGCGCGCTTTGCGTGATGTGGCCGCGAAAAACATGGCGTGAGACTGCAGCTTTTCCACGGCCGCGGTGGCACTGTTGGCCGTGGCGGCGGCCCGACTCACGACGCCATCCTGGCGCAGCCCTGGGGCACCCTGGACGGCGCCATCAAGGTCACCGAGCAGGGCGAGGTGATCAGCGACAAGTACATGTTGCCCACGCTGGCAAGGGAAAACCTGGAGCTGACCGTCGCAGCCGTCCTGCAGGCAGGCGTCGGTACTGCACACCGAGCCGCGCCAGTCCGGCGACCAGCTGGCCCGCTGGAACGCCGCAATGGAAGCGATCAGCGATTCCGCGTACGGCCGCTACCGCGCGTTGATCACCGACGAGGACCTGCCGAAATACTTCTGGGCCTCCACTCCGGCGGAACTGCTCGGCGAGCTGAACATCGGCTCCAGGCCAGCGAAACGACCGAACGCGGACGCCGGGCTGGCTGGTTTGCGGGCCATTCCGTGGGTGTTCGGCTGGACCCAGTCGCGGCAGATCGTGCCCGGTTGGTACGGGGTCGGCTCGGGCCTCGCGGCGGCCCGCTCGGCGGGGCTGGACAGCCTGCTGGCCGAAATGCACGCCGAGTGGCACTTCTTCCGTACGTTCATCTCCAACGTCGAGATGACCCTCACCAAAACCGACCTGCGGATAGCCGCGCAGTACGTGGAGCGGCTGGTCCCCGGCGAGCTGCACCACATCTTCGAGCGGATCCAGCAGGAGTACGACCTGACCATCGCCGAGTTGCTCCGGCTGACCGGCGAGGAACACCCGCTGGCCAGCCAGCCGCAACTGGCTCGGACGCTGGGCGTCAGGGACCGCTATCTCTCACCGCTGCACCAGCTGCAGCTGGAGCTGATGGCCCGCCGCCGCAAAGCCGGCGAACCGGACCTCGCGCTCTCCCGCGCACTCCTGCTCACCGTGAACGGCATCGCCGCCGGCATGCGAAACACCGGCTGACAGGCGATTTCCCCAGACACTACTGGACACCGCGTGGTACAACGTTGGAAAAGCAAGAAACCGATTTCCCGTCTCACGCATCACTACATAGAGAAGCTCACCACTCACGGGTGGGCACAATGCAGGAGGAACCATCATGCAGAGGACAATTGTCAAAATCGCCGCCGCGGCCGTCCTGACTCTGGGCGCGACCGTCGCCACCGGCGCCCTGATGGCTACCCCGGCCAGCGCGAGCAGCCACGTCGGCACGATCAACGGCGACAGCCGCCCGGCCAGACCAGCGGCATGGGTGGCACCATCAACGGCGACGGCAACCCCGGCGGCCACTAGAGATTTTCCGCTTCACGGGTGGGCATCTCTCGTACGAGAGATGCCCACCTGCCTTTCAGCACAACCTGTCGAGATCCACCACCAACGGCACTGGCAGTGCCGCCTCGTACTTGCCCGTGACAGTTCCGCCATCCATATAGCCGAAGCCCTCGGTCAGATGGCAGGCAGTGAGCGAGGTCGGTGGATCCAGGTCGATGATCCAGTACTGCCCAATGCCGGCGTCGGCATATTCAGCTCGCTTGACCACCAGGTCCATTCGTTTTGACCCAGGCGAGATGATCTCGACAGCCAAGAGAACCTCGGCCGCCCGGATCAACCGCTTGCGCCGACGCACCTCGTCCCGCACAGCGCGCTCAACGATGAACAGGTCAGGAGCCCTGACGAATCCTGGCTCGTCGGGAGCGGCGAGCTCCAGATCGACAGACGCATCCTGCATGACCCACAGGTCTCCCGGCAGCTGAGCCTTGATCTGGATCGCCAGCTCTAACGACGCGTCCACATGGTCATAGCCGGGTCGCGGCGACCTGAAGAGGATGCCTTCCTGAAGCTCCCAGGGGCGCAAAGCGTTCTGGGGAAGGGCCGCATACTCGGCAACCGTCAGCAGCTTGGCCAGCTGGTCCTCAGGAACCGGGAGTGCAGTCACAAATCCCTCCAAACGCTTGCCCAGAGCGTGGCACATTCCGAGCCGGCCGCCGGCTAGTTATCCACCGGCTACCTGTTGACCCAGGTCACAAAGGTAGCCCAACCGCCGGCCGGAACGAGCAGGACAGCGCCGGCCCGATTCTTGGAATCCCGGATCCCCACCACCTGTTCCCCGGATGCGACCTCGACACAGGAGGTCGAGTTGCCGCTGCGGATGCTTTTACGCCAAGAACCTACGGTAGTCATGTTGACTCCTTCGCCTGTCTGGTCACTTCATTGACTATTTGACCGACCGATGAATTCCGCTGATTGCTGAGCGGACAACGCACTTGCCAGAATTGCTTCCCACGCGAGCTGATAGGCGTCGATATGCGGCTCCTCTTCCAGGAAAACGCTCAGAACCTTGTTCTCCAGATAGACCAAGGTCGAGTACGACTCGAACTCCATGATCACGAACGGGCTCTCCAGACCGGGATGCGCGCCCGCCGCGACCGGCACCACATGCACTGACACCCGCGACCGACGACACACTTCGGCAAGATGACGCAGTTGCGCGGCCAGCACCGCATATCCGCCGACCGGCATCCGCAACACCGGCTCGTACAACAAAACCTGGAGGTCGGCGCCCAGCGGTCGGCTGAGGATGCGCTGCCGATCCAGCCGCGCCGCGACCATCGTTTCGATCTCGGCGTCGGTACGTTGCCGGACGTCGGTCATCTGGATGACCGCCCGAGCGTAGTCGGGAGTCTGCAACAGGCCCGGAACGACAAAAGGCTCGTAGTTCCACAGTGCGGTGGCCATCTTTTCGAAGTCTATAAGCGCCTTCCATTGTTCAGACAACCCCCGCCCGTGGACTTCGACCCAGCCTGGTTTGCCAGCTTGCCTTACCATGTCCAGAATTTCCTCCCGGCGGGTGAACGAGACGTGGTAAAGGCCAAGCATGGCGGCGACTTCTTCGAGGTGCAGGCCGAGCTGACTGTTCTCGATCCGACTGATCTTGCTCTGCGAAACTCCCAGCGCGGAGCCGACATCGCCGGTGGTGAGCCCTCGCGCCCGGCGCAACCGGCGCAACTCCGACGACACTTGCCTGGATCGTACGGTCGGCTTGGCCTGTCCCGCCACTGCCCCTGTTCCTCCCCTCGTGATTGTCCGAAGAAAATTCCGGGGTGGCATAAACGTGCGCTCCCGGCCTTTCGCATGCCAAAGTAGCGGTCATCGCCGGAAATGCAAAGCGCAGCAGCGGCAACGATAAACGCTAGGAAACTGGAGGAAAGAAATGGATCCCGTATCAGTGGAACAACAGGCAGCGTTGCGAAAATGGACCGTCGAAGGTGAGGTCCCACTGGTCATCACCATTCACCGGCCGGCGGTGACCCTGCGGTGTGGCGACGGGCCCGAGGTGCGGCTCACGCCAAAGCAGGTGAACGCGCTTTGTTGCCAACTCGACGACGCCGAGGCGTACTTTCTCGAAGAGGCGCCACTGACGATCAGCTGACACCCGGTTGGGCCATTCGGGCAGAGCCGCACAACGGCATGCAACCAGTTCGCATGGGGTTCCCGTCTTGGAGGTGTCCACCCAACGCGGTGTGGACGCGATCAGGAGGATCACATGCGAAAGACCATTGCTCGTACGCTCACGATCAGCGCGTTGCTGGCACTTCCGTTCGCCGGCGCGACCGCGGCAAGTGCCGCGCCGGCGCACGCGCAGCCCAGCGCAGCGCCGCGGGCATTAATGCGATCAGCGGAAACTGGGCCCGCGACCTGCAGGCGGACGACGGCCCGAACTTCGATCAGCTGACCGTGAAGAAGAATGGCTCGATTCGGCTCGGCGGCCAACCCGACAACCTCTACGACTGCACCGGCTCGGTCCGCGCGACTGGCAACAACCACTATCTCTTCAGTCTCCGTTGCCTGTCCGCGGGCGAGGTCTACTACCAGAAGGCCAAGGCGGAATACAGCCCCAAACACCGTGCCCTGACCATCCACATGGGACGGACCGAGACATTCCACCGCTGAATCGGCGCGGCGGACGTATATACCTGACCAGAACGACGATGCCGCAGTCCCGGACGGAAATGCGGCATCGTCGTAGTTGGCGCTTGGCTGCTCTCTCCCACTCACCAGAGTTCAATCCTGACAAATGGGACCGAAAAACGTCAAGCACGACCAACTCGGCAAGCCGGCGTACTCAACGTCGACTAGTTGTTCACCGTAGCCACCAACGCCTCACTCGGCTTTGGTTAGCAGAGCGCGCGCTTCGCAATAAGTAGCCCTTTTCCACAGGCGGCTTTCTTATCCACGAAACGAAATCAGCGTCCCCGACTGTCGGTGGCAGCCAGTAAAATCGGGTTATGAGCAGAAAACGACGGCGACCGGAATTCACCGACCCCAACAAACAACCATGGCGCACCATGCCACCCAGCGGAGTTCCCTTGTCCATGTTGGAAGAACTCGACAGGTACGGCCGAGCCGACGCTGACACCGCGCTGGCCGCGGTCGAGACACTGGACAAGGTGATTTCGTATACCCAGGCGATGCAGATGCGGTTCATGGACCGCTTCACCAACGCCCGCCCAGCCGTCGGCGCACCATTCTCCAAATACGCGGCCGGTGAAATCGCCGCAATGCTGACCTGGAGCGTGCCCGCGGCCCAGAAGCGGCTGAATTTGGCGTACCAACTCGTCCACGAACTCCCCGGCACCATGACGGGGATGTCTCACGGTCACCTTGACCTGCGCAAGGCATTCACGTTCGCGGACCAAGTCGGCCACCTCACACCCGAAGACGCACAGAAAGTCGAAGAAAAGGTCCTGCCCGGTGCCGACTCCAAGACGCCTCGATCGATCCGAGACCGGGCACGGCGAGAGAGGTCATCAAAATCGACCCAGCCGCTGCCGAAGCCCGCCGCAAGAAACTGGTCGCCGAGAGGCGAGTAGAAAAACAACCCCCTGCGAAGACGGCATGGCTCTGCTGGGCGCTTTCCTGCCCGCCGAATCAGCGGAGGCGATCTACCGTCTTATCGACGCGATCGCTCGCAAGCTTAAAGCCAAAGACGAGTCCCGCACCATGGACGCGCTCCGCGCCGACGCTCTTACCGACCTTTGTCTGGGTGTGCCGAGCAACGTACGCACCAAAATCGAACTCCGCGTCGACGCCACCACCTTGATGGGCCTGGACGACAACCCCGCGATCCTCAGTGGATACGGGCCGATGACCGCGCAACGCGCCCGCGAACTCGCCGGCGACCAGAACAGCGAATGGTACCGAATCCTCACCGACCCCGTCAGCGGAGTGGTCATCGACCACGGCCGTACACGCTACCGCCCCACCAAAGCGCTACGCGACCTGGTCAACGCCCGAGACCAACGATGCTGCGGACCCGCCTGCAACCGGCCGGCGGCGACCTGCGAATTCGACCACACCACCCCCTTCCGCGACCCGGAAGGCAAAACCGCGTACGACAGCACCGGACCAGCATGCAAATTCCACAACGACATCAAAGAACACGGCTGGACCGTCACCCAGCCAACGCCGGGCCATTTCCTTTGGACCAGCCCCACCGGACGCACGTACGACGTCACACCCAACGACGAATACCCACCACCACCGTTCTAACCCAAGTCCGGTGAGTGAAGGAGCTGAAGTCGCGCAGGCAGGAATGCTTGAGGAATTGGACCGACTTGTGGATGCCAGTCGGCGGAGCGACCCGGAATCAGCGTGGATGTGGACGACCAAGTCAACGCGAAACTTGTTCGTGGAGTTGACCTCGCCGGGATTCAAAGTTCAGGGAATGGCACCGGACTGGAGAGCTCGACAAAGTCAACACCTACGACTTCCCCTCACTTGCCGACAGGAAAGCCATCCCCCATGGGTGTATGACACTACAAGGCCTTGGTGTTAAAGCGAGTTCAGATAAGTCAGGGTGACCACGGCCGATGTCACCGCGGCGGCGAAAACCGCCAGGCTGACGAACAACCAGGTGCGGCCGCCGCCGGCCCGCCGCACCCGCTGCCCCCACCACACACCGAGCGCGAGAGCCGCGAACCACCCCAGCACCGGGCCGAAAACAGCGGTGTTCAGCATCGAGCCGGACCGGCAGAGGAACGGACCCGGATTGTCGGCACAAACGTCAGTGAAGGTCAAGGACATCAGGGTCAGCAGCGGGATCAGGAACAATCCACCGACCAGCACGACCAGCAGTTCTCCCCGCATCGCAGTCCGCGCGAAAGTCACCGAAGTTCCGGCCATTTCCACCACCCCCGTGTCGACGAAATGTCAGTCTAGCGTCCGCGCCGGACGGTGAACTGGCGCGGCAGCAGCGCCCCGACCGCGATCAGCCAGACGAAACCGGGGAAACGGGCCAGCGGCAGCAGGATGGCCAGTGCTGGTACGACCAGGCTGAGCGTGGAGAACTCGGCGATGACGGCCAGCACCACTCCGAGAATGGCCACCCAGCGCGGCAGCATCCGAGTGAACAGCGCGACCACCGAAACTCCGGCCATGAAGAGGCCGAAGAAGACCACGTGCGCGGGACCGCCGGTGAGGAACGACAGGTCCTGCACCGCTCGTACGACAGCGGGGTCACCGAGCACCTCCGGCCGGGCCAGCGGCCAGGTCAGGATGCCGGACAGCATCAGAAAGACCGAGGCGGCCAAGCCGCCGGTCAGCGCGATCACCGATCCCGCGACGGCGACCCCGAAATGCCTTAGCCGCGCGTAGACCGTCGCGGTGAACAACATCAGCGGCACCGCGGCGGCGAACTGGAAGAAGCCGACGAGCAGGGTCGCGCTCTGGTGCTGCGTGAAATATCCCAGGATGCGGCTCGGGGCGTCGAACGGCGACGGGAACGTCGTACCGGCAACCACGGTCGACCCGATCAGACCAGCCAGGAAGAGCACCACGAACACGATGCCGACGGTCAGAAGCGGCGGGCCAGGCAGCGCTCGGGGTTGGTCGGTGGCCTGTTGAGGGGACGTTTCGGTGGACATTTGATCACCTCTCGAAAAAACGATTTTCTTGATGAACCATTCATAGCACGAACGATTGCGGGTTGCTACTGTTAGAGCATGGCGACTTCGGACTCCCCCGGCGGCCCCCCTGCGATGGGCGCCGCATTCTTGCTCACGCAGCTGGGAACGCACTGCGCGTCCAAGTTCGCCGAGCGGGTGCAGGCCATCGGCCTCACTCCGCCGCAGGTCGGCATCCTCGGTTTGATCGCGCGGGCCCCTGGACAGAGCCAGCAGTCCGTGGCCACCACGCTGGGCCTGCTGCCCAGCCGACTGGTCGCGTTCGTCGACGATCTCGAAAGACCAGGGACTGGTGGAGCGGGTGCGCAGCAGTAAGGACCGACGGAACTACGCGCTGGAGCTGACGACCGCGGGCAAGCGCAAGCTGGCCGAGATCGGGAGGGTTGGCGCCGAACACGAAAAGGATATTTGTGGCGTTCTTAGCGAATCCGAACGTGCCGAGCTGATCGCTACCCTGCGGCGGCTCGCCAACGATCAGGGGCTCATCGCCGGTGTCCATCCCGGTTTTCGCAGCCTGAACCGCGCCCGCGGCGCCGAGGCGAGCTGACGTGCGGCTCGCTCTGCAAGGGGCCGCGCTCGGCCATGCCGAGTCGCTGATGTCCGGTGCGTACGCGCCGCTGACCGGCTTCATGTCGCGAGCCGACGCTTTCGCCGTGGCCGCCAACGGCACGCTCGCCGACGGCACGCCGTGGCCGGCGCCGGTCACTCTCGCCGGTGACACCGGTGACACCGCCGACGCTGGGGATCAGGTCGAGCTCAGCGACCCGGAGGGCGCGCCGGTCGCACTGCTGACGGTCACCGAGCACTGGGACGGCTTCCTCGCCGGCCCGCTGACGCCGTTGCGGCCTGTCTCTTATGGCGCCTTTCTATCGCTGCGCCGTACGCCCGCCGAGGTCGCGCTTCCAGCCGGCTCGATCGCCGTACTCGCCGACCGCCCCCTCCTCACCGATGACCTTCTCTCTCTCGACACCTCCGAGGCTTCTCGGTTGTTAGTGATGGTGCCGGCGATAGACGGGCAGGAAGCGCTGGTCAGGGCCGTAAGAGCCGGAGTCGCCGAGCTGACGGGGCCGGCCGAGTTGGTGGTCATACCGCTGCCCGACCCGACGCTGGCCGAGGTGGTGGCGCGGAACTACGGCGCTGCGCGCTGATCCGGCTGCGGCGTACGGAAACGGTTGTCACCGCGGAAAAACTCCTGGCCGCGGGTGCGCGAATCCCGGCCGAGATCGCATCGGCGGCGGCGGTCGCCGAGCAGCTCCGGCAGGTCCACCCACCGAAGGACCGGCGCGGGCTGGTCATCTTCTTCACCGGCCTGTCCGGCTCCGGCAAGTCGACAGTCGCCCGCGGCGTGGTCGACCGGTTACACGAGCGCGGCGGACGTACGGTCACGATGCTCGACGGCGACGTCGTACGCCGGATGTTGTCGCAGGGCCTGACCTTCAGCCGCGCCGACCGCGACCTGAACATCCGCCGGATCGGCTTCGTCGCCGCCGAGGTGGCCCGCCATGGCGGGATCGCGGTCTGCGCGCCGATCGCGCCCTATGCGGCTACCCGCGCCGAGGTCCGCGCGATGGTGACCGGGGCCGGCGGCGAGCTGCTGCTCATCCACGTCTCGACGCCGCTGGAAGTCTGCGAAGCGCGTGACCGCAAGGGTCTGTACGCCAAGGCGCGAGCCGGCCTGATCCCGGAATTCACCGGCATCAGCGACCCGTACGAGGCCCCCACCGACGCCAACCTCACCCTTGACACGTCCACCATGTCCGAACAGGCCGCCATCACCGCCGTCCTGACCCTCCTGGACTCCCACTCCCAGTAGCCGCTTTTGTCCGCATCGACGAAGTGGCGGAGCGACAGGCGTTTGGATACCGGATACAGTAATGGATAATTACGTGAGACTGTTCGTCCCATATATCCCACCTTCTCACTATGTGGACCGTTTCACGTGTTGCGTACGTCAATTTTGAGTAAAGGGAACTTTTGGATCGACTGTCCCGTATGACCTGTCGTGCGGCGTGATCATCACGTCTGTCTTCGGCCGGAAACGACGGGAAGGCGACCTACCCCATGACTTCGAGCGCGACCGTGGCGGGATGGCAGGACCAGGTCAGGAGCGCTCTGCGCTACGACGTACCGGCCTCACTGGTCGTCTTCCTGATTGCCCTGCCACTGTCGTTGGGCATCGCGGTCGCCTCCGGCGCACCGGTGGTGGCCGGGTTGATCGCGGCCGCGGTCGGCGGCATCGTGGCCGGTGCGATGGGCGGCTCGGTGGTTCAGGTCAGCGGGCCGGCGGCCGGGCTGACGGTGATCGTGGCGGAGATCAACCTGCAGTACGGCTGGGCCGTGACCTGCCTGATCACGCTCGCGGCCGGGCTCATCCAGATCGGGTTGGGCGCTGTCCGGGTGGCCCGTACGGCGTTGGCCGTCTCCCCCGCCATCGTGCACGGCATGCTCGCCGGCGTCGGCCTGACCATCGCGCTCGCGCAGCTGCACGTCCTGCTCGGCGCCCGGCCGCAGAGCTCGGCAATCGAGAATATCCTTGAAATGCCCGCTGAAATCCTGCGCCCGAATCCGCTGACCGCGGCGATCGGGCTGGCCGCGATCGCGCTGATGCTGCTATGGCCGCGACTTCCCTCGATGGTCCAGAAAATCCCGGCGGCGCTGATCGCGGTGGCGGTGCCGACCGCGACCGCGGCCGTCCTTGGTTGGGACGTGCCCCGGATCAGCCTGCCGGATCATCCGTTGCAGTCGTTCGCGCTCCCACAGCTGCCAGCCGCCGGACAGATCCAGGGTGTCATCCTCGCGGTGTTCACGGTGGCCCTGGTCGCCAGCGTCGAATCGTTGCTTTCGGCGGTGGCGGTGGACAAACTGCACGACGGGCCGCGGGTGAAACTTGACCGCGAGCTGATCGGGCAGGGCACCGCGAACGTGGTTTCCGGTGCACTGGGCGGATATCCGGTGACCGGAGTCATCGTACGCAGCTCCACCAACGTAAAAGCGGGCGCACGCTCGCGGGTGTCAGCTGTCCTGCACGGCGTCTGGATCGTCGCGGCCGTCGCCCTCCTGGCCGCCCACATCGAGCGCATTCCGGTCGCCGCACTCGCCGGGCTGCTGGTGGTGATCGGCCTGCAGTTGGTCAACATCAAACACATCCGGCACCTGCGGCATCATCGCGAACTGCCGGTCTACGTGGTGACGGTGGTCGGTGTCCTCGCGCTCAACCTGATCGAAGGCGTGCTGCTCGGTGTCGGCCTCACCGTGCTGATCGCGCTGCGCCGGCTCGGGCGTACGAGCATCCACACCGAGCGGTCCGGCGAACGCTGGCACGTCCGAGTGGCCGGCTCACTGACCTTCCTGTCGGTGCCGAGACTTTCCCGCGAACTGGCCGAAATCCCGGAGGGCGCGGCCGTCGACATCGATCTTTACGTGGATTTCATGGACCACGCGGCCTTCGACGCGTTGCATTCGTGGCGGCTCGACCACCAGCGGCGCGGCGGAATCGTGGACATCGACGAGATTCACGAGCGTTGGTATCACCCGTCCGCGGGCGGCACGCCTCCCCATCCCGCTGCCGAAAAAGCGCCGTCGCCCCGCTGGTTCGCGCCCTGGTCGACCTGGCAGAGCCAGCGGCCGGACGCCCGTACGAACGGTCAGCCCGCCGAGCTGGAGCCGCTGATGGTCGGCGCCCGCGACTACCATCGGCGGGCCCGCCGACTGGTGCACCCGTATTTGCGCAAACTCGCCCGCGAAGGCCAGCGACCCGCGCAGCTTTTCCTACCTGCGCCGATTCGCGGATCGTGCCGAACCTGATCACCGCGAGCGGTCCCGGCGATCTTTTCACGTTGCGGAACATCGGAAACCTGGTGCCGGCTTGCGGGTCAGCGGACCGGTCGGTGGGCGCCGCCATCGAGTACGCGGTGGAAGTGCTGGGCATACGGCTGATCACCGTCTGCGGGCATTCCGGTTGTGGCGCTATGAAAGCGCTCGCGAGCCCATCCGATCCGGCCGACCTCGGGCCGGCCAGCGCACTGTCGGACTGGCTCGGCTACGCGGCGAGCAGCCGGGAGCGCTGGCTCGCCGGTGATCCCGACTCGGATTCGGTGGAGCGGCTCTGTCACGTGAACATCCGTGAGCAGCTGGACAACTTGCTGACTTATCCCACCGTACGGACGAAAGTCGCGGCCGGTCAGCTGCGGCTAGCCGGTCTCTATTTCGATATCGACGGCGCCGAGGTGTTTTTTGCTCGACGACCAGACCGGCGACAGCTTCCACTCTCGATCAACCGTCCCATCGAGACGTCGATGACTGCCCTTCGGTGACCGCGGAAGCTATCGTGAGGCGATGCGACTTTCCTCGTACAGAGCCGTTTCCAACCATCTGGCACTGCTCAGTGATCGGCAGGTCGCCGAGCTGGTGGCTGGGGCCACGCCGGCCGGCAGTGGCATCGGAGGCGCCCGGGCGACGCTGGAAGTCGAAGGAGTCCAGGTTTTCGTCAAGAAGGTGCCACTGACGGATCTGGACAGGCAGCCGGAGAATCTTCGTTCCACCGCTAACTTCTACCGGCTGCCGACCTTCTACCAATACGGCATCGGGTCGACGGGTTTCGGCGTCTGGCGCGAGCTGGCCGTCCATGTGATGACCACCAACTGGGTGCTTTCCGGCGCGTACGAGGGATTCCCACTGATGTACCACTGGCGAGTGCTGCCCGACGATCCGCAGCCGCCGCTACGCGATGATCTGGCCGACACCGAGAAGGCGGTTGGCTATTGGGGCGGATCGGCGGCCATTGGCGAACGACTGGAAGGGCTTCGCGGCGCATCTGCGTGTGTCGCGATTTTCCTGGAATATCTGCCACAGCAGCTGGACGAATGGCTTGCCATCCAAGTGGCCAGCGGCCAGGTGGACGCGGCTTGCGAGATGGTGGAACGCGAACTGGCCGCGGGCATCTCCTTCATGGAGTCGCGGGGTCTGTTGCATTTCGACGCGCATTTCAGCAATATTCTCACCGACGGTGAGCGGATCTTTTTCACTGACTTCGGGTTGGCGATCAGCACTGGATTCGACCTTTCCGCGGCTGAACGGGAGTTCTTCGACGACCACCGGACATATGACTGGTGTTACGCGATGACCCATCTCGTACGCTGGCTGATCGCCACCTTCCACGGCGTGGAGTGGGGCGCCCACCAAGCCTTTCTACGCGACTGCGTCGAGGGCCGAAACCTGGACGACGTACCGAAATCGGTGGCTGTGCTGATCCAGCGGTACGCGCCCATCGCCGACGTGATGATGACGTTTTTCAAGAAGTTGCAGTCAGGAAGCAGGGCAACGCCCTACCCGGTGCAGGAGATCGCGTTCACTTTGGCTGCAGGAGGTCGATAAAGTCGGCCACCAGCGGAGTCGGGCGCTTACGGTGCACCAGGTGGACCTCTCGCGCGGCCCGAGTGCCGACCAGGTCGCCGACCGCGATCCGGTTGTCCCGGCGGCTGGCCAGAATGCTGGCCGGCACCAGCGCGATGCCCAACCCGGCCGCCACCAGCTCCAGAATCACCTCGTAGTCGGTTGTCTCGTACGCCACGTGCAAGGCCAGATCGCCGGCGAGCGTCTGCAGGCAGGTCCGGTTCGCCACTCCGCGGGCACTGGAGATCCACTGGTCGCCGGCCAGGTCGGCGAGGCGGTTCCGACTGCCCGCGCGCGGATGGCCGGCCGGCATCGTCAGTCAGCCGCAGCCGGTCCAGCAGCAACCGCTGCCGGTGCAAGCCGGCCGCGTCCGGCAGCGCCACGCCCGGATAGCGATGGGTGATGAGAACATCCAGGTCACGGGAGGTCACCAGGCCATAGCCGGCCGGCGGTTCGAGGTCGAGCAGGGACAGGTCCGCGGCCGGATGGCGACGGCGTAGGGCCGCGAGCGCGCGCGGCACGAGCGTCTTGCCGGCGGTCGCGAACGTACCGATGGCGAGCCGTTGCGGCGCCCTGCCGGCCGCCGCCGCGACCGCCACCTCCGCATCGCGCAGCTCGCCGATCACCCGCTCGCCGTGCTGGACCAGCACCTCACCGGCAGATGTCAGCCTGACGCCGGTAGGCCCACGGTCGAGCAGCGCCGAGCCCACCTCACGCTCCAGCTTCGCCAGCTGCTGCGACAACGCCGACGGTGTGAAGGACATCCGCTGCGCGGCCGCCGCGATCGACCCCGCGTGCGCCACCTCTACCAACACCCGCAGGCGGGCCACGTCCATTAAGCGCTCCTAATGTCTGACCAGGAAACGTCACTAGCGATTATGGCTGGTTTTCCTCCATGGTGGGTCCATGACAACTTGCGTGAATGTCCCCACCGCGGCCGACGTGGCAGCGGCGGCCGAGCGGATCCGGCCGTACGCGCGACGGACTCCAGCAATGCGCGTGGAAATCGACGGGCGGCCAGTGATCCTGAAGCTGGAACACCTGCAGCGCAGCGGATCCTTCAAACTGCGGGGCGCCTTGAACGCGTTGCTGACTGCGCGTCCTGCCCGAGTTATCACTGCTTCCGGCGGAAACCATGGCCTCGCGGTAGCCACCGCGTCGGCGCTGCTCGCACTGCCTGTGACCGTCTACGTACCGGAAACAGTGCCGACCGCGAAGGCCCGGCGCATCGAAGCCGCCGGCGCCCGGCTCGTACGACACGGCTCGACCTATGCCGAAGCAGCGGCGGCCGCCGTTATTGAGGCGCGTACGCAGGGAAGTCATTATGTGCACGCCTACGACGATCCTTCGGTCATCGCCGGCCAAGGCACCGCGGCCGCCGAGGTCATCGAGGACTTCCCGGGCGTCGACGCCTTTTATGTGGCGGTTGGCGGCGGCGGACTCGCCGCCGGAACCGCGGTGGCGATTGGCGATCGTACGACCGTAGCCGTGGAACCGGAAGGCTGTTGCGCGCTGCACCGCGCATTGAAGGCCGGCGAACCCATCGATTCTCCAGTCGACTCGGTGGCTTCCTCCGCGCTGGGCGCCACTCGTACGGGCGCATTGCCATTCGCGGTGCTTAATAACAAGAAGACGACGTCTCTTCTGGTAAGCGATAAGGAGCTGATCGAAGCCCGCGATTATCTGTGGGAGGAATATCGGCTCGCGGTCGAACCAGCCGCCGCGGCACCTCTCGCAGCATGGTTGAACGCGCGCTTATACAACGCGTTGCCATGCATCATCCTTTGTGGCGCGAACACCGACTGGCTACCGCAAGATTGACATTCGACATTCGCACAGGTTCCCTTTTCTCGCTTGAAAAATGTCGGTGGTGTGTGCTCTAACGTCTGCCGCGATCACAAGAACGTACGCATAAAGAAAGTGGTGAGCACCGGAGGGGGATCACGGTGCCCACCACTTGTCTTTGGGATGGTTAACGACCGCCAGTACGAGCACGGAGGTCGAGTTCGATTTCCTCCAGGCTGCGGCCCTTGGTTTCCGGGACGATGCGCTGGACGAGGAAGAACAGGACCACGCTGATCGCGGCGAAGATGAACACCGAGTTGGACAGGCCGAGGCCCTTGTTCATCGCTGGGAAAATGAACGTGATGGCGAAGGTGGCCGCCCACAGTGCGACGCTGCTCGTGCCCATGCCGATGCCACGAACCTTGAGCGGGAAGACCTCGGCCATCATGACCCAGACCACCGCGCCCCAGCCGAGTTCGTAGCCGGCCAGGTAGATGATCAGCAGAATGAGTGTGGTCAGGCCGACGGCGGTGTGGTTGTGGATGACCAGAATGGCCACTCCGAGCAGCCCGAGGGTCAGTGCCATGCACGCACTTCCCAGCAACAGCAACGGTTTGCGGCCCCAGCGGTCGACCATGAAGATGACCCACGCGGTGAACGCGACCTTGACCGCGCCGAGCACGATCGCGGCGAGCAGGGAGGTGAGGTGCCGTTGGTGAAGCCGAGGTTGGTGAACATCTGCGGTGCGTAGATGTTGATCGCGTTGACACCGGACAGTTGCTGACCGACGGCCAGCAGCAAGGCGACGATCAGTGCCGGCTTGGCCCATTTCGTGACCAGGTCACGCAACCGGCCCTGCCGCTCGGAGTCGAGCTGGATCACCTCGCGGATGTTGGCCAGCTCGGCCTCCACGTCGCCGGCCCTGTTCGTACTCGCGAGCACCGAACGGGCCTCATCGTCGCGGCCGGCCTTGAGCAACCAGCGGGGCGTCTCGGGCATACCCAGCATGCCAAGGAAAAGAACAACCGCGGGAATCAGCGCGGCGGCGAACATCGCGCGCCAGTTGGCCGACGGGGTCAGAGCCCAGTCGACGACGATGTAAGCCAGCAGGATGCCGGAGACGATCATCAGCTGGTTCAGGGTCGAGAGAGCGCCACGGATCCGGGCCGGGGCGAGCTCGGACAGGTACGTCGGCACGGTGGCCGACGAGCAGCCGACGGCGATGCCGACGATGAACCGGGAGATCACCAGGACCGTCACGTTCGGCGCGAACGTACAGCCCAGAGTGCCCAGCGCGAAGATCACCGCGGCCAGCATGATCGTCTGGCGGCGGCCGAGGCGGTCGGTCAGACGGCCGGCGAAAATCGCGCCGACCACCGCGCCGGCGGCCAGGCAGCCGCCGACCACGCCCTGTTCGAACGTACCCAACTTCCAGATCTTGTTGACGAACAACAAGACACCAGAGATAACGCCAAGGTCATAGCCGAAAAGGATGCCGCCCAGGGCTCCGAAGAAATAGAACAGCCAGGTGCTGGTGAATAAGCGCCTCGCTGGCGCAGCCGTCGCTTGTTGCACGTCGAATCCGCCCTCGTCTCTCGTTCCGCTGCCCGGTGGACGTACGGCCGCCCCGGGTGCCAGATAGTGCCGATGCCATCACGAACGGTGAGTCGTACACGCCGTCCACGCTTGGGCTGTGCCAACGGTCACATGACACAGACCTGAAGACAAGATGCCAGGGCGAAGTAATTCTTGAATATGAACACAATTCAGATACATGAATACACATTCCGTGCCCGATGCGGGTCAATAACGCATCCCATGTTTACCAACGAGACCCACGACCCGTGGCACCCATCACACTAGCGCCAGCCGCCTCGCCACTCGTATTCCAGCACGCTGTAGAGGTCCGAGTCCCGCCAGCCCTCGCGAGCGAGGACGTTCTCCCGCAGTTGGCCCTCGTACGACATGCCGAGTTTGGCCAGCGGTGCGGCTGGGTTTTCGTCGAGTGCGGGATTTTGTGCCGCACTCGACGTCGAGTGCGGGTTAAAGTCCCGCACTCGGCGTCGGGCCGTGGGATCGGGGCGCATCAGCGTTGCGGACAAAACGGCGGGAGGGTGACTGTGAGTTAGGAGGAGGAAAACCGGGAGCGGAGGCAGGCGGCAGCGAGGGCGGCGGTGGAGAGGGCGCCGCGGGCGTACCGGGGGGCGAGGCGGGCGGGGGCCTGGGCGATCCGGGCCACCCATTCCATCCCGGCGGCGCGCATGAAGGCGGGTGCGCGGCGCTCGTTGCCGGCGAGGAAGCCGAACCAGCCGCCGCAGGTGAGCACGAGCGTGGGCGGCAGGCGGTCGAGCCACTGCATCACCCAGCGCATCTCGGCGGGCGCGCCGAGGCCGACGATGAGCGCGTCCGGGCGGGCGGCGCGGAGCCGGTTGACCACCGGGGCCCAGTCCGGCTGGTAGCCGTGTTCGGCAACCACGATCTGTGCCCGCAGTTTTTCTCGGCGAGCACCGCCCCGGCCTCGCCGGCGAGGCCGATCGGGCCGCCGATCAGAGCCAGCCGCAGCGGCCGGCCCTGCCGGGTTTCCAAGCGGCGCAACACGTCCCAGCCGAGGTCGGTGGTCACCGACCGGCCGATGACGCGGGCGCCGGCCAGTCGGGCCAGTCCGACCACCGAAGCGCCGTCGGCGTAGATCACGTCGGCCTTTCGCATGGACGCCACGAAATCGGCGTCAGTGCGGTGGTTAAGGCCGCCAACATGCAAGGCGAAGGCCAAATACGGCCGGGATGGCACCGCGGCGACCGCGGACCGGGCGATGTAGTCGGCCAGCGGCAGTCGGGGCAGGTCGACCACCGAGAACGGGCCGACCGGTACGCGGGCCGGCTCGGCCTCGTCCGGCAGTCGCGGCACCGGGGAAATCTGGCCGGTCCGGGCCGAAGGCACAGCCGACGGTCCGATCGGAGGCAGCGTCGAAGAAGCCATCACAACACCTGTTACGTCTGGAAGGCGAACATCGCGGACGACTGCCAGTTGCGGCCGTCCACGCCGGGCCCGGACACCACGGCCGGTCCGGAGGTGACCGTGCCGTACGACACGGACATGCAGCGCAGGTTGGCGTCCGAACTCACCGAATAGCAGTAACGTCCGCCCGCGTAGAAACCGGATTTCACCTGCCCGAAAGCCGAACTCGTGCCGGCGGTGAACCGGAGCGCGCCGACCACGTCACTCTGGGCGGTGAAATACCGGTAATAGAGCTGATTCTGGCCAGCCAGCGTGTAATAAAGCCGGCCCTGATGGAAATACATCGAGGTGATCGACTGTACGTCCTGGTGCCAGTCCTGGTCGGCGACCACCCGGTCCGCGCCGGTCACGCCCACCTGGCCACCGAATGCGCCACCGCCAAACGCCCGGCGGACCAGCTGCCCATTCGACTGTCCGATGTAGACTTGGCCGTTCAGCATGAACGAGCCGCGTACGTCGGACCAGTTGATCCCGCCACCGGCGCCACCCATCGTCTGGGTGATTTTGCTGCCGTTAAACGTGAAGCTGCCGCTCGCGTACGGATTCGAGCCACCCTGCTTGTAAACCTTGGCAGGCAGGCCCGGAGCAGCCGTTCCCCGTACCGAAAAGCCACCACTGAGCGGCATGAAAGCGATCCGGGCGTGATATTGGTTGGCGATGTGGTCGGTGTCGCTGGCCACCCACAGCCCAGCAGAAGTCGCGAGCAGGTCCAACACGCCGACACCGAGCGGATTCCTGGTCGGATTCCACGTGAAGGGCAGGCCGTTGGACGGGTCGAGTGCGGAGATGCCCGGCGGGGACACCGCGCCGGCGGCCTCCGCGTTGTTGCCGTTCGGGTTGTTCTCCCAGCGAAAATGCCCACCAAGATAGATCGCGGTGCCGGTCACCACCACCGAATAGGCCGTGTCGCCGCCGGTGAAGTCCACCCAGCTGGGCCGCAGGCCACCGCCGGTCGAGGACGTTTCCCAGCGAGCCGACTCGTCACAAGGTGAGTCGGGGCCACGCGGGCCGCCGGTGGTGACGACCACGAAATAGCCGCCGTCCGGCGAAAAGCTGACGTTGCGCATGATCGACGGGAACTCGTCGTCACAGGCCTGGTCGTAGAAATCGGTGGCCCACCAGGCCAATCCGGCCTGCGAGCCGGTGGTCGTCAACTGCGCGATCTGGGCCCGGGCGTAGCCGTTGATCGTGTTGAAACTGCCCACCGCGACCAGCCGGGTGCCGGCCGGATTGACGTCCATTTTGGTCACCTGCAGCGGCGCGCCGTCCTGCGGCTCGGCGAATTTCAGGCTCATGTACGGCAAATAAGCGCCGGTGGTCGGGTTGACGGTGGCCAGCGCCGGCTGCGCCACCCCCACCGACCTTGGTGAATCGGCCGGCTACCCAGAGCCGACCGCCGACCAGTTTCAAGTCGGTGACGCCGCCATCGAGGCTGGGCGTGAAACCGCCCATCACCGCGCCGTCGCTCAGCCGTACGCGGGCCAGGCCCGGCCGGGCGACGCCACGGACGGTCTTGAAATAGCCGCCGACGTAAACCGTCTGGCCGTCGCCGGCCGACTGCACCTTGGTGACCTCGCCGTCGGTGCCGGGGTTGAACGCGCTGAGCGCGCCGGTGGTGGCATTGAAGGCGAGCAGGTGCTGGCGGGTCACTTTGGCGCCACCGCCGGCGTTCTGCGCCTGGGTGAACGTGCCGCCGAGGATGACCGTGCCGCCCACCTGCGCGATCGAGTCGACCTGACCGTCCAACACGTTCGGGGTGTACGACGCCGGGCCGGCGCTGACGACCTTGCCCTGCGCCGCCTGCGAGGCGTGTGCGGCGGTCGCGGGTCGCGAGGCCGCCGACGACCGAGGCCGCGCAGGTGAGCGCCACCAGGGCGGTGAACACCCGGCGAGCCCAGCTGCCGAACACGCTGCGCGATCGATCGTCCACAGTGACTCCTCCGCACGTTGCCCAACTCGCCCGGCTTGACGGCAAATATTATCCACTCACCGTCGCGGCCAGAGTACGTAGTGTCGTGCACACTACTCGGAGCGACCCGGCGGGTCGCGTAGGCTCTCCCGCCGGCGGACCTATGGCCAACGGCGACCTGTGGGGGCGGATGTGCGTACGACACGACGGCGGTCACTGCCGGCGGGCTGGCCACTGTCGGTGGCCTTCCTCGGCTACCCGCTCTGGTGGGCGCTCGGGGTCGGCGAGTTCGTGTTCCTGCTGGCGGCGGTGCCGCTGGCGGTGAGCCTGCTCAAACGCACCGGCTGGCGGCGGCTGCTGGCGCCGCGCGCGGTTTTCGGTTGGTGGCTGCTGTTCCTCGCCGTGGTGGTGGCCAGCGCCGCCGTCCTGACGACGTACGCGCCCGGGGCCGTGCCCGAGCCGGGTTCGCCGCTGACCTTCGGCTACCGGGTGCTCTGGTACGCGGCGGTGACCGTCGCACTGCTGTACATCGGGAACACCGAAGAGAAAACCGTCAGCGACCTGCGGATTTCTCGGCTGCTGGGCTACATGTTCGTGGTCACCACCATCGGCGGACTGCTCGGTGTGGTGGCACCACACCTGGAATTCCGTTCCCCGCTGGAAATGTTGCTGCCACATTCGGTGTCCAGCAAGGAATTCATGCACGTGATCGTGCACCCGGCCAGCGCTGAGGTGCAGAACGTGCTCGGATATGTCGAGCCTCGACCAAAAGCGCCGTTCACGTACGTCAACTCCTGGGGCGCCAACCTGTCGTTTTTCCTGCCATTCTTCCTTTATTCGTGGTGCCGCAAAAAAACTCCGGTTGGCGCCGGTACGTGGCACCGCTCGTCCTCGCGACAGCGGCCGTTCCCGTCGTCTACTCGCTGAACCGCGGGCTCTGGATCGCGCTGGCGGTCGGCGTCGCGTACGCGATCTTCCAGCTCGCCCGGGCCGGCCGGACCTGGGTGGTGGGAGCGGCCGTCAGCGCCGTGTTGGTGGTGGCCCTGCTCGTCGTCGTCTCGCCGCTCGGCGAGCTGATCAACGAACGGCTGCAGCACCCGCACAGCAACAACCGGCGATCCGCGCTCGCGGTCGCCACCGTCGATTCGATGATGCGGGGCTCGCCGCTGCTGGGCTTCGGCAACACCCGGGACGTGCAGGGCAACTTCTTCTCGATCGCCGGCTCCGGCACGCCCGACTGCCCCGCCTGCGCGGTGCCGCCGCTGGGCACCCAGGGCCACCTGTGGCTGCTGCTGTTCTCGCAGGGCCTGATCGGCACCCTGCTCTTCCTGGCGTTCCTGCTGATCCGCGGCCGGTACGCGTACCGGAGCCGAGATCCGATGGCGGTCATCGCGCTCGCGCTGCTGATTTTCTTCGGGATCGAGATGTTCGTGTACGACGTTCTCGGCCCGCCGGTCTTCACCCTGATGCTCGCTCTGGGGCTGGCCTGGCGGGCCGAGCGAAGAGCTGGAATCGGACAGGGCAAAATACTCGAAAACACTGCAATACCGCTTCAAGTACATCGAGGCACCACAGTTCCGGCGAATGGGGATGCCGCAATGCCCTCGAACACTGGGACCTCCACCCGTACGAAGCCTCGCCGGCTGACCGGAGTGAGGGGGTGAGAGGTGAGCGACATCGACGCGGACATCGGGCTCGCCGCACTGCCGGACAGTCCAGCGATCGCGATCCTCGACGAGCGGCTGTCGAACCGAGCCGCCGTGGACCTGGCCCGGGTGGCTCGCCGGCTGTGGCCGGAGCCGTCGCGGGTCGAGGTGGCATCGCGTCGTACGCCACTGCCGTCGGACCGGCGGCCGGTTCGCGAGCTGGCCTTCGTGCCCAATGTCCGGGAACCGCGGATGCTGGTGCCGGCCGACCTGCCGCGAGCCGCGTCCGGCGCGGTCCGCCGGTTCAGCGCGGGCCTGAGCCGTACCGAACACCTGACCCGGCTGGCCGCTGGCCTCGCGCTCCGGCTACCCGGCGCCGGCCGGCTGCTCGCGGACCGGCTGCGGATCAGCTCGGCCGGGCACTGCGCGGAGAACATCGAGACCCACCTGTCCGAGCTGCTGGGCATGCCGGTGCTGGTCAGCATCGGGGTCGGCGCGCTGCGGGCGAACCAGAAGCCGCCGGTTCTGCAGGTCTTCGACCGGACCGGCCGGACAGTGGCCTTCGTGAAGGTCGGCGACGGCCCGATCTCACGGCAGTTGGTAGAGCGCGAAGCGCGCGCGCGCTGCGCGAGGTGACCAGCCGTTGCTGGCAGCGGCTACGGACGCCGACGGTCGTGCACGACGGCGGCTGGCGCGACCTGCGATTGCTGGTGGTCTCCCCGGTGCCGGCGGCCAGCCGGCCCCGGCTCGGCCGGCCCAGCGGACCACCGGTCGCGGCGATGGCGGAGCTGGCCGCCGGCTTCGACAGCGGCGTGTGCCCGGTCGCCGACAGCCCACTTTTCGTACGACTGCGGGAAACCGTCGACACGCTGACCGACGGGCACCACGCCGAGGAGCTGCGGCTCGCGCTGGAGAAGATCGCCAATCGCTGCGCGGACGTGCGGCTGCCATTGGGCGGCTGGCACGGCGACTGGACGCCGTGGAACATGTCGGTACGCGGCCAGCAGGTCGGGCTGTGGGACTGGGAACGGTTCGACACCGGCGTACCGGTCGGCTTCGACCTGATGCATTTCCTGGTGCAGGCGGCCGCCCAGCGGCACGGCATCAGCGCGCCGGTGATCGAGCGCGCGGTGACGCTCGCCGGGCAGCGGCTCGGGCCGGACGGCGACCTGATTGGCACGCTCTACACGGCCACTATCGCGGCCCGCTATCTCTATGCGGCGCAGGCCGCCACCGGGGCGCCGCTGCGCGAGCAGGCCCGGCTGATGCTGCGGATCGCCGGCCGGCGCGCCGGCTCGGTGGAACCAGATGTCCAAGGACGGTGCCGATGACCGCTCTGCTCCCCCGCCTGCGGCGCTCCGCGCCAGCTCCGATGCGGGCCGCCGGCCAGAAAATGGTCCGCTCGGTCGGCCGGCTCACTCCGGCCGTACGGCTGCTGCCGACTTTCCTGGTGGTGGGCGCGCAACGTGCTGGCACCACCACCCTGCACCGGCTGCTGAGCGGACATCCGGCGATCATCAGCCCGCCACTTTTCCACAAGGGCACCAACTTCTTCGACCTCTGGTACGACCGCGGCTGGTCCTGGTATCGGGGTCACTTCCCGGTCCGGTCGCTGGCCCGGGCGCGGACGCACTCCGCCGAGCCGGTCACCTTCGAGTCCTCCGGCTACTACATGTTCCACCCGCTCGCAGCCGGCCGGATTGCCCGTGACCTGCCCGAAACCCGGCTGGTCGCGCTGGTACGCGACCCGGTCGAGCGGGCCTATTCGGCGTACCGGCACGAATTCGCCCGTGGCTTTGAGACCGAGGCGGACTTCGGTCGCGCGCTTGAGCTCGAGGACGAGCGGCTTTTGGGGGAAGAGCACCGCATCCGGGAGGATCCGGCTTACCAGAGCTTCGGCCACCGGCACCACGCCTACGCCCGGCGCAGCCTTTACACCCCGCAGCTGCGCCGGCTGCGGGACGCGGTGAGCCCCGACCGGCTGTTCACGCTGGACGCGGACGCTTTCTTCGCGGAACCGGAGAAACAGTTCGTACGCCTGCAGGAATGGCTCGGCCTGCCGGTGTGGATCCCCGAGGTTTTCCCGAAACTCAACGCCCGGCCGGGCCGGCCGCTGCCGACCGATCTTCGGCAGCGTCTGATGAACGGATTCGAGGCGGCCGATCAGGAGCTGGTCGAGTTTCTCGGCGATGTTCCGAGCTGGCGACGATGAATCCGAGCGTCCCGGTCGCCGACTACCTGCGGATCTCGCGTCGCGGCGGGGCCGTCGTCCTGGGCGGCGCACTGGCCGGGCTCCTCGTCGGCGCCGCTGTCCTGCTGGCCCCAGCCGGCCACCTTTCGGGCCACCGTCACGGTTTTCGTCGCCGACGCGCCGGTCACGGTGGCGCCGCCCGGCGACGGCACGCCGAAGTGGATCACCGTCGACACCGAGGCTCGCCGGGTGACGCAGACCGGCGTACTGGCCGGCATCATCCGGGCCACCGGCGATCCCGATCCGGCCGACCGGCTGGAGGTGGGGCGCGGTGCCGGGCACGAAGGTTCTCACCATCGGCTACCGGTCCGGTTCGGCCAGCGGGGCCAGCGCTGGCGTACGAGCCGCGGCCACCGGATATTTGGCCGCTCGGCAGGCATTTCTCAGTCAACGGCAAACCACCGCGATCGCCGGACTGGGTGGCAATGTCGACCGGCTCACCGTCGAACTCGCCGCGACTCCCAAGACGCCGGCCGGAAAAGCGGCCCGCAGCAGCTTTACAACCGTATTGGCCAACTGCAGACCGCGATGGTCAACAGCGCGAACCTCAGCGCCTATCCGGGCGAGGAACTGCGCGGGCCGCAGGTGAGCGCGGACGGCGACGCCAACCGGCCGACCGCGCCAGCTTCGGGGGCCGTGCTCGGCGCACTGGTCGGCCTTGGGCTGGCCCGCCGGCGTACCGACTCTGGCGCCCGTCGCCCCAGAAAATCCCTTTGGGGAAACAAAACCCGCACCACGAAAGGCAAGAAATAGATGACCGCACTGACAACGAGCGTCGTCGTGGCCACGCACCGGCGGCCCGAGCTCCTACGCGCGGCCGTACGATCGATCCTCTCGCAGGACTGCTGTGGCCCGGTCGAATGCGTCGTCGTTTATGACCGCTGCGAACCGGAAATCGGGCTGGCGCAGGAGTTCGCGCCGCTGGGGCCGGACCGGTCGCTGGTGGTCATCGCGAACGACCGTACGCCCGGCCTCGCCGGCGCCCGCAAACGCTGGCGTGGCGGCGAGTTCGGGGCAGCTGCTGGCTTTCTGCGACGACGACGACAGCTGGCGGCCGGACAAGCTCAGCCGGCAGATCGCGCTGCTGCAGCAGGGCAACCACGACCTTGTCGTGTGTGGCATCGAGATCCGTTACGGGACGGGAAAACAGGAGCGTACGCACGTTCGGATCCCGCGCCAGGAGGACCTCACGCTGGCCGAGCTGGCCCGTCGCCGGGTGATGGAGGCGCACCCCTCGACAGTGCTGGTGACCCGCGAGGCCTTCGCCCTATTGGTGAGGTGGACGAAAAAACTGCCCGGCAGTTATGCCGAGGACTACGACTGGATGCTGCGGGCGGTGGCGCATTCTTCGGTGGGTACGGTCCCGGAGCCGCTGGTCCACGTGCTGTGGCATCGCGGTTCGTACTTCGCCGATCGATGGCAGACGATCATCGACGCGTTGGACTACTGCGTCGACAAGCATCCGGCGCTACGGAACAGCTCGCGCGGACTTTCCCGGATCTACGGCCAAAAAGCGTTCGCCTACGCGGCACTCGGGCAGCGCGCGGACGCCCGCCGGTGGGCGATCCGATCGCTGCGGCTGCACCCGACCGAGCAGCGCTCGTACCTGGCGATTCTGGTCAGCGCGCGAGTCGTGTCGGCGGCCACCGTGCTGCACCTCGCGCACACCGCGGGTCGGGGGATTTGAACGGGTTGGGGCCGATAGGGGGTCGGTCGAATTGTCCTTATCCATACCGGAACAATGCGGTAGGTGACTGCGGTGAGTGAGCCTGGATACGTGTCCCCCCACCGACGCGGCCTCGGCTGGATCTGGCCCCGGCTGCGCGGCCGGTGGCCGGTGCTTCTGGTCGTCCTGGTCGTCCTGGTCGCGGTGGCCGGTTGCGCGGTAGCCGCTGGGCTGGTCCGTCCCGGCAGCACGGTGGCGACCGCGGCCGTACTGATCAACCCGCTGGACGGCAACCCGTACTCGACCGGCGCGCGCGGGCAGAACCTCACCAACCTGCAGACCGAGGCCGCGCTGATCAGCGGCGACGCGGTCGTCAACGCGGCGAAGAAGGACCTCGGGTCCACCGACGACAACGCGACGCTGGCGAGCCGGGTGACGGTCGACAACCCGAGCAACACGCAGGTGCTTGAGATCAGTTATGCGGCGCGTACGAACGACAGCGCACTTCACGGGGCGAACGCCTTCGCTACCGCGTATTTGGCCGTACGGGCCCAGCGGGCGGCCGTGAACGATGCCGCCGAGCTGCGCCTTTACACACCACCGAAGCGGCCAAAGTGCAGGCGTCCATGTCGTCGACCGCCGGCGAGCTCGCGAAGACTCCGGCCACCTCGCCGCGCGGGCAGGTGCTGACGCAGCAGCTGACCGTCTACTCGGCGCAGCTGGCGAAGCTGCAGGCCACCCTCAGCGACCTGCGAACCAACCCGCCGGACCCGGGCGAGGTCATCACGCCGGCGGCGACCGCGTCGACCGGCCTGGGCCTCGCGGTCTACGCGCTGGCTGGGCTGGTGCTCGGGCTGCTCGCGGCGGCCGCGCTGGCCGGTTGGCTGGCGCTCGCCGACGACCGCGTGCACGCGCCCGCCGACCTGGAACGGGCCGGTTTCGCAGGCCTTGGTCCGATCGTACGCACCGGCGCTGACCTGCCCAAACTGTTCTCCGACCCGGCCGCGCCCATCACCGAGGACGATCGGTCCCGGCGGATCACGGTCGCCGTCGGCGTCCCGTCCGTACCGGCGACGCTGCTGGTCGCTGGCGTGTGCGACGACTCGGCGTTGCCGGCCGCGGTCCGGTTGGCGGTCTCACTCGTACGCGCCGACAGCTCGGTGATCCTGGTCGACTCGGCCCGCGGCGGGCTGACCGACCTGGTCGAGGAAATGCCGTCGCCAGGCCTGTCCGAGGTGCTGCTGCGCCGCCGGGAGGCGTTGAAGGTGCTGCGCCGGCCGCAGCCGCGGCTGGCTGTCTTTCCTGGCCAGCGGCACCGAACCGGAAGAGGCCGCCGATCGGCTGCTCTCCGAGCGGTGGGGGCGGGCAGCTGGGGGTCCTTACGCAGCACGCCGACTATGTCGTGTTGTGCGCACGAGAAGCGGCCGGTGCCGACGGTTTGGCGCTGGCGAACTCAGCGACCGCCGTCATCCTGTCCGCGACTTCCGGCCGTACCCGGCTGCGCGACCTGCGGGCCGCGAGCGACGAGCTGACCCGTTGCGGCGGCGAGGTGCTCGGGGTGTTCCTGACCGCTCCGGACGCTGGCCCGTCGGTGTCCGATGGTGGGCCAGTCGCGCGTACGCACGCGCCAGACGCCGCGGCAGCCGTCGCGCCGAAACGGCCGTCACCACGGTCCAAGGCGCCGGCCGAACCCGAGCCGGCGGGGGCCGACCGGTCGTGACGACGGCCCGGATCACCCCGGTCACCGGCTCCCCGGCCGGCAGCCTCGGGGCGATCGCCCGCGGCGGCACCGCGAACCTGATCGGTGCCGGCATCTCCGCGGTCGCCACCTTCGCGGTGGTCGCGATCGTCACCAACCGGGTGCCGGCCGAGGTGGCCGGCAGTTTTTTTTTTTTCGCTCCACCTCGGTTTTCCTGGTCGCCATCGCGATCGCCGAACTCGGGTCGGACGTGTCGCTGGCCCGCTGGCTGCCGCACTACCTGGTGGAGCGACGTACGTCCGCGGCCCGCGTCTGCCTGCGGGTGTGCCTGCGGTCCGTGCTCATCGCCGGCCTGGTGTGTGGGGCCGCGATGCTGGTCGCCGGCCCGCCGCTGGCACCGCTGGTGGGCGGCGCGACCGACCAGCACGAAGTCGTCGTGGGACTGCTCGCGTTGGCGGTTTTCGTTCCTGTCGCCGGGGTTTACGACACGGTCATCGCGGCAACCCGCGGCTACGGGTCGATGCGACCGTCCGCGCTGGTGGAACGGGTCGGGCGGAGCCTGCTGCAGGTCGCCGCGGTGGCGCTGGCCGCGCTTGCCGGGGCCTCGCTCGCCTGGCTGTCGATCGCCTGGGCCATCCCGTACGGCGTCGGGCTGGTGGTCGGCTGGTGGTGGCTGCTCCGGCTGGTACGGGAGGCCGAGACCCAACGCCGGCCAAGCCCGATCGGGGCAGCCGCGGTGACCCGCGAATACTGGGCGTACACGATGCCGCGGGCGATCGCCCGGATCTGCCAGATCCTGTTGCAGCGCGCCGATATCATCCTGGTGGCGGTGCTGCGCTCGCCCACCGAAGCCGCCGTTTACACCGCGGCCACCCGATTTCTGGTGTCGGCCAGTTGGTCGCGTTGGCAGTACAGAACGTTTTGGCTCCACAGCTCTCAAAACTACTGGCCCGCGGCGACCGAGTGGCCGCCGAGCGGGTCTTCCAGGTGACCACCGCCTGGACCATGGCGGTGACCTGGCCGCTCTATCTGATCAGCATTGGCCTCGCGCCGCTGCTGCTGTCGATTTTCGGCGGCACGTACGCGACCGGTGACCTCGTCGTCGTACTTTTGGCTGTCTCAACGGTGGTTTCCGCGGTCTGCGGGCCGGTGGACACCGTATTGTTGATGGCCGGCGGCAGCGGGCGCAGCCTGATCAACAACGCTCTCGCGCTGCTGGTCGACCTGGCGCTGGACATCCTGTTGATCCCGTCCATGGGCATGCTCGGCGCGGCCATCGGATGGGCGGCCGCGATCGTTGTTCGCAACGTCCTGCCGCTGCTTCAGGTCCGCGGCCAACTACAGATGACCCCCTTCACCAACGCGGTGTGGTGGGTTGCCGGCCTGACTGTGGTCTGCTTCGGCTTGCCGCCACTGGCCCTGCGGTTTTTCTTCGGCCTGCACTGGTGGTCCGCCGCCCTCGTCGTCGGCGTGAGCTGCGTCGTCTACGCGGTGGCCCTGCTGAGCCGGCCGGACCTGCTCGCCCTCGACTCTTTCGCCAGCATGGTGCCGCGCAGGCTGCGGCCACTGATCACCCATCGACCCGCTTCGCTAAAGGAAAACTACTCATGAAGTCTCTCCCCCGCCGAGCCCTGAACGCGGCCCGGTTCCGTGGCCGCCGGGCCGCCGCCCGCGGCCGGGTAACCGCTGTCGCACTGGCCGACCGGGCGACTGGGGCCGCTCGCCGATCGGTGCCCGCGCCGGTACGCCTGCGGCTGTCGCGGACTTTCCTGCGACCGTCGCAATCTTCGATGGTCGCTATCGATCAGCTGTTGCTGGGCGCGCAGGGCGGGCTCAGTCCCAAGGAATTTTCCCAGGCCACCGGCGATTTGCTGTGGCCGTCGACGACGCCCCTCGCCGCCGGTCCACACGTACAGTTGCTCGCCGCGGATGGCGCCCTCACCGACGAGCAGATCCTGGCCAGCCCGTACGGACAGCTCGGGTTGCGTTGCCTGAAAACCAGCGGCAGCTATTTCTGGGCCGACGCGCCGGCCGGGGTTGTCGAGGTCGCCCGCGATTTCCTTGCTCGCAAGGAAAGTTCATCGTACGAGCCAAGAGCGAACCAAAGCGGCCCGGCCGACCCGATCCTGGTGGAACGCATCCGAGGCTCGGAGTATTTCGGCGTACTCGACGGCCACCACCGGATCGCTTTGGCTTATGCCGCTGGGGAAACCACTGTCCCGGTGACGGTGAAGCGGACCACCGCGAGCACTCCACTGCAGGATCTGTTGCTGCGGATGAGCTGGCTGGACGGAACGAAGGAGCTTTATCAGCCTCTGCCAGCGCCGGAGCTGGAGCGCGGCTGGACGTTGGTCCGCCAGTGCACGGACCGGCTGGAAAAGATGCAGGCTTTCCTTTCCGCGCGCGGAATTTCGCCTGGATCCTATCTGGACGTGGCGAGTTGCTACGGATGGTTCGTCGCCCAGATGAGCGCCGCCGGATTCCTCGCCGAAGGCGTCGAACGTGACCCGCTCGCCCAACCGCTCGGCTCGGCCGTCTACGGCCTGCCAGCCAGCGTCGTCCACATTAGACAGTGCGAGGACTTCCTGGCCGCCGCCGGCCGCCGCTGGGACGTGGTCTCCTGCTTCAGCCTCCTGCACCACTTCGCCCTCGGCCGCGGCACCATCGGTCCAGCCGAACTCGTCCGGCTGCTGGACGAGGTGACCGGCAAGGTGCTCTTTTTGGACACCGGCCAGGACCACGAAGCCTGGTTCGGCACCAGCCTCGCCGGCTGGGACACCCCCCGCATCGCCGGCTTCCTCGCCGAACACGGCACCTTCGACGAAATCATCAACCTCGGCCCGGACAGCGACGGCGTCGGCCCGTACGCCGGCAACTACGGCCGCCACCTCTTCGCCTGCATCCGCCACTAACCCCTATCCCTTCCACGAGGGTGACGTTTGGGGCCGAAATGCCCCGTTTTTCCACCACCCTCACTAAGGTCAGCACTGTCGAAATCTTGGATCCGGTTCCGACTATCTGGTGAAGCGCCCAACCGATGGCGTCACAAGAGGAGAGTCATGGCAGACGCAGTGGTGCATTTCGAGATCATCGGCCAGGACCCGGCCATGCTTCGCGGTTACTACGGCGAGCTGTTCGGCTGGACGTACGACGTCGGGGACGCCTCCACCGAAGCGGTGTCGGCGCCGGGGCAGTACGGGTTCGTCACCGGCGGCGCGGACGGGATCAACGGTGGGGTTGCCGGTGGGCAGGGATACGAGAGCCGGGTCCTGTTCTACGTGGGCGTCCCGGATGTGGAGGCGGCGCTGCGTAAGGCCGAGAGCCTCGGCGGGAAACGCCGGATGGGACCGGAGGGGGCGCCCGGCAAGCTGGTCGTCGGCCAGTTCACCGACCCCGAGGGCCACCTGATCGGGGTCGCAGGACCAGCCTGACGCAACACAACCAGATCAGTCTGACGCAGACCAGCAGGGCAGCGGGGCCGCCGGTCAGGCGGCCCCAGCGGGAAAACCTAGGCCGGCTCCAGCGACCGATCGGACAGACCGGCCAGTGCCGCTGGCAACGGCGTGCTGTGCAGGACACCGAGCCGCTGGGTGGGTCGCGTCATGCCGACGTAGAGGTCGTTCCAGCCATATTCCGACTCGTCCACAATGGACTGTGGTTCGACCAGCACGACGGCATCGAATTCCAGGCCCTTGGACTGGGTCGCGGACATCACCGCGGCTCGGGCGAGAGATCCCTTGGGTGCCAGGAAAGCCGCCGGCAGAGCCTGCGCGAGCGCCAGGGCCAGCGCGCCCACCTGGGCCTCCGGGACGATGACGGCGAGGGTGCCCTCGCCGATCGCGGCCAGCTCGGTCTGCACCGCGCGGGCCACCTCGTCGGCCAGCCAGTGGCGGCTGACACGGCCAGACGCCACGGCGGCACGCCGGTGCTGCGTACCGACCGGGGCGCGGTCGCATCAGTGCTGACCTCGGCCAACACGTCGGCGGCCACGGACATGATCTCGTCCGGCGTCCGGTAGTTCACCGTCAGCTCGGCCATCCGCCAGCGATCCCTGACGTACGGCCGCAAAACCTCGGCCCACGAGCCGGCGCCGGCCGCCACCGACCGCTGCGAGATGTCACCGACAATGGTCATCGACCGGCTCGGGCAGCGCCGCATCAGCGACCGCCACGCCATCGAGGACAGCTCCTGCGCCTCATCGACGATGACGTGTCCGAAGGTCCACTGCCGATCCGCGGCGGCCTTTTCCGCGGTCGTCTCATATTCCTTGCTGCTATAGCGATTTGCCAGCTGCTGCGCGGAAATCGCGTCCATCGCCTGCAGGACTTCCTCGTCGGCGTGGTCCGCCGGGGTCATCACTTCCAGCACACCCTGCGCGTATTCGACGACCCGCGGGCGGCGGCCAGCGCGGCCTGCCGCTCGGCCTCCCGGTTGTCCTGCCCGAGCAGCTCGGCGGCCTCGTCCAGCAGCGGTACGTCCGCCGGCGTCCACGGCGATCCGGGCCGGCGCCGCAGCAATGCCCTGTCCTGGGCGGAAAAACGGCCGGCGGCGATCTGCAACCGGCGGTCGCTGGCGAAAAGATCGGTGAGCAGCCGCTCCGGCGTGAGCAGCGGCCACAGGTTGTTGATCGCGGCTTGGACGGCCGGGTCCTCCCGAAGCTCGGAACGCACGTCCTCCATGTCCCCACGCTGCAGGAACTTGTCACCGAGCTTGCGTGCGTACTGGTCGCTCAACGCCCGGACGATGGCACGGGCGAAATTCGCCCTGGCGAGGTTGTGGGGCTGCCGGGACGACCGGGCGCGGTCGCGCGCTTTCACGCAGGTCTGCCTGTTCAGCCGCAACGGGTAGCTGTCGACGGTCACCTCCAGCATCGACTCGGGCATCCTGCCGGTCTCGTACGGCCGCGGCCAGCACCCCGACCATCGCCGCGCGGCCCTTCACCGCGGCCACCTTGGGCGACTCGGTGCCGGTCGCGGTCAGCCCGGGCAGCAGGTCGCCGAGGTCGGAGAGCAAGACGTCGGTTTCGCCCCCAGCGATGGCAGCACATCGGCGATGTAGCGAACGAAGGTGGCATTGGGCCCGAGCACCAGAACGCCCTGCTTGCGCAGCCGTTTGCGGTGGGTGTAAAGCAAAAACGCGGCGCGGTGCAGAGCGACCGCGGTCTTTCCGGTGCCAGGACCACCTTGTACGACCAGAACACCGTCGGAATGGGCGCGGATCACCGCGTCCTGCTCGGCCTGAATGGTCGCCACGATGTCACCCATCGTGCCCGTACGGTTGGCGTTGAGGGCAGCGAGCAGCGCGCCTTCGCCGTTCAGTGTGCTGATATCGGCGTCATTCAAAGACGCCAAATCGAAGATCTCGTCGTCGATGCCGGTGACCTGCCGGCCGCGCATCTTCACGTGCCGGCGCCGCCGTACTCCGCTGGAAGTCGCGGCGGTCGCCGTGTAGAACGGTTGCGCGGCCGGCGCCCGCCAGTCCACCAGCAGCGGCTCATAGTCGTTGGCAGGGTCGAAAAGACCGAGCCGGCCGACGTAGAACCGGTCGTCGTTGGTCAGGTCGAGCCGGCCGAAACACAGCCCGTAGTCGACCGACCGGAGCTGCGCCAGCCGATCGGCATACATCGAGTACGAGGCATCCCGCTCGACCTGCGCACCGGGCGTCCCGCCAATGCCCTGGCCCAGCACCTCACGGAGCCGCTGCTCGGTGGTTTCCCGCTGCCCGTCGAGATGGCGGTACAGAACGGCCAGATACTTACGCTCGCTTTCCAGCTCACTCTCGCGAAATTCGGTACCGTTACTCAAAGGATCCGGCTTAGTGCCGGACACTGGGCTTGACAACGAAGCAGCTCCTTGGTATCTTTGATGCCAATGGATTTATGTGTCGTTTTTGTAGTTTTCTCAGCAACATAATTTACCACAACGAGCCTCCCTTGTCGGATGCTCGTTCTTTTTTTTTTGCCCTCTCACGGTTTGACCATCTCTCGTCCTCACTATATTCTCAGTAGGTCATATACCTGAGGAGGCATTTTATGACTCGCTGCGTACCGGATTTGTCCGACCGGCCATACGCCCTGACCGTCCAGCGGCGAATGCCGCTCACTCCCGACGCGCTTTTCACCGCCTGGACCGAACAGTTCGGTGTCTGGTTCGCGGTCCCGGAGTCGGTGCTGATGAAGCCGGCGATCGACGTGCCGTTCTTCTTCGCCACCGCGTTCCAAGGCACCCTGCACCCGCATTACGGCCGGTTTCTGCGTTTGGAGCCCGGCCGGCTGGTCGAGCTCACCTGGGTGACCGGAGCCGGCGGCACCGAGGGTGCCGAGACGGTCGTCACGGTCGAGTTCTCCCCGGCCGCCGAGGGCACGTTGGTACGCCTCACCCCCACGCCGGTTTCCCGCGGGCGGAGCTGCGCGACCGTGCCGAAGCCGCTTGGCCGCTCGTACTGGAGCAGATGGAGCAGCAACTAGTGTCGTACGTTCACGACGGTGTTTCCTGACAGCGAACGAAAAGCGGTCAACGACCGGCCGGACGAGTCGATCCGGGTGGCGCCGACCGGGTTGGTTGCGGCCGCGTTCCAGTAGACAAGCGCTTTGACAGCAGGAAAATGTCGCAACCCGGCCGGCACCGCGGCGAAATAGCCGGACTTGGCGGCCGGCTGGCCGGGCTGCTCGTCCACTCCCCACTCGGCCAGAATGATCGGCTTGCCGGGATGTTTTCGCATTGCCCAGTCATAGAAGCCCGGCCAGGACGGGTCCGCGAAGTCTCGCCGATTCACGGTGCCGGCGAAGCCCGTACGCCACAGCGGGTTGGAGCCGAAGACGTACGGATCCTCAGCGACCCAGTCCACCACATCATCGCCGGGATAGAGCTGGTCGAACCATGGCTGGCCGCCCCATTTCGGGGTGCCGAGGTAGTTCATCACCGTCACGGCGTTGCGTACGCCGTCGGATCGCAGGCGCACCACGACATGCCGGAACATCGCCGCGTAGTCCTTCGCGGTGAAGCCAGAACTCGCCTGGTCGACCTCGTTCTCCGGCTCGTGGTGGACGACGAGAAAGAACGGCTTGGTGAAGTTTGCCTTCAGGTACGCCGCTTCCCGATCGATCTCGCCGTCGACCGCACCAGCGGCCACCTGCGCCCAGCTGTGACCGGCTTCGGGTTTCCAGTTCTCCAGAAGAAAAAAACGCTGGTCGGCGCGGCGGATTTCGTCAGCGGTCGGGAACAGTTCGCGGTCGCGGTGGTAGAAATGCGCGATGTCCACCCGCCGGCCCATCCGCGACTCGTACGCCAGCAGCGCCTGATCCCACGACTCTCCCGCCAGCGGATTCGCTGCCACGCCCCACCAAACGCCGCACGACGGCACCAACGTCTGGGAAACTCGGCAGGCCGGCTCTGGACGCGGCGCAGCGGCGCAACCCGCGAGCACCAGCACCATCGCCAGGCAACAACAACTTATCCGGACAAACCGCCGCACCGGCCGAGCCTACGGCCTCGCTTGTGGTGCGTAGGCTGCGGTCGTGCCTTCTGATATTCCGTGGCGTGGCCGGACCGGGCTGCCGCCGGTCAACAACGGCGTGCCGGAGCATGGCCGGGTGCCCAAGTACTTCGCGGTGGCCCGGCAGGTGTCGGCCATGCTGGCGGACCTGCGGCCGGGCGATCCAGTGCCGACCGAACGCGAGCTGGTCGAGCAGCTGGGATGTGCCCGCGAGACGCTCAGACGCGCACTGGACGAGCTGGTGCTGGCCGGCCGGCTGCACCGTACGCGCGGTCGCGGAACCACCGTCGCGGAGCCGAAACTGATCCTGCCGTTGGTGTTGCGCAGCTACACCGAGTCGCTCGCCGACGCCGGGATGAGCCCGCAGCGGCGGCCGGTGCGCGGTGAGGTGATCGCCGCCGGCCCGGTGCTGGCCGGCAAGCTCGGCATCGCCAACGGTGACAAGGTCGTGCACCTGGAGCGGTTACTGATCGCTGAGAACGAGCCGATCGGGCTGGAGAGCACCTACGTCTCGCTGGCCAGGTTTCCCACCATCCTTGAAGATTTCGACCCGACCACCTCGCTTTACCGTACGTACGTGACGGCGTACGGGATTCGGCTCACGACCGGCCAGGAAATCATCGAGACCGTGCTCGCGTCGCCCCGGGAGGCGCAACTGCTCGGCACCAACCCGGCGTTGCCGATGTTGCTGATGCACCGCGACACCTGGGACGAGGCTGGTGAGCCGGTCGAGCACGTACGCGCGTTGTGGCGCGGCGACCGGTACGCCGTCACCACGGCCCTGCGGGGATAGGAAAAGCCGGCTCCCGGTGGCGCCGGGAGCCGGCTTTGTTATTTGTTACCCCGTCACGTACCCGTGGCGGCGAGGGTGCGCCAGGTGGCGGCGTCCACGACGCCGGTCACCGCAAGGTCGAAGTGGGTCTGGAATCGCTTCACGACCGCCTCGGTGCCCGCGTCGTAAACCCCGGTGCCGGCGTCAATGCCTGGCGATTCGAACACCTCGTATCCGTTGTTGAGCAACTCTTCCTGCACGGCCTTGACGGCGTCGCCGGTGTCATTGCTGCGGACCGTGACCAGCAGCGCGTCCCAGGTGTGCGCATTCAGCGTGCCGTCGGCCGGCAATCCGTGCGCGGCCTGGAAAGTTTTGAGCGCGGCAGTGGTTTCCGGGCCGAATTTGCCGTCGCCCGCGGCGGGAATCGACGCACCGGCAGCGGTGAGCAGAAAAACTGCGCGGCCGAAACACTCGCGTCGGAGGCTCCTTCCTTGCGAATGGGCCAGGAACATACCGAATCGGTGCCGCGCTCGACGAGTTCGCGCCACGTCCGGCCCCCTCAACGACACCGTCGGCGGGCAGGTCGATCGCTGGATCCGCTTGGAAAGTCTTGATCGCCTGCTCGGTGGCACTGTCGTACGTGCCGGTGACCGCCAGCCCCAGCTCCACCTGCACGGCCTTCACCGCGGGTCCATCGCTGGTCTTGCCAACAGTCACCGCGAGGGCGTCCCAGGTGGACGGTCCGAGCACGCCGTCGATTTTGATTTGGTGGTGGAACTGGAGAAACTTCACGGCTCGTACGGTCGCCGCGTCGTACGAACCGGTCGGCTGGGCGGTCGCCGGCAGCTCACCGGCGGCGGCCAGCAGGAACTGCGCCGAGGTCACATTGCGGCCAGTGGCCCCCGCGGTCAGTGGCAGCCAACCGCACAGGGTGTTGCTGAGCGTGGGCGCGGCGGCCGCTGGCGTACTCGCCGCTGGTACGAGCGCCGCCGCGAGCAGTCCCGCGGCGATGAGTCTTTTCCTGAAACGCATCGTGTTCTCCTCGTTCTCGCGGCTCAGATGAGGCCGGCGAGGTGCTGTTTCATCGCCGTGATCGAGGTGGTGAAAGGCATCAGCGGACGGCGCCTGGGTGACGGTGTCCTGCACCGCCAGGAAGTCGAGCACGTTGTCGTCCTGGACCAACGCGAACTGCCGGTAGCCGGTGACGGTCCTGCCGGGGAGTGTCTGCTCGTACGCCCAGACTGGAATGTTCTGGATCGTGGTGACCTTGTGAACATTGATCCGGGCCGGCGGCGCCGAACATCCGGCGAGGTCGGTGTTCCACTGGGCGGCCACGGCCGAAGCGGCGGCCGCGTTCGGGTAGCGCAGGACGATGTTCGACTCGACCAGGTAAGGCAGGTCGGGCAGCAGCGGATCCTCGATGATCCCGGAACCGTAGACACCGTCGAGGTCGCCCAGTGGCCTGCTGGGGTGCCAGCACGCTGGCACCGTCCCGGCCGGGGCCTGGTCGAAAGGCACCACCGGGTTCAACGTGTAGCTGGCGCTGTAGGGAAGCTCCGGGTTGACCAGCGCGACCTGCTGCAACGGCAGCGGGACGGTGGCCAGCGGCGGCGGGTCGGCGGCGGCCGGCGCAGTGGAGGCGAGGACGAGCGCGGACACGGCAGCGGTCGCGGCGACTGCGAACGTTGTCATCTTTCGCCGAACAGACAAGGGATCACCAATCTTTGTGAGGACAGGGATGCAAACGAGCCACGCCGATGGTCGTCAGCGCAATACACGAGTGGCCGGTCGGAACGGTTCAATGTTTCGCGAAGTTATTCTCGATTTTCTCGAGGGATGTCGCTGACCTCAACAAACACCGGTCCTTTCGTGCTGCGGACAGGAATGTTTCCGGCTTCGCTGAAAGAGTGAACGCGTGACATGGTGACGATTGTCAAGAGCGGCGTGGCTCGCCCGCCAAATGGGCCGCATATACGTATCAGCGAGAAATGTCCGTTGTCAAGGCAGGATTCGCCGTACCAGCGAATTTCGTTTCCCGGAAACTTTCCTGACCGCAGGGCAGATGCCAGGAATAGGTCAGTTGACTGACTATAACGAGATAATAACAGGTCTAGACAACTGTTCACCTCTAGGTCATCCCGATGGCGACCAGGTGTCCAGTTGGGGTCAGCCGCGCCGGGCACCCTCTTGGACATGCGAATACTCATCGTGGGCGGCGGAGTGCTCGGCACCATGCATGCGTGGCATGCGGTCCGCCGCGGCCACCAGGTCGTCCAACTCGAACGTGACGCGGGTCCGCGGGCGGCAACCGTCCGCAACTTCGGACTGGTATGGGTGTCCGGCCGCGCCCCTGGTGCCGAGACCACGGTGGCACTGCGGGCGCGAGAGCTCTGGGAGGAGATCGGGAAAGCCGCCCGAGGGCTGAAATTCCGCGCCGCCGGATCTCTGACAATTGTCAACACAGACGCCGAAGTAGCCGTGCTGGAACAGGTGATGGCGTTGCCGGACGCCGCCGATCGAGAGCTGAAGCTGCTCGACGCGGGCGAGGCGCGAGCCCTGGAGCCGGCGTTGGGCGCGGACCTTCGGGCCGCGCTCTGGTGCGGACGGGACGCCATCGTGACCACGACTGGTGCCTGGCGCCCTCCGCCAGGCGCTAGCGGCTTCCGGGCGCTATCAGTTCCTGCCGGGGCGTACGGTCGTGGATGCCGACACCGGGATCGTTCGTGATCACCTCGGCGACACCCACCACGGCGACGCGGTGGTGATCTGCCCGGGCGCCGAACATTCGATCCTGGGCGGAAAAGCACTGTCGGGGCTGCACCGCTGCCGGCTGCAGATGATGCAGACCGCGCCGTTGGACATCCCACTGCGAACAGCGCTCGCAGATGGCGACTCGCTCCGCTACTACCCCGTTTTCGACGTACCAGCACGGAAAAACCTGCCAGCTCCGAGTCCAGCCACGGACCGCTGGCGGATGCAGTTGCTGTGTGTCCAGCGGGCCGATGGCGGGCTGACGATCGGCGACACGCACGCGTACGACGAACCGTTCGACGTTGGTGTCGCCGAGGAGGCGTACGACGAGCTGCGCGGCCGGGCCGAACGGATTCTCGGCCGTACGATCCCGAAAACCGTGACCCGCTGGGCCGGTGTCTACTCCCAGCAACCCGAACCGGTGGCAGCGGTGGAATCCCGGCACGTCCTCACCGCCGGGGTCCACCTGATCACCGGGCTGGGCGGCCGCGGCATGACCGCGTCGCCAGCGGTCGCCGAAAAACAACCGCGAAGGAGCTGAACTGGTGACCGGATTTTCGTTGGTATGCCTGGACATGGCTGGCACCACCGTACGCGACGACGGGGTGGTGGAAACGGCGTTCGCGGGCGCCGCGCAAGCTCTCGGCCTAGCCCAGGGCACCTCGGCGTTCGATGAGGCTCTGTCGTACGTACGCGAGACGATGGGGCAAAGCAAGATCGACGTGTTCACCCATCTGTTCGGCGCCGACCGAGCCGAGAACGCCGTTCAGATCTTCGAAAAGGACATGACCGCGGCGATCGCGTCCGGTCAGGTGACTGCTCTGCCGGGCGCGGTCGAAACCTTTGCCGAACTGCGCGAAGGTGGGGTTGAAGATCTGTCTCACCACCGGATTTTCGCCCGCCACGAGGGAAGCTATCCTCGAAGTCCTGCAGTGGACCTCGCTGGTCGACCTGGCACTGTCGCCGGCCGACGCCGGTCGCGGCCGGCCCTTTCCCGACATGATCCTCACGGCCGTCCTGCGGCTCGCCATTGACGACGTACGCACGGTCGCCGTCGCCGGCGACACGGTTTCCGACCTCTTGGCCGGCACCCGGGCCGGCGCCGCTCTGGTGGCCGGCGTGACCACCGGCGCGCACACCGCCGACCAGTTGACCCACGCACCGCACACCCACATTCTGCCCAGCGTTCACGACCTCGTTCCGTTGCTCACCGAGAATGCCTAAAAGAATCTGGAAGGGTTTCGCCATGAGTCGCTTCTCCCGTGCTCGTACGCTGGCCGTCGCGGCTGGCTGCGTGCTGCTCGGACTGACCGCCGGCTGCGGTGGCACCGCCGGTGCCACCACGAATGCCACCACTGTGACCGTTTTACACAGCCGATGGTCTCGCCGACTGGTACACCCCGACTTTCGCTGCCTTCACCAAGAAGACCGGCATCAAGGTGCAGATCGTCGAAGACGGTTCCGGAGTGGTGGAATCCCGGGTGGAAAAGGAGGCCCACAACCCGCAGGCCGACCTGCTGATCACCCTCCCACCCTTCATTCAGAAGGCCGCGAAGGCCGGTGTGGTGACCGACCTGTCCACAGTGGACGGGGTGAGCGCGGTGCCGGCCGCCGACCGCGACCCGAAAGGTCTGTGGACTTCGGTGGTCAACAACTATCTGTGTTTCGTCTACAACCCCAAATACCTGGCCAAGCCGACCGGCTGGAACGACCTGCTGAGCCCGAAACTGGCCGGCAAGCTGCAGTATTCGACGCCCGGCCAGGCCGGGGACGGCACCGCGGTCCTGGTGTTGGCGAGCCATCAGCTGGGTGGCACCCCGGCCGCCCTGCAGTATCTGAAGAAGCTGCAGACCAACAACAACAAGGGCCGTCCGCCTCCACCGGCAAGTTGCAGCCGCTGGTCACCAAGGGTGAGCTTTACGTGGCCAACGGGGACGTGCAGATGGATCTGGCCTTGATCGCCAACGAAAAAGCGGGCTTGGACCTCTGGTTCCCGCGGAACAGCACCGGAAAACCGGAGACCTTGGCACTGCCGTACGCGGCCGGGCTGGTCACCAAGGCACCGCACGGCGACGCTGGAAAACAGCTTCTGTCCTACCTGCTCTCAAAAGACGCACAGTCCACTGTGGCCAAGACCGCGTTCGGCGTACCGGTGCTGACCGGGCTGCCGGCCGATCCAGCGCTGGGCAAGCTGCAAACGACGATGGACGGTGTGCAGATCTACCACCCGGACTGGAACGCGGTGCTCGCGTCGCTGGACCAGGACGTCGCCGCGTACAACACCGCCACCGGCCAGGCCTGAGATGACTCCCGGCATCGAGCTCGATCAGGCAACCGTTACGTACCAACGAAACACCGTTCTGGATGGCTTCAGCCTGACCGTCGACGCGGGCGAGCTGGTGGCGGTCCTGGGGCCTAGCGGCTCGGGGAAGACGACCGCGCTGCGAGCGGTGGCCGGCTTCGTCCCGCTGGCGTCCGGCACCGTACGGTTGTCCGGCCGAGACGTCACCGGGATGCCACCGCACCGCCGCGACCTCGGCCTCGTGGTGCAGTCGTACGCACTGTTCCCGCACATGAGCGTCGCGGAAAAAACGTCGCGTTCGGGCCAAAATCCCGAGGCGTACGGAAAGTCGACATCGCCGAGAGAGTCCGCGAGTCGCTGGCCATGGTCGGCATGGCCAGCTTCGCTGACCGGGCTCCCCGGCAGCTGTCGGGCGGCCAGCAGCAGCGCAGCGAGTGGCGATCGCCAGGGCACTAGCGGTGAAGCCAAAAGTCCTGCTGCTGGACGAACCACTGTCCGCATTGGACGCGGCCCTGCGGTCGGAAATGACCGCCGAGATCGACCGGCTGCACCGGGCCCTGCCGGCGGTGTCGATCCTTTACGTCACCCACGACCAGACCGAGGCGTTGACGCTGGCCGACCGCATCGCCGTGTTGGCCGCCGGAAAACTGGTCGACGTGGGCACCGCGCAGGATCTCTACCTCCGGCCGCCGTCCGCGTTCACCGCGAGTTTCCTGGGCGCCGCGAACGTGCTGCCGGTGCAGGTTTTGGGCGCTGAGCGTACGAATGTGCTGCGCATCCAGCTCGGTGAGCACATCCTGACCGCGGCCGGGCCAGCCGACCATCGGCCGGGCGCCGCACAGCTGGCGATCCGGCCGCACCGGCTGCGGATCGAGACGGACCACAGCGACGGCACCAATCGGCTGCCCGGCCGGATCAGCGCCGTACAGTGGCGCGGCTCGAGTTTCCGTACGACAGTGGCCCTGGACGGCGGCGGCGAGGTGGTCGTCGAGTCGCCGGCGACCGGATCCGCACCGACCGCCGGCGAGCGAGCCGTCCTTGTCTTCGACCCCACCGACGGTGTCGTCGTACCGGCCGAGCTGGTCGCGTCATGACCGCGGTTGCGACCTCGATGGCTCGGCCCGCGACGCGGCCGAGCCCGCGCAGGACCGCGGCTCCCGGGCCGCTGCTGTGGGTGCTCCCACCACTGCTGATCCTGCTCGGCGTCGTCGGATATCCGCTGGTCATGGTCGTACGGGAGTCGTTCCTGCACCGCGACGGGCCGCTCGCGGCCGGCACCGTGACGGCCGCCGGCTACACCGGTCTGCTGTCGTCCAGCACCTTCGTGGACGCGCTTTTCACCACTGTGAAAGTCGCGGTGACAGCCACCATCGGCTGCCTGGTGCTCGGCGCCGCGATCGCGCGATCGTGGTGTCGCTCGTACCTTTTCCCGGCGCCAGCGCGGTGGCCCGGATTATCGACACCGTGGTCGCTTTCCCGTCCTTCCTGATCACCCTCTCGCTGGCTTTTCTCTACGGTGGCGCGGGATTGCTGACCGGGCCGCTCGGACTGCCCGACCTGACCGGCAGTTGGTGGGCTTTGGTCGTCGCCGAAATCACTTTCTATACGCCTTTTGTCGTACGTCCACTGCTTGCCGCTTTCAGCCAGCTCGACCCGGCTTTGTTAGAAGTAGCAGCGAGTTTGGGCGCACGGCCGGGCCGGGTGTTGCGCCGGGTGGTGCTGCCGGAGGCGCTGCCAGCGCTGCTGGCCGGCGGGGGAGTCTTTGTCTGCTGCTCACGCTGAACGAATTTGGGATCGTGCTTTTCCTTGGCGTCAAAGGCGTACAGACACTGCCGGTGCTGGTCTACTCGTACGCTGTGCTCGGCTCGTCCGCGCAGGCCGGCACAGCAGCCGCGGTCGCGGTGATCAACACCCTCCTGTCGCTGGCGCTTTATCTGGTCTACCGAGCGGCTTTGGCGCGGATCGGAGGTCGTCGTGCTGGTGTGGTCTAGGCGGGGCCGCTGGTTGGTCTGGGGCAGCACCGTCCTCATCGCCGCGGTGGTTTTCGGGCTGCCGCTGGCCACCATCGCGGTGGCCGGATTTTCCCGTCAGTGGAGCGGCGCGTTGCCCACCGGGCTCACCCTCGGGCGCCTCGTGGACGCGTTATCGGGCAACGATCTCGCGTCGCTTTCGGTCAGCGTGCAGACCGCGGCGGCGGCGAGCGCGGTGTCGATCGTGGTGGGGGCAGCTGGGCGGCGATGTCCGTACGAGCGTTGCCGCGCGGTGCCCGCGGCGTCCTCGACGCGGCCTTCCTGCTGCCGATCGCGGTGCCGTCGGTGGTGATGGGACTCGGCGTGCTGGCGGCCTTCAACACCGTCCTGTCCGGCACCGCCGTCATCGTGATCGTCGCCCACGTCGCGCTGGTGCTGCCCTTCACGTACGCGTCGGTCAGCGCTGGCCTGGACCGCCTCGACCCGCTGCTGGCGCACGTCGCGGCCAGCCTCGGCGCCGGCCCGGCGACGATCCTGCGCCGCATCACGCTGCCGCTGCTCGCGCCGTCCCTGCTCGCCTCCGGTGGGCTGGCTTTCGCGCTCAGCATGGGCGAACTCGGCGCCACCTCGTTCGTCTACCCGCCGACCTGGCAGACCCTGCCAGTCACCATCGGGGCCCTGACCGGCCGCGGCAGCGTCCTGCAAGCAAGCGCCGTCGCCGTCGTCCTGCTGGTGACCACCCTGCTGGTATTGGTCGGATTGTCCGCTGTGCGCACCCGCGCCAGCTACCGCTGAGACTTTCGACCCTGCCCGGGCTGCCCAAATGACCAGTTGAACGAACCCGGCGCGACGTGTCAGGCTTGACCCAGTCCCCACCGACTCCCCCCGTGGTCGGTGGGGACTACCACGTCCAGGCCTCGGTCGTCACCACGCCCTTGCACCGCTTCGCGAACGCTCGACTTTGTCCCTTTTTGTTACGTTTACGATTGGTCGAGTGTGCAGGAATCACTTGAGCCGCAGAGGTAACCGACGGGTCCGGAGTGCAGGACACTAATCCCAAGATGTGGGCCAGAATCCGGCAGGCACATTCCGCTGTTCTTATTGGGACTGATGGGATCAACTTTCACCGCCAGTAACCGGGTTCCGCGAATAGCGGCCCCAGAATCGGCAACAACGTCACAATCGGACATACCCCCACCCAGTACCCACTCGCTCACAGTCAAAACCGCACGGCCACCGGTCTTCCCACCCGCAAACGTAACGCTGGTTCGTTCTCCCCGCACCCAAACCCCATCCCACCCGTCGACCCCGTTCTTCCTTGAGGCTCCGTCCGAAGGGCACCCCACCCACTGCACAATCGGAATCCGATTGTGCAGCCCTCTCCACTGGGTGCGGCGCGAAAAACTGTCGTACCCACCCCGAAAAATCACCCCCACCCAAGAACGGGTGGGGGGGGGGGTTCGAGGGCCAATGTTCAACTAAAAATTAAGGTCCACCTCTCAACCCACCCCCCCCCGCCGTTCAAAGGGAGGGGGAAAGAAAAAAACAGACACCTACGACAATTTCGCGCCGCTACGGCTTGTCGCGGCTAAACCAGCCCCACGGGTTTCCATCCCGACCCCGCCCGCGCGGCGACCGGAGGCCGCCCAGGTTCGCGCGGCGACCGGAGGTCGCCCAGGTTCGTGGCGGTGGGGTGCCCGGTTTTTGGGCGCCTCGGCGACGCGAACCGGATGCGCCGCCGCAGGAACTGCGGCCAACAACTCAGCACTGCGGCCATCAACTCGTCAGGCGGGGCAGAGCCACCCCGGGTCGCCTTCCCGTACGACCGCGGGCGCGGCTTCAGGGGTCGGGAAGTGCTGTTTGAGGGTGAAGGTGTACGCGGTGGGGCCGTGCAGGCGCAGGTGCCGGACGCGGTCCTCGGCATCGTCGGTGGTGGGGCGGTGGCCGGTGGGGACCCACCAGAGGGCGGTCGCGGGGACCGGAATCTTCGCGAACCATTCGCGGCGGCGACGCAGCGCGGCGAGGTGGTCGCCGGAGTAGACGAAGTCGGCCAGCGCCTCGACCGAGGTCCACACGGACATGTTGACGATGATGCCGGCGCTGTCGCCCACGTCCCATTGGAAGGCGCGGATCGCGGTCGCGTCGCCGTCCTCGGTCTGCATCCGCCAGAGGAAGCCGGGCGCCGCGTCCGCCAGCGCGTTGACCGGCTCCAGCCCTGCGACGAAGTCCGCGAGCTGCGGGCTTTCCAGTGGGGCGAGCAGCCGGGAGAAGTTCACCTGTGCGAGTTCGTACGCCATGAAGCCAGTCTGCCATCCGCGCCCGCCTCTTGACGCACAAATCCACCCCGGTTAGCGTGCGACGCACTGCGGGAAACCGATTTCCTGCCGCCGGAAAGAGGCCCGGATGCGGATCGGTACGTGCCTGGTCACGCTCGTGACAGTCGCCGGCGGCCTGGTCGCCGCCAGCCCGCCGGCCAGTGCGACCGCGCCGCCGGAGAGCACCTTCTTCGCGACCGCCGGCGTCGAGGAACACGGCACCGCCAACACGGCGAGCGACGGCGACCTCTGGCCGTCGTGTTGGTCCGACGACGACAACCTCTACGCGGCCAATGGCGACGGGAAGGGGTTCAGCGGCAGCACCGGCTATGACACCGCGGTCAGCCGGATCAGTGGCACGCCCGGCAACCTGACCGGCGCCACCATCGCCGGCGGTGACGCGGTCGGCTCGGTCTGGAATTCGGCTTACAACCGCAAACCGACCGGCATGGTCTGCGTCGACGGCACGATCTACCTCGCGGTGCAGGATCTCAAGAAGGACACGAACGCCTTCGACGAGGCCGACGCCGCTTCGATTTCCAAATCCACCGACCACGGACATACGTGGACCTGGGATCATTCGGCGCCCATGTTCGGCAACTTCGCGTTCACCACGATCATGTTCCTGGATTACGGGAAAAGCGGCGCCAACAACACCGACGGATATGTGTACGCGTACGGGCTGGACAACAACTGGCGCGACTCCTACAGCGGTGTTGTCGCCGACCCGCAGGACATGTATCTGGGTCGGGGTTCCCAAGGACAGTGTGCAAAACCGCGCGGCCTGGCAGTTCTACGCGGGCACCTCCGCCAGCGCGCCGACCTGGTCCTCGGACATCAATGCCCGGGTGCCGGTGCTGACGGACACCAGCCGGCGCTATTCGGCGATGTACACCGGGACGCCCCCGCCCGGCGGCTACAGCGTGATCGGCCAGGGCGGAGTCGTCTACGACAAGCCGCTCAACCGTTACATCTACACTTCCTGGACCGAATTCACCTTCGAGTTCTACGATTCCCCGACGCCGTACGGGCCGTGGCAGCATTTCCTCACCAAGGACTTCGGCGGATATCCCTGGACCACGGCGAAACACGGCGGCTACGGCGTCACGATCCCGTCCAAGTTCATCAGCGCGGACGGCACGAACATGTGGCTGCAGTCCAATGTCTGCCCTTGCGCGAGCGCCGGAGTCACCAGCGTCTACAACTACTCGTTGCGTCGAATGACGGTCAGTCCGTACGCACCGACCACCCCGACCAACGCGCCGGACGACGGCCGCAACCTGGCTCAGGAACCCGGCACCGTACCCATCGAGAAATCCCTGCATTACGGCAATGTGGCCTATTACAACGACGGTGTTCTGGCGCAGACCGACGATGACTGGAACGACGAGAACAAGTCCACCAGTTGGTGGGGTTACACCTGGCCGCGGTCTTACACCGTCAACAAAGTCGCCTACACCACTGGAAACATGTTCAGCGACGGCGGCTGGTTCGGCACCGCGCCGACAGTCCAGGTCCGGGTGAACGGGGTGTGGACCACCGTCACCGGCCAACAGTCGACACCGGCCTACCCGACGAACAACACCGCCGGCCCCAACAAGACCTATGTGTTTTCCTTCGATCCGACGACCGCCGATGGCGTACGAATCATCGGCGGCGCCGGCGGTACGCGGACATTTACCTCAATCGCTGAATTGCAGGTCTATTACGGCGGCGCGGTCACCGATCCCGGCTTCGAGAAGCAGCCGACCAGCACGGTTTCCGCGCCCTGGACCGTCGAAGGGCCGGACCAGCACGGCATCGACCGCGGTGGCCAGCAGCACAGCGGGACGAACAACGCATGGATCCGTACGAGCAGCAAGAATTGGAATGCGGTGACCCAGGTGGTGCCGGTGAAACCGAACACCAGCTACCGGCTGACCGGTTGGATCCGCGACACCGCCAACGTCAGCGCGGCGGCTATTTCGGCGTACGGGCTGGCACGACCTCCAGTGTCCTCGCCGAAAAACTCACTACGGCAGCCAGCCCTCGTACGGGCAGCTGACCGTCCCGTTCACCTCCGGATCCAACACGACGATGACGATCTATGCCGGATATTGGTCGCCCGGCGCGGATTCCTGGATCCAGGTCGACGATGTGGCCCTCACGCCGACATAGAACTAGTCGACGGGCTGATTGACCAGCGGGACATCGGAAAGCTGGCGGTACGCTTGCAACGCGGCCTGCGACGAGTCGATGCGGGTAATCCCGACCGGGGGCATCATCGGCACCGAATTCCAGTAGACCAACGCCTTGACGTTCGGGTATTCCTGCATGCCGCTCATGTCCGCGAGGAAAAGGGCGGCTTTCCCGTTCGGCAGATTCGGCTCCTCGTCGACGCCCCACTCGCCCAGCATGATCGGCTTGTCCGGGTGGAACTGCTTGGCCCAGCTGTAAAATCCCGGCCAGTTCGGGTAATTACTGAGCTTGCGGTCCACGGTGGCACCGAAAGTGGTGGCCCACCAAGCGCCGGATCCGCTGATGACATACGGATCTTCGGCGACCCAGTCGACCACGTCATCGCCTGGGTAGAGATCGTTGAACCACGGCTGACTGCCCCACGGCGGAGTGCCCAGGTAGTTGACCACGAAAACCGCGTTCTGCACGCCGTCGGCCCGCAACCGCAGGACCACGTGCCGGAACATGGCGGCATAGTCCTTGGCAGTGAATCCGGAACCGGCGGCGGGTTTTTGACATTCAGCTCAGGCTCGTGGTGAATCGCCAAGTAGAGAACTTGTCAGTGAACTTCTGCTTGAGATAGGCCGCTTCTTTGTCGATATACGCGTCGACCTGGGGATCGCCGGCCGCTACCTGCGCCCAGCTGCGGCCCATTTCCGGTTTCCAGTTCAGGTAAAGGATCCGCTCGTGGTCCTTCTGGTGCGCCCGGGCGATTTCGCCCGCTGGCGGGAAAAGTTCCGGCGCCTTGTGATAATAGTGCGCGATGTCGACCGAGCGGCCGATCTGGTTCTCGAAGTTGGACAGCGCCTGGTCCCAGCTCTCGTCGTCGAGCGGGTTGGCGGCCACTCCCCACCAGGCACCGCAGGACGGCACCAGGGTGGCCGAGACCGGGCAGGGCGACTGGCTCGGTGGCGGTGACCCACCTGGCGCCGGAGACCCGCTGGGTGGTGCCGGAGATCCGCTCGGCGACGGAGAACCGCTGGGTGCCGGAGAACCGCTGGGAGTAGGGGAACCGCTCGGCGAGGGCGTACCAGAGGGCGACGGTGCGCCAGCAGGGCTGGCGGAGCCGGTGGGGCCGGGAGACACCGAAGTCCCGACGAACGGGCTGGCGGTGGTGTCAACGGTGCCGACCTGGCCGTTCGACCACAGTTGCAGCACCGGCGCGGAGCCACTTTCCCGGGAGTCGAACGCGCTGGCCGGGCCACTGCCCCAGACTGCGAGCGTGACCGCGCCGCCGCCGTGGATCGCGTGGCTTACGTCAATACTCACCGTGGACGAATGGGCCGCGCCAGATGCCCGCCCGACCGCGAAACCGGGAGTCGGTCCGTTGGCGGCGTCGACACCATTCTCGGACCACCAGGATCCGGCCAGCCCGGCGGAAAAGTCGCTGGCCGACGAACGGTCGGCGTATGTCAGCACCAGGTGGGCGGTCAAAGCGAGGCCGGCGGGTTCGGCCGGGAGCTGAAAACGAATGTACGACATCGACCAGGACCCGCCGCCGACCATCAGCTGACGCGACTGTCCAAAGTTGACAGTCGGGTGGTCATGGTCCACATAGGAATCGGCGACCGCGTTAATCACCGCGTCGGGCGCCGGATCGGTGGTGGCCACATTCGCGAGCACCACGCCGGAGGCACCGAGCGGCACCAACACCGCGGAACAGATCGCTACTAGGCGTAATGAACGCCTTCGCGGAACCCAAGACCACCGCGCGCGCATTCCATCGGCGCGTCGGTGCGTCTTTCCGATCCCGCTGGAATGCATTCCCACATCCATCGCCCGTTATCTGTTCCGGCCCTGGTCAGCACGGAAGAACAAATGCCATGGTGTGAGTAAAGGAGCAATACGTCAACTCGAAAGAGCTGACCGGAAGATGACATGCCAGCAGGTGAGACGGCGAATAGCGGCCATTACCCTGTGTTATAACATTCCGCAACCGGAAAATTACCGGCACGTCCATAGGGGCAATATTACGGACGCAGCAGAGTGCCGGCACCGACCGTGACGTTGCTGGCCTCGTCGATCAGAATGAAAGAACCCGTGGTGCGGTTCCGGCCGTAGTCGTCACACAGCAGCGGCAGGGTAGTACGCAGCCGCAGCCGGCCGATGTCGTTCAACCTCAATTCCGTCGCCGACTCGTCGCGATGGAGTGTATTCACGTCCAACCGATAGCGCATCTCGCGAACCACGGCTCGCACGGATCGGGTGGTGTGCGCGACGACGTACTTGCGGCCGACCTCCAGCGGATGCCGGTCATCCATCCAGCAGACCATCGCGTCCAGGTCCTGGGTGACGCTCGGCGCGTTGTTGGGCCGGCAAATCAGGTCGCCGCGGGACACGTCCAGGTCATCGGCCAGCCGGAGCACCACGGACATCGGCGCGAAAGCCTCGCTGACCGGCCCGTCGGCGGTGTCGATCCCGGCGACGGTGGTGGAGAATCCGCTGGGCAGTACGAGCACCTCGTCGCCGGGTTTGATGACGCCGCCGGCGACCGTACCGGCATAACCACGGTAGTCCGGATATGCGCTGGACTGCGGGCGGATCACATACTGGACGGGGAAACGTACGTCCACCAGGTTGCGGTCACTGGCGACGTGGACGTGCTCAAGGTGATGCAGCAGCGAACTTCCCTCGTACCACGGGGTGTTCTCCGACCGGCTGACGATATTGTCGCCGCGCAGCGCCGAAATCGGGATCGCGGTGAGGTCGGTGACCTCCAGTTTCGCCGCGAACGAGGTGAACTCGTCCTTGATCCGGTTGAAAATCTGCTCGTCGTAGTCGACGAGGTCCATTTTGTTGACCGCCAACACCAAATGTGGCACCCGAAGCAGGCTGGCCAGGAAAGCATGCCGACGGCTCTGCTCCAGCAGGCCTTTGCGGGCGTCGACCAGAATGATCGCGAGGTCCGCGGTGGAGGCGCCGGTGACCATGTTCCGGGTGTACTGGATGTGTCCGGGGGTGTCCGCGATAATGAAAGTCCGCCGCGGGGTGGCGAAATAGCGATAGGCCACGTCGATCGTGATGCCCTGCTCGCGCTCGGCTCGCAGGCCGTCGGTGAGCAGCGCCAGGTTGGTGTATTCGTCGCCGCGGTCGCGGCTGGTGCGCTCGACCGCTTCCAGCTGGTCGGAGAAGATCGCCTTCGAGTCGTACAACAGCCGGCCGATCAGGGTCGACTTGCCGTCGTCGACCGACCCGGCGGTGGCGAACCGGAGCAGCTCCTTGCCGGGCAGCTGCGTACGCGAAGATTCCTCGACTGTGGAAGTCATGGCTTAGAAATACCCCTCGCGCTTGCGGTCTTCCATGGCTGATTCGGAGAACTTGTCGTCGCCGCGGGTGGCGCCCCGCTCGGTGATCCGGGTGATCGCGATCTCGTCGATGATCGCCGTGACGGTGGTGGCGTCCGACCGTACGGCGGCGGTCAGAGTCGCGTCGCCGACCGTGCGGTAGCGGACGGTCTCGGTGCGTACGACCTCACCGTCGCGCGGCTGGCAGAACTCGTTCACCTGGAAAAGCATGCCGTCCCGGTCGAAAACCTGCCGCGGCGCCGCGTAGTAGATCTCCGGCAACGGAATGTTCTCGCGCGCGATGTACTGCCAGATGTCGAGCTCGGTCCAGTTGGAGAGCGGGAAAACCCGGATGCTCTCGCCCTGATGCACCCGGCCGTTGTAGAGACTCCAGACCTCCGGCCGCTGGTTTTTCGGGTCCCACTGACCGAAATCGTCGCGGAACGAGAAAACCCGTTCTTTCGCGCGGGCCTTTTCCTCGTCCCGGCGGGCGCCGCCGAAAAGTGCGTCGAACTTGTGTTTTTCCACCGCATCCAACAGAACTGGCGTCTGCGCCCGGTTACGCGAGCCGTTGGGCTCCTCGACCGCGAGGCCGCGGTCGATGCCGTCCTGCACGCTGGCCACGATCAGCTGGATGCCCAGTTCGGCGACCCGGCGGTCGCGGTAGTCGATGACCTCGCTGAAGTTGTGGCCGGTGTCGATGTGCATCACCGGGAACGGCACCGGCGCCGGCCAGAACGCCTTCTGCGCGAGCCGGAGCATGGTGATCGAGTCCTTGCCGCCGGAGAACAGCAGGCAGGGCCGCTGCATCACCGCCGCCACCTCGCGGATGATGTGGATCGACTCCGCTTCCAGGACGTCGAGCTGGCTCAGCCGGTAGTCCGCACGCACTCTCTCGTCTCCCTCACTCGCCCGCTTCGGCGATCGCCGCCAGCACCGCCGTGGCCAGGTCGGCACGGCACACCACCAGGTCCGGCAGCCACGGGTCAGCGTGGTTGTAGGTCAATGGTGAGCCATCGATCCGCGAGGTGAAGACGGATGCGGCATTCGCCACAACGACCGGCGCCGCGGAGTCCCACTCGTACTGACCGCCGGCGTGGACGTACGCATCAGCCTCACCGCGGATGACCGCGGCCGCCTTCGCGCCGGCCGAGCCCATCGGCACCAGCTCGGCGGCGAGGCGCTGGCCCACCGCCGTCACCATCGCGGTGGCCCGGCTGCGGCTGACCGCCAGCCGGATCGGGCCGTCGTGCGGCTTCGGCGGCGGCGGCGGCGGGGTCGTCGGTGGCCAACGTGACGCCCTGAGCCGGCAGCGCGACCGCGCCGGCGACCAGCTGTCCCCGCTGCCAGAGCGCGACATGCACGGCCCAGTCAGTGCGGCCGGCCTCGCCGTACTCCCGCGTGCCGTCCAGCGGGTCCACGATCCACACCCGGTCAGACGCCAGCCGGGTCTGGTCGTCGTGGCCCTCCTCCGACAGCACGGCGTCCGCTGGGCGAGTCTCCGCCAGCCGCTTCATCAGGAGGCGGTGCGACATCGCGTCCGCTTCGTCCCGCAACGCCTTCGGGTCCCCGAAGCCGCGCCGCTCCCGCAGCGCCACCAGCTCCGCACCCGCTTCGTCGGCCAACCGCCGCGCCAGCTCATCGTCGTTCATCGGTTGTCTATCTTCCCCTTCACCGGCCACCCCGGTCGCCGGGGTCACGTACGTCACAACGCGCCCACCCCGAATACCTTCCCCACCCGGCCCGGATGGGCCTTGGTACGGATACCTCTACGCCACCCGCGAAGGTAACGAAACGGGACAAAGCCTCGCCTTATCGTTACATTCGAGCGCAGTTGGTCCTCGTACGGGCGCTACTCGACACCCACGTTTTGCAGGCTCACGTCGAGATACTGGGAGCTGATTCGCGCGCCGGTGACCCTCGGGCCGACAATCAGGACCTGCTTGTTGTAGCGGATGGGGATCGCCGCGGCGTCTTCCTGGATCAGCTGGTCGACGGTTGCCCAGCTTGCCTGCGCGCTGTCGGTGTCGGGGACGGCTTCGGCGGCCTTGATCGCCTGGTTGATTTTCGGGTCGTTCAGTTGGGAGAAGTTGACGTTGCCGTCGGGCCGGATGCGGTCGCCGCTGAACTGCGGCGGGAAGATCGCCTCGCCGGACGGCCAGTCCGCGATCCAACTGGTCAGCAGGAGTTCGTTTTGCGCGGCGGGGCGCCCAACGATGGTGTGAAACGACTTGCGCGGCAACGGATTGGGATGCACGGCGAGGCCCACGCGAGCGAACGCGTCCGCGATGGCGGCGGCGATCCGGTCGCCGGTGGCAGACTGCGAATAGTCGAGCTTGATGTCCTGCGGGCAGTTGCGTGACTGCGCGAGGAGTTCTCGCGCTTTCGCCGGATCGCCTTCCGGTTTTCCAGCCAACCCGTACGGGTCGATTTTGCGGTACGCCTTGACTGTCGGCGCCGCGATTGTGGTGGCGTAGTCGCCAAAAGTCGGCCCGCCCTGGACCGTGAGGTAGGTTTTCTTGTTCATCGCATAGACGTACGCTCGCCGGCAGGCGAGGTCCGGGACTTTCTTCGTGTTGATAGCGATAAACGTCGTCGACCCGCCAAAAACCCGGTGATCGTACGCTGTTTGAGCGCGGGACTCGCGAGGATCTGTGCGGCTTGTTCGGGTGCGATCGCGCTGCTGCCGAACGAGACCGCCTGCTGGTCGGTGCCCTGGCCACGGACCAGCCGGTCGGTGATCACGGATCCTTCCACGCTGAGCTCGAAATCCAGCTCGTCAGGAAGGTTGAGACGAATGTGATCGGCGCTCTGGTCCCAGTGCGGGTTACGTACCATCCGGATACTCTTGTCTCGAACATGACTGGCGAATTCGTACGGCCCGTAAGAAAAAGGCATCGCGTCATAGCCGGTCCTGGCGTCGCGGTCCTGGCGTACGGCGGCGAAAACTGCTCATCGTCACCGCGTACGGGAAATCGGCAAGCGGCTGGGCCAGCTCGTAGGTGATCGTGTCACCGACGCAGGTGACGGACGGGATTCCGTGCGGATCAAGGTAAATCCCGCGGTACGTCTGACCGCCTTTCAGGAGTGCCTTCTGATAGCTGGGTCCGTCGGTCAACAGGTCGGAGAACGATCTGTTGACGCCGTACCGGAAGTCCTCGCAGGTGACCGGTTTGCCGTCCTGCCACCGCAGGTTCGGCCGGACGGTGAAACTCCACTTGGTCCTGTCGGCGTTCGACCGGCCGGTGCCGGTCGCCGCATCCGGCCCGATCGCCGTGCCCGCGGTCCCGGCGGCGTTGACGTACGAAGTGAGCGTGGGGCTGTAAAGCGTCTGCAGCTGCAGCTGGGTTTCGGTGTTGGCTCGGGCCGGGTCGAGGTGTTCCAAGTCGCTCGCCATCAACAAATGCAGAATGCCGCCGCGGTGCCCCGTCGCGGCGGCAGATCCGCTGGCGGATCCGCCAGCGGTGGTGCAGCCACTCCCGAGCAGCACCAGCCCGACCACGGCGGCCAACCAACTGACGATGGCTTTTCTTGTCATGACTGGGGGATTGTCCGACCCTGCCCAGGATCTCTGCGTCCGAAGAGGCAGTCGAGCAGGCAAGCCGGTACGGCCCCATCGGCCGGCGGCTACCGGCCGACGCCGAAGGGGTTGTCGATCACATAGCGCCACATCCCGTCGGCGCCACGCCGGGCCACATCGGTCGCGGTGGCTTTCAGGTGGATCTCGATGCCCGCCGTGGTGGTGCCGTCGATGGACCAGTCCACCAGCAGCAACGCGAGATCGCCGACGACATAGACATGCTGCACGGCGACCTCCATGGGAAGGCCGAAGTCCAGCAGGTGCCGATTGGCGGCCGATCGGGCCGGGCCGGACATCGGCTGACCAGGTGCTGGCACGAGGACGGCCGCGTCCTCGTACAACTCGTCCACGGCCTCCGCTGAACCGCTGTTGAAAGCGGTCACGAACGCGGCGACGAGGTCTGTTGGCTCGGGCAACACCTGGTTGTCAGTCATACCTATCTAGTGAAACACATGATCAACAGGCATTTTCCGCTATTCGGACGTTCGCTCATGAGCCCGTCAGTACGCGCCGGCGTGCCGGATGACCGCGCGGTGACCGTACGCAGCAGGATCACCAGGTCGAGGCTGAGGGACCAGTTCTCCACGTACCGCAGGTCGAGCCGTACGGCGTCCTCCCACGACAGGTCGGACCGGCCGCCGACCTGCCACAAGCCGGTGATGCCGGGTTTAACGACCATCCGGCGGCGGAACTCCTCGTAGCGGTGGCCCATCTCGCGAGCCGGCAGCGGCCGCGGGCCGACCAGCGACATCTCGCCGCGCAGAACGTTCACCAGCTGCGGCAACTCGTCGATGGAGAACCGGCGAAGGAACCGGCCGACCGGGGTCACCCGGGGGTCCAGCCGCATCTTGAACATCGCGCCGTCGGTGTCCGTACGATCCCGCAGGTCCGCCAACTGCTGCTCCGCGTCGGCGACCATGGTCCGCAGCTTCAGCACCACGAACTCGGTGCCGTTGTGGCCGACCCGGACCTGCCGAAACAGCATCGGCCCCGGGCTGGTGAGCCGGATGGCGGCCCCGATCAGCAACAGCGCCGGCGCCAGCACGACCAGCCCGGCGGCCGCCAGTACCCGGTCGAAGATGCCCTTGACCAGCCTTCGCACCCCGGAGAGCTCGGCGTGCTCGAGGTGCATCATCGGCAGCCCGTCGACCGGCCGGATGGTCGTACGGGGGCCGGCCACGTCGAGCAGCGCGCGCCGGCCACCATCAGGTCGGTGCCGGTGCGTTCCAGTCGCCAGGACAGCCGCCGCATCGCCGGCGCGTCCATCTCCGGGCACGCCAGCACCGCGACGATGTCGGCACCGGTCCGGCGTACCGCGGTCTCGACATCGTCGAAGCTGCCCAGCACCGCGACCCGGCCCTGGTCGAGCAGCCGGGTGGTGTGTCGGCCGGCCCGGTGACCGGCGCGAACGGCACGCACGCGCCGACCACCGACAAGCCGTGGTGGAAGTTGCGGCGCAGTTCCCGACACAGGTCCAGCACCGCGCGCTCGTACCCGACGACCACGACCTTGCGCATGCTCTGGCCGCGGGCCCGGCTGCGGACCAGCCACAGCCGCATCGCGTAGCGGGCGGTGATGTCAGCGGCGGTGAGCAATGGCAGCGCTATCAAAACGTACCCGCGAGCCACCTCCGTCCCAGTGGCGTACGAGAACAACGCGAGCGTCGCGGTGAGGCCGGTGACGGCGTTGAGCACCCTGCGGTACGTCGTCGTTGCCGTCGAAGAGGAACCGCTGTTCGTACGCCCGACCGAGGGCGAGCGCGGCCAGCCACAGCAGCGGCAGGGCGGCCGAGAAGATCAAATACGGCACCGTGAAGTCGCGGAATTTTCCGAACCGTACGGCGAAAGCGACCCCACCGGCCAGCAGCCCGACGCTGGCGTCGAGCACGACCAACCGGTGCACGTACCGGCGCGCCCAGTTCCCCGGCGCGGGCCAGGTGGCCTTCTTCTCCGGCTGGTCGGGAAAGATGATCCGCAGATCGTCCTTGGGTGGCGCGGCCATCGGCCGACCGTCGACGTCCTCCGACGCTGAGTCGGCGTAGTCAACGATCGACACCTGACCGCCCTCCAATGTCCGAAATATCAGCCAATACCGTGATAGAGCGGCATAGTACAGCTGTCGAACGCTGGTATCGCTTGTAGGCAGGTGTTTCGCGGCTCGAGTGTCCATGTAGGACAGACCTGGGACGTCCAGACCTGTGCGCACTGCACAATCCGCGGTTGGTGACCACGCAAATCGTCAGACCTCGCTGGCAGACTGCGGGCGATGACCCTCGCCCAGTTCGAAAGTCTGGTCCGGGCGAGTTGGGGCGCCGACACCTGCGATCCCGCCGATCTCGCCGACTGGCATCCGGAGAACCCGTCCAGGGGTCAATGCGGCGTGACGGCCCTGGTGCTGCACGATTTCTTCGGCGGCGACCTGATGCTCGGCGAGGTGCTGGTCGAGAGCGCGAAGGTCGGCTACCACTACTGGAACCGGTTCGGCGGCAGAATGGAAGTCGACCTCACCCGCGAGCAGTTCCGACCGGACGAACACGTGAGCGCCGGCCATGCCGTCGTACGCCCCGACGGACCGCCCCGACGCTGCCGAGAGCAGTACGAGACATTGCGCGACCGAGTGCTGACCAAGCTGACCGAGGCCGCCTTGACTGACCCCGCCTAGCCCCCGCGCTTGAGTGCGCAGGAATCACTTGAGTCGCAAGGGGTAACCGGCGGTCCAGGGTACGGGACGCCAATCCCAAGATGTGGACCAGAATCCAGTCAGGCACATTCCGCTGTTCTTATTGGGACTGGTGGGATCAACTTTCACCGCCAGTAACCGGATTCCGCAAATAACGCCGCCACCTATGTCCCCCACCCAGTACCCGCTCACCCACAGCCAAAAGCCGCACCCACACGGGTCCTGAACCACCCCACTGCACAATCGGAATCCGATTGTGCAGCTCTACACAGGGTGCGGCCCAAAACTGTCGTACCCACCCCCAAAAATCACCCCCCCCAGTGACGGGTGGGGGGGGGGGGTTCGAGGACCAATATTCAACTAAAAATTAAGGTCCACCTCTCGACCCACCCCCCCCCCCCCGTTCAAAGGGAGGGGGAAAGAAAAACAGACACCTACGACAGTTTCGAGCCGCACCGGGTGAAAAGTGTCAGGAGGCGTGGAAGGAATTCTGGGCGGCGAGCAGTCCCTCGGTGATGATCGCCTCGGTGGCGTCGGCGGCGAGGTCGGTGAGGAGGTCGAGTTCCTTGCGCTCGGTCGACGAGAAGTCGCGGAGTACGAAGTCGGCCGGGTCCTGGCGGCCGGGTGGGCGGCCGATGCCGACGCGGACGCGGACGTAGTCCTTCGTCCCGATCGACTGGCTGATGGAGCGCAGGCCGTTGTGGCCACCTTCGCCGCCGCCCTGTTTGAGGCGTACGACGCCAAAGGGCAGGTCGAGTTCGTCGTGGACGACCACGATCGCGGCCGGCTCCACGCGATAGAACTGGCGGAGCGCGGCGACCGGACCGCCGGAGACGTTCATGTACGACAGCGGCTTGGCCAACACCACTCGCCGGCCGGGCAACGGGCCCAGCCGGCCTTCTACTACGTGAGCACGACCCTTGCGGGCCACCTTGAACTTGCCGCCCACTCGGGCGGACAGCACGTCCAGCACCATGGCGCCGACGTTGTGCCGGTTGCCGGCGTACTCGGGCCCGGGGTTCCCGAGCCGACGATCAGTGCGGCGCCGTCAGGCGAGCCGGCGCCGGTCAGGCGTCGTCCCCGGAACCGGCGTCAGCGGTCGCCTCCGCGGTGGGCTCGGTGGAGGTCTCCTGCGCGGCGACGATGCCGACGACGTACGCCTCCGGGTCGATCGACAGCGTGGTGCCGGTGGGCAGCGTGATCTGCCCGGCGGTGATGGTGCTGCCGACCTCGAAGCCCTCGACCGACACCTCGACGCCGTCGGGCAGGTGGGTCGCCTCGGCCTCCACGGTCAGCCGGTCGAGCTCCTGGTTGATCATGCCGCCGGGGAACGGGTCGCCGACGATGCTGATCGGGATGTCGACGGTGACCTTCTCGCCGCTGCGGACCAGCAGCAGGTCGACGTGCTCGAAGGTGCCCTTGATCGGGTCACGCTGGATGGCCTTGGGCAGCGCCAGCTCCTTCGTGCCGTCGATCTCGACGGTCAGCAGGGGTTCACACCCCCCGCGCCGCGCATGACCATGGTGAAACTCGCGGGCCGGCAGCGCCACGTGCCGGGGAGCGGTGCCGTGGCCGTACAGCACGGCCGGGATCTTGCCCGCGCGGCGGGTGCGGCGGGCGCCGCCCTTCCCGAACTCGGTGCGCGGCTCGGCGGTGATGAGGACCTCGGACACGACTGATGCTCCTTACAAGCTGCGGTATGCGGCGCTCGGGCGCGCCTGCACTGCTGGTCTGGTAGTGGACTGGGAGGCACCGACGGGGTCAGCCACGTCCGTCACCCACCCGGTCAGCTGTCGTCCATCCTCGGTACGCCAACGCCGACCGCCGCATCAGTGACAACGCAGCAGCTCACCTGCGCGTCGATAACGGAGCCGTCATTGGGCGTCCCTCGCCGGGCAACCTCGCAAGTCTAGACGACCCTCTGGGAGATGTCCCCATCAGGTACGCGCGGGGCCGACTGACAGAAGATGTCAGGCGTACGCGGCTACCTTTCGGCCATGTCGTTCATCGAGAAGAACCTGACCAGCCCCCGGGCGTTGTCGTGGTCGCCGGGCGGTCCATCATCAAGCGGTACCACGTACGGGCCGAGGGTGTCGCCCTCGAGCCGGCCGTCGAAGAGGCCGCCTACGCTTGCCTACCCCAGCTGCTGGCCGACGTGGACGAGACCCCGCCGGCCGCGTTCACCGTGCTGCACCGCAGCTCGAACGCTGCCTACCTCAATGTCTACTCGTGGGTCTGGGACAACGTCATCGAATACCACAACGTGGCCGCCGGCATCCCGTTCCTGGGCTGCCCGGACGAGGACCCGACGAACTTCGTACCCGTCCGGAAGCCCTGGATCGGCTGCGTGTGGGAGCTGCCGCCGTTGGAGCACGAGCGCTCCTCGTGGGTCCGCCACCTGCTCAAACCCGAGATCCCGGACCTCGCCGGTTACCTCGCCGACCTCTTCCCCGCCGGCCCGATCGGCTCCTGATCTCCCTCCGCGCGAGGAAGCGGAGGAGGTCAGTCGAAGGTGCCGGTGCGGATGGCGGTGTCGAGCATGGTCCGCCACTGGGGCCAGCGCGGCAGACCGGCGCGGATCCAGCGGGTGTGGGCCAGCGCGGTGTACGACGGGCGGGCGGCGGGCGCGCAGTGACGGGGTGACGGTGGGGGTCAGCAGCGAGGTGTCGAGTCCGGCGGCTTCGAAGGCGGCGAAGGCCTGCTCGTAGCGGCTGGCCGCCCCGGACGCTGAGCCGTGGTAAAGCCCGGGCATCGCGTCCGACTCGACCAGCGCCAGGATCTGCTCGGCCACCGGCCGGGTCCAGGTCGGCTGGCCGACCTGGGTCGTCGGCAGCGTCAGCTGCTTGCCGGCCCGGCCGGCGGCCAGCACGGTCGACACGAAGTTCGCCCCATAACGGCCGTAGAGCCAGCACGTACGCACCACATAACCGCCGTTGGGCAACGCCATAAGTACGGCCCGTTCGCCGGCCAGCTTGCTCGCCCCGTACGCGTTGACCGGCCCGGTGTTGGCGTCCTCTTCGTACGGCCGAGTGGCCTTGCCGTCGAAGACGTAGTCGGTGGAGATGTGTACGAGCCGGGCGCCCACCTGGCCGCACGCGCCGGCCAGCGCCGCCGGCCCCTCGGCGTTCACCGCGTACGCGGTGGCCTGGTCGGCCTCGGCGGCGTCGACGTTCGTGTACGCGGCGGAGTTGACCACCACGTCCCCGGGTCCGACGTTCTGCCGTACGGCCGCGCCGACCTCCGACGGGTCGGTGATGTCCAGGTCGGCGTGTGGTAGCGCGACCACGATGTCATCCAGCCGCGACTGGGCCAGCAACTGCTCCAACTCGCGGCCGAGCATCCCGCCGCCGCCGGCGATCAGCCATCGGGTCACGGTGCGACTCCTTCTTTCCCTGCTTCGCTCAACTCCGGAGGATGCCAGCAGGGCCGGTCCGGCCGCACCTGAGGTCCAAGTGATCAAGACGCGGTGGCGCGCAGCGGCTCCCACCAGGCGCGGTGGGTGCGATACCAGTCGACAGTCGCGGCCAGCCCGGCGTCGATATCGACGGACGGCTGGTAGCCCAGCTCAGCGCGGCTGGCCGCGATGTCCAGCGAGTAGCGCAGGTCGTGTCCCTTGCGGTCCTCGACGTGCCGGACGCTGTCCCAGCCGGCGCCGCACAGCTCCAGCAGCCGCCCGGTCAGCTCCCGGTTGCTGAGCTCGGTGCCGCCGCCGCCGAGGTGATAGACGCCACCAGCCCGACCGTGTCGCAGCGCCGCGGCCACACCCTGACAGTGGTCGGTGACATGCAGCCAGTCACGGACATTCGCACCATCGCCATAAAGCGGCACTGTGCCACCGTCCATGAGATTCGTCACGAACAGCGGAATGATCTTCTCCGGGAACTGGAAAGGGCCGTAGGTGTTGGAGCCACGGGTCACCACGACATCCATGCCGTACGTCCGGAAATACGCCAAGGCCATCAGGTCGCCGGCCGCTTTCGAAGCGGCATAAGGGGAATTCGGCGCGAGCGGCTGGTCCGGTGTCCAGGATCCGGTGCCGATCGAGCCGTACACCTCGTCGGTGGAGACATGGACGAAACGGCCGACGCCGGCCCGGCGGGCCGATTCCAACAGGGTCTGGGTACCGACCGCGTTCGTACGCACGAATGCCGCCGGATCGGCGATGGAGCGGTCAACGTGCGATTCGGCGGCGAAATGCACGACCGCGTCCGCGCCGTACATGACTTGCGCAACCACCACTGGATCGCAGATGTCACCGGTCACGAAATGCAGCCGCGGATCGTCCGCGACATTCGCCAGATTGGCGCGGTTGCCGGAATATGTGAGCGCGTCCAGGACGACCAGGTCGAGGTCGCCGGCCGTCGACCCGAACTCCAACTGACCCGTCAGAGCTGCCCGGACGAACTCCGAACCAATGAATCCGGCGCCGCCGGTGACAACTAGTCGCACCTGTCGAGAGTAGCCACGCCGATGACCGCGCTCGCGCCGACACCGGGGGTGCTGGCCGTACGAGCGGGTAACCGTGCCCGTTCGGCGGATCACCGATCCCGATTCGACAACTAATGTCGCGAAGATGCGTGGAATAGTGCTGGCCGGCGGAACCGGGAGCCGACTGTGGCCGGTGACACGTGCGGTCTCCAAACAACTGCTGCCGGTGTTCGACAAGCCGATGATTTATTATCCGCTCTCGGTTCTGGTCGCCGCCGGAATTTCGGAGATCCTGATCATCACCACCCCCGACGACCGTCCGCTGTTCAGCCGGTTGCTGGGTGACGGCAGCCAGTTCGGGCTACGGCTGGAGTATGCGGAGCAGAGTCGTCCGGAGGGCATCGCGCAGGCGTTCGTGCTGGGCGCCAATTTCCTCGCCGGCGAGCCGGTCGCGCTGATTCTGGGCGACAACATTTTCCACGGCGTCGGTCTCGGATCCCAGTTAGCTGCCTATTCCGAGGTCGACGGCGGCCAGATTTTCGCGTATCCGGTGGCGAATCCGCAGGACTACGGCGTGGTCGAATTCGACCAGGACGGCCAGGTCGTCTCCATCGAGGAGAAGCCGGCCCGGCCACGGTCCCGCTATGTCGTGCCAGGCCTGTATTTCTACGACCGTGACGTGGTCGACATCGCCCGCGAGCTGCGGCCCAGTGCCCGCGGCGAGCTGGAAATCACCGCGGTGAACGAGATTTATCGGCGCGCGGGCCGGTTGCGGGTCTCGGTGTTGGACCGCGGCACGGCCTGGCTGGACACCGGTACGTTCGAGGCGATGGTGCAGGCTTCGGAATATGTCCGGGTGGTCTCCGAGCGGCAGGGCCTGAAGATCGGCTGCCTGGAAGAGGTCGCGTGGCGGGCCGGCCTGATCGACGACGACCAGTTGCGGGCACTGGCCGAGCCGCTGCGCAAGAGCGGTTATGGCGACTATCTTTATGAACTGCTGGCCGCGGACGACCGCGAGACCCGGCCGTCGGCGGAGGTGCTGTCCCGGTGAAGATCGTCGAGCTCGGCATTCCCGGGGCTTATCAGATCCTTCCCGACCAGCACACCGACACAACCGCGGCAGTTTCGCCGAGTGGTATCGCTTCGACCAACTGTCCGATGTGGTCGGTCACCCGCTGGAACTGGCCCAGGCCAACCTTTCCACGTCCGCGCTCGGGGTGGTCCGCGGCATTCATTTCGCCGATGTTCCTCCAGGACAGGCAAAATACGTCTCCTGCGTGTCCGGCGCGGTGCTTGATGTCGTCGTCGACGTGCGGGTTGGCTCACCGACGTACGGGAAATGGGAAGCCGTAAGGCTGGACGACACCGAGCGCCGAGCGGTCTACCTTTCCGAGGGACTGGGCCATTCTTTCTGCTCCCTGACCGACAACGCGACCGTCGTCTACCTTTGCTCGCAGACGTACGCACCGCAGTTCGAGCACGCCGTCAACCCGCTCGACTCCGAACTCGCCATCGACTGGCCCACCGACCGGCCGATCCTGTCCCCCAAGGACGCGGACGCGCCGAGTCTGGCGGAGGCACTCGCCGCCGGCACCCTCCCCCCGCTACCTGGCGCCACCCACCATCGACCTGCGCTAACCCCGGTGGGGCTGGGTTTTCGTCGAGTGTGGGACTTTGTGCCTCTCTCGGCGTCGAGTGTGGGTTAAAGTCCCGCACTCGAGGTCGGGCCTGTCACTGGCGGGGAAGGTGGTAATGACATCTGATAACCACTACTTATGACATTTATCGATTGTTTTCCGGACATTTGAACAGCAAGATCGGGCGTACCCCAAATCACCTCAACAGGGAGTTACGCGTGATCAGCGAGTGGGTCCGAAGAGCTGGAATGGTCACCGCCGGCCTGGCGATGGTCGCGGCGGCGCCAGCAGCGGCGTCGGCCGCGACGTTGCAACCGGCAGCGAGTGTCTTCTGCGCGAGTGTGCGGGACTGTCAGGGGCTGCCGCAGCACGTCGATGCCGGGAACTACTACCTGGACTACGACATCACCAACGACACCAAGACGCCCGCGGAAGCGACCGCCAGACTTGCCGTCGGGTTCTCGATCTGCCTCACGGTGGCGCCGATCGAAATACCCGCGCGTGGACATGCGAGCGGCACGATTGGGTGCGAGCTGCCAGCCGGCGATGCGCAGCTCAGCGCCACTTCGAACCAGGCCAGCGACATCTCCCTCGATTGGCGGCACCAGTGAGGAAAATAGCAGCGGTCGCCGGCGCGCTGGTACTCCTGGCCGTGCCGTCCGCGGCCTCAGCCACCACAGCCCAACCCGCGTTCAGCGCGGTCTGCCACACCACCGCGCAGTCCGACCACTGCCAGTCCCTGTCCAGTCCGGTCTCGGCTGGGAACTACTACCTGGACTACGACGTCAGTGGCCCGGCCGGAGCCCTGGTCTACGCCGAGCTCTCGGTCAACGGCGCGACCATCTGCCACACCGCCACTTCCCCCAACGTTCTGCAGCTCGATGGCAACGGCCGGGCCAGCGGCACGGTCGGTTGCGCTTACACCAATGGCGGCACCGGAGTGCTTTACGGGCAGACCGAGACCGAGACCGGGTCCGGCAACGTGCTGACCTTCAGCATGGACGCCCGCCGGGCCTGAGCGATTCCCGCCTGGCCCGGCGCGAACGCTGGGTCAGGCGGCGACGCCGGTACGCCGGCGGCTCATCCGGTGGCGGCCGCCGATGCGGGCGTCGGGTCGCGTACGCACCGCGATCTGACGCAGCCACACCGCCGCCACCAGGCCGCCGACCGACATCCCCCACGGCACCCACGGATATCCGAGCCCCGCGGCCAGCACAACGAGCGTGGCGACCACGCCCAGGACCGAGTCCACCAGCCTTACGACGAAAACATCGCGCGAACGCTGCCGGGCGACGATCTCCGTGACATACGGCAGGGTCGCCGCCCAGGTGGCCAGGTAGACGGCCCAGCCGACGACCGCGATCGCGGACAGCTCGTACTTCCCGCCGGTGACCAGCCACCCGAGTGGGCCGCGCAGCGCAGCCGCCACCACGCCGACCATGATCACCACCGCCACCACCAGCGCCCAGACCGCACGGTTCGCCAGCTTCTTCTGGGTACGGCCGCGCTCGCCGGACTTTTCGGCGGACACGAACGTGGACAGCAGGAAGCTGCCGGCGCCGCTGATGACCGTCTGCGCGGGCGCCAACAGCAGCCGCGCGGCTTCCATCGCGCCGACCGCGGCCAGCGAGCCGAAAATCTGCACCATCAGCCGCGCCACCAGCAACGTCGCCGGTCGCATGGTGGCCTGCCCGGATCGCCAGGCGGCGAAGGCGGCCACCGTACGCAGGCCGGCGAAACCCGGTCGGAGCGCGGACAGTTCCGCACGGGGCAACTGAATGACAGCCAACAAGATGGCGGCGACCGCGCCGACGGTCATCGCGCCGAGCAGCTCGGTCAGCGACCAGGGCACGCCGAGCAGCCAGCCGACGGCCAACGCCAGCAGCGTGACGGCGAAGTACGTGCCGTCGTTCGCGACCAGCTTGCCGAATTCCTGCCGCGCCATCAGCGTCCGCCGGCCGGTCTCCTCTCCAGCAGCCAACAAGTGATGAGGACACCCAGCAGGAAAGCGGCCGACAACGTGCCGCCGCCAAAGAACAGCAGATATGCCAGCCCGGCCAGGAATCCGCCGGCGGCGCCGATGATCACGCTGACCGAAATCGCCGCCCGGATCTGGGGTTCGAAGCGGTCCAACACGGTCACGCTGTCGCCGACCCAGCCGGTGTAGAGCGCGGTCGCGGTGATCAACACCGAGACGCACAGCGCGTACAAACCGAGGCCGGCGGCGCCGAGCGTACGTGCCGCGACCAGCTGCAACACCAGGCTCGCGAACGCGGTGATCCCCTGCGAGACCAGCGCCGAGCTGGCCCGCCGGGCCAGCAGCCCGCGGCCCGGTGGGCTCACGCCTGCGGCGCGGCGGCGCGGCGAGCCGGCCGGGACGTGCCGCTGAAGGTGAAGACGTGACCGACGACCGTCACCGAGTAGAGGTCAAGCTGCTGCACCAGCCGGCGGAGCGGGCCGAGCGTCGTACCCCGCCGGGTGACCACCAGGGCGGCCCCGCAGTGCCGGGCCATCGCGGCCGCGTCCGGGGAGCTGACCAGCGGCGACGAGTCGACGATGACCATGTCGTACTTGGTCCGCATCTCCACCAGCGCCTTGGCCATCGCGGCCGACCCGAAGACGCCCGGCACGTTGCCGACAGCGGCACCGGCCGGCATCAGCCACAGCGCGTTGTCGCCGCCGAGGTCCACCGAATACGTGCATTCGTCGACGGTCGCGTGCTGGGCGGCCAGTGCGGTCAGCCCGCGGGCCTCCCGGGCCAGCCCGAACAACTCGGACAGCCGCTGCACCCGGATGTCGCCGTCGACGATCAGTACGCGCGCGCCATCGCGAGCCGCCGCGGCCGCGAGGTGCAGGGCGGTGGTCGTACGCCCCTCGCCGCGGGTCGCGCCGGTGACCAGCAGAACCCCCGCCGCCCATGGTGGCCTGCAGGCCGGACGCGACCAGCTGGTAGCTCTCGGACGGCATGTTCGCCACGTGGTCGAGGGTGACCGCCTCCGCGCGGGTGACCTCGGGAACCTCGCCGAGCAGCGGCGCGCCGATGATCTCGCCGGCGTCCTCGGCGGCCCGGGCCCGCCGGTCCCGGTCGGCCCGCAGCCAGGCGAGTGCGCCGGCCAGCAGCAGGCCAAGCAGCAAGCCGATGCCCGCCTCCTTGTACGGCAGGCCGCCGCCGGCCGCACTGTCCGCGCTCGCCGGGTTCACCAGCGAGACGCCGTTGTTGAACAGCGTGGACCAGAGCCGGATGTGGCTGGCCTGCACGTCGAGCGCGGACAGCGTCTGGGTGGCCGAGCTCTGGTCGGCCTTGTCGATGCTGCTGGTCGCCGTCTTGGGGGTGCCGGCGTCGCCGCCAGACAGCTGCGACACCACTTTGGACCGAGCGGCCGAGATCGCGGCCAGCGCGGACGTGGTCGCGTCCGTGACGTCTGCCTGGGTCTCGTCCTGATACGCCTTCACCACGGCGTTCGCGCGTTCCGCGCCGCGGTCGTCGCGCTCAGCGCGGTGGCGGTCACCGCGATGTCCTCGCCGGTGTCGCTGGCGGTCGCGGTCACGCTCGTACGAAGGTCCGCCACGCTGGTGTCGCCGAGCGACTTCGCGGCCTGCTGCAGCACCTTGTCCGAGGTCACGTAGATCGCGCGCTGCTTCACATACCGGACGAAAGCGGCCTCGCTGTTGATGTTCACGCCAATGACGTTGTCCGGGCCGGGGGTCGACAGCGTCATCACCGCCTTAGCGGTGGCCTGCCCTTTCAGCACGAAAGTCACGCCGACGCTCAGCGCCACCGCCAGCAGCACGATCGCGGCCGAGGTCGCCCGGTAGCGCCAGAACGCCTCCAGGATGCCCGGCGCGGAGCGCTCATCCATCGCGCTCACTCCGGCTCACAGCCACCGCCCATTCCCGACCCCAGGTACTTAGCCCTTTAAGGCTACGTCCACCACTGGCCGTCACGGCCGAAACGGACGAAACCGGTGCCCAGACCAGGGTATTCGATGCGGCCGTACGAGTGCGCCGCTCCGAACGGCGACAAACGTCGGCCGAACATCCACCGGGCGACGGGCGGATGGCGAGCCGGCGTCGGCCAAGCGGTGATACGGGTGGTTTGGGCGTAGCATCCCACCGATGCCCTCCAGACCGGTCCAAAGAGACGCGCCACCGGACGCCCACTGGCGTCGGCGGTTGGCGGTATGGGCCGTGGTGGTGCTGGTCGGCGCGGTCACCATTGTGGTCGGCGGCCGGCTCCTGCTGGTCGACCTGCCCCGGGCGATGAGTTCGGAGAGCTCGGAGCCGCCGGGAGTGGACACCTCCCGGGCGGACCGTGCGAACACTGTTCCGGTAGCGATTCCGACCACCGACTACCCGATCCCACCGGGCAGCCTCTACGTCTCCCCCGCCGGGAATGACAGCGCGGACGGCGGCAAGGACACCCCCCTGCGTACGGTCGGCGCCGCCCTGGACCGGGTGCCCTCCGGCGCACCGTGGTGCTCCGCGCCGGCGTCTACCGGGAATCCGTGGACGGGCTGGGAAAACCGTTCATCCTGCAGCCGTATCCGGGCGAGCAGGCGTGGATATCCGGCGCCGACGTGGTCACCGGCTGGGTCGCCGACGGGTCGACCTGGCGGCACGACAACTGGGATGTCCAGCTGTGCCACAGCTGTTTCCTGCCGAACATCATCGATCCGGCCTACCCGCAGGCCGGTTTCCCTGACATGGTGCTGATAAACGGCCAGCCATTGCGCCAGGTCGGCAGCCGCGACAAGGTGCAGGCCGGCACGTTCTTCGTCGACCAAAGCCGCCATGTCCTGTACGTCGGCACCTCGCCAGCCGGCAAGACGGTGGAATCGGCCGTACGCACCCAGTTCGCGGTGCTGGACTCCGGCGCCGCCGGCGCGGTCATCCGGGGCGTCGGATTCCGTTCTTTCGCGTCCAACCAGGACTACAAAGACCATCCGGCGATGGTCTCGGTCAATGCTCGGAAGGTCACTTTCGAAAAGGATGTTTTCCTCGGCTCCGCCGCCACCGGGCTGCTGATCGCGCAGCCGGACGCGACCATCAGTAGCAGCCTCTTCGACCGCAACGGCCTCGCCGGCATCGTCGCCAACAAAGCCGACAACATCAGGATCGTCGGCAACACCATGGTCGGCAACAACGCCGAGCATTTCGCCATCTCCGGTGATTCGGTGGGGGCCGCCGGCACCAAGATCACCCGTACCAAACGGCCGTACATCGCCAGGAACATCTTTCGGGACAACCACTCCAACGGCTGGTGGTGCGACCTGGGCTGCAGCGACGCGGTGGTGATCGGGAACCTCGCGAGCGGCAACCAGGTCAACGGCCTGTTCTACGAGATTTCCGCACGGGCCTTGGTCGCGTCCAACGTGATGGCGGGCAATGCCAAGCTGGGCCTGAAAATCTCCAGCTCGGACAACGTTCGGGTGGTCAACAACACGATGGTCGGCAACCAGAGCAACCTCGGCGTCTACAACGATCCGCGCGGACCGGACAGCGACCCGTACTCCAACGGCATGGGCCAGGTCTGGGACAGCCGCAACACCCGGCTGCTGAACAACTTGATGGTCGGTGACGTGGATTCCGACCAGCCGTTCGTGATCACCGCGGACTACAAGAACCCACCGCGGACCAGTGCCGCCCAGATGATCGTGGCCAGTGACGGCGGTTGTTACGTACGCGCCAACGCCCACCTTCCCAGCGTGCTGGTTTCCTGGTGGAATTCACCGTCCGATGTGGACGCGTACGGATCGCTGGCGCAATGGCGACAGGCCACCGGCTTGGAGGCACACGGCCAGGAACTGACCGGTGGGCCGGGCGATGTCTTCGTCAATCCGGGCGCGCTGAATTTCCGCCCACAACCCAGTTCCCCGGCCGCGCACGGCGGTCAGCCACTGCCGTCCGAGGTGGCATCCGCGCTTGGCCTGACGACGACGGCCAGCCCAGCTCGCGGTGCTCTGGGTCGGGCCGGGCGTCGACTAAAGTTCTTTCGCGCGTTCGGCTGGTACGAGCACCACATCGCGGCTGCCATAGCGCGGAAGGGGCGCCGGGTTGGCCAGCTCGTCGGCGGTCAGCAGGTGCAGCGAGTCGTCGCCAATAGCGAAAACCAGATATCCGGTGGCGTGCAGGTCGCTGATCACTGCTCGCAGCCGCGGCACCTTTTTCAGCACCTCCACCACGATCGTGGGGCGGGTCTCGGCGATCCTCGACCGTACCGACTCCAGCACCTGGGCCTCATAGCCCTCGATGTCCAGCTTCAGCAGGTCCACACCGTCCACAAGGGACGACATGCGGACGGTCGGGACCGTGACCGCACGAGTGGACGGCCGGTTGCCGACGCCCTCGTTTCCGGCCGACAGATAAGCCCCAGTAGGCGCCGAATACTGTTCCTGGTCCGGCAGCGAAAGCTCCATCGTTTCCGGAGCGTCGTCACCCACCACGGCGGCCTGCACGATGTCCACATTCCGTAGTGCATTCAGCCGTACGTTCGCCCGTACGATGTCCGCCGACTCCGGATTCGCCTCCACCGCCACATATTTCGCGTCCGGCGCGGCCGCCGCGCCCTGCACGGTGTAGTAACCGATATTGGCGCCGAGCTCCAGGATCCCGGTGGCCCGCTCACACAATCGCCGCCACCACAACGTTTCGCAGCCCTCATAGCCGGATTCCCCGTACCAGTAAAGCAATCGGGCCAGCCGCGACTCGACCGCGGTGAGCCGCAGCCCCGGGTTGTCGGGAAGCGCGAAGTCGCGCATCGGCGCCAACGGCCGGTGCCGCAGCAGCGAAACCGCCGGCGCCCACAACCGCTGCTGGACGCCGGAGGATCCAGCGAACCGCCGGTGCACCTGTGCGACCACTCCCGGTGGCACCGCACGAAGGCCCCGCGACAGGCCCTGTCGAGCCCGTACCCGGAGCCGCGTACTTAATGGCAGTGTCATGCCACCATGCTAATTCAACTGGCGACCACTGCTGTGGAGTTCGGTGAGGAGCGGGCGTTCCCGTACGGATCGGAGACCCTGATCCGGTAGTAATGCGAACTGCCGCTGGCGAGGCCGGTGTCGGTGAACGACAGCGATGGCAGCGTCCAGAAATTCGTCGACGCGGTGGTGGTGTAAACCGGCGTCGACCCGTTGTCGCGGATCACCTCGTACGTGAGTTTCGCGTTGTCGCGGTCCCACGTGGTCTTCCAGGTCACCTTCAGCGTCTTGCTGCCAGCGGTGGCCACCGTGGGGGCCGCGAACGGCACCTCCGGCGCGTTGATGTCCGGCTTCACCGCGGTCGTCGCGAAATGCGTCAGGCCCTGCTGCGCGACCCCCCCCGACCTGAGTGAACTCGCCGCCCACCCAGAGATATTTGTCGTCGTTCGCCATCGACCACGGGCCCTGCTTGTAATACGAGCTGGTCGGGCCGTAGTTGATCTGCGGGAACCAGTGCAGCAGCTGGTTTTTCGAGGCGCCGCCGGAATCCGCGGTCTCGGCCAGCAACCGCTGGTACGTCGCCGGGTTGGTCTGTCCCCAACCGCCCATCGAACTGCAGTCATGCGCGTGCGATCCACTGTAGACAACGCCGTTCTGCACCGCGATCGTCGTCGTGGCGCCGAGGCAGGTGTCCTTCCATAACAGCTTTCCGGTGGCCGTGTCGACCGCCAGCCGACCGTCGAAAACTCCGCCGCCTTCACCATGCGCGCCGGCGAAAACCGTCGGACCGACCACGACCACATCGGTGACACCGGAATACTGGGTGCCGTTGCGCGGCGGGATCGGCCGCGGGGGGTGCTCCATGGGGTGAGCGCGCCGGTGCCAGTGGAGCTGACCGCGCCGATGCTGTTTTCGTTGCTGCCGTTGAGATGGTCGAAGTCGCCGCCGACGATGACCCGACTGCCGTCGGTGCTGAGCGCCATCGTACGAACGGTGTTGTCCGTCGACGGGTTCCACGGCAGCAAAGCGCCGGTGGCCCGGTCGAAGGCGGCCAGCCGAGTCCGCGGCTGGCCGTTGACGGTGGTGAAGTTGCCGCCGATGTAGACCGTCGTCGCCGAGACGGCGACTGCTCGTACGCGACTGTTGATGGTCGCCGAAATCGGCTCCAGCGCGCCGGTGCTCAGGTTGATGCCGGCGAACCGGCTGCGGGCATGCCCGTCCACCGCGGTGAAATCGCCACCGAAGTAGACGGCTTTGCCGTCCGGCGCCGCCGCGACGCCGAAAATCGCGTCGCAGAGCCACTTGTTCGTACCCACCGAGTCGCATTCCGGGCCGGGGTTGGTCGTCGACGTGTACGCCGTTCCGGTCACCGGGTGATTGAAGGTGGTCGGCGCGCCGGAAGCGATGTCAAACGCGGCCAGGTTCGACCGGGACTGCTGGCTGGACGCGCCGGCCGCCGCGCCCGGCGGCCGGATATCGTTGAAGTTCCCGCCGGCGAAAAAACGGTCGACCCGGACCGTGCCAGCGCCCAGACCCAGATGCCGTCCGTCTGCCACGTCGACAGCGGATCGGCGGTCACGGTGGCCGGGGTGCCGGCCGGTGGCGCGGTGTCGGCATTGGCCGGCACCGCAGCCGGCACCGCCAGCGCGAGACCGGCCGACAGCGCGACCGCGGCTGTCAGGGCACGAAATTTCCAGGACACTGGGAATCACTTCCTATTGTTGACAAGCCGCGGCCTGTGCGCTTACAAGCAGATGAACCACGGGCATTTGACGGTTACCGCGTCGCCGTACGGCGAGGAACGCTTGTTGTTGAACGGATCCGCGACCTTCACCCGGTAGTAGTGCGAGCTGCCGGTGACCAGACCCGTGTCCGTGAAGGAAAGCGTGGGCAGCGTCCAGAAATTCGTGTTCACCGTCGTGGTGTAGATCGGCGTGGTTCCGTCGTCTCGGAAAAGCTGGTACGTGGTGGCCGTGTTGTCCCGGTCCCAGGTCGCGTCCCAGCTGACCTTCAGCGAGGTTTTGCTGGCATTGGTGGCGACCGGCGCGGCGAAGGGCGCTTCGGGCGGGTTGATGTCCGGTGCCACGCTCTTGGGCGCGAACCGGGTCAAGCCCTGCTGGTCGACGCCGCCGACCTTGGTGAATTCGCCGGCGACCCACAAATACGTGTCGTCGTTGGCCATCGCCCACGGGCCCTGTTTGTAGTACGAGTCCGCCGGGCCGGTGTTCACCGAGGGGAAACCAGTGCAGCAGCTTGTTTTTCGAGGCACCGCCGGAATCCGCGGTCTCGGCCAGCAGCCGCTGGTAGGTCGCCGGGTTGGTCTGCGACCAGCCACCCATCGAGCTGCAGTCATGCGCATGGGAGCCGCTGTAGACAATGCCGCCTTGCACCGCGATCGTCGTGGTGGCGCCCAGGCAGGTGTCTTTCCATTGGGTCGTACCAGTGTTGGTGTCCACCGCGAACCGGCCGTCGAAAACACCGCCGCCTTCACCGTGTGCGCCACCGAAAACCGTCGGTCCGACGACGACCAGCTCGGTCACGCCAGAGAACTGGCTGCCGTTGGGCGACTGGATCGGCCGGCTGTTCCAGGTGGTCAGTGCGCCAGTGCTGGCGTCCACCGCGCCGATCGCGTTTTCGTTGCTGCCATTGAGATGCGGGAAGTCTCCACCGACGATGACCCGGCTGCCGTCCGAGCTGAGCGCGAGCGTACGCACGGTGTCATCCGCGGCCGGTGCCCACGGCAGCAACGCTCCGGTGGCCCGGTCCAACGCGGCCAGCCGAGTCCTGGTTTGTCCGTCCACCTGGGTGAAATCGCCGCCAATGTAGACGGTCGTCGCCGAGACGGCGATTCCTCGCACCCGCCCGTTGATGTCCGGGGTCATCGCCGGGTCCAGCTGCCCGGTGGAAAGACTGACACCGGCCAGCCGGCTGCGCGGCTCGCCGTCGACGTGGGTGAAATCGCCGCCGAAATACAGCGCGCTGCCGTCCGGCGCCGCCTTGACCCGGAAAATTGCCTGGCAGAGCCATTCGTTGGTGCCCACCGAGTCATTCGGGGCCCGGGTTGGTGGTCGAGCTATACGCCGTGCCGGTCACCGCGTGGTCGAAACCGGTCGGTTGCCCAGTGGCCACATTGAAGGCCGCGAGGTTGGACCTGGTCAGCTGGCTGGGATCGCCGTCAGCCGTGCCGGGCGGGCGAATGTGGTCGAAATTCCCACCGGCGTAAACCGTTCCGCCGCTCTGGGTGAGGCTCCAGACAATGCCGTTGGTCTGCCAGGTCGGCAGGTTGTCGGCGGTGACCGTCTCGGGCGTACCGGCCGGCGGCGCGGTGTCCGCGTGCGCGAGCGGCGCCAGCGCGAGGCTGGCGATCAAGGTCAGGGCAGCGCCAGCCGCGACGATCAGACCTCGTCGGAACCTGGCCTTTGGTGACGGGGACGCGGGCGACGATAACGCAGCTGGCATCTGTGGTCCTTGCTGGAAAGGGCCCGCGACGGCAGCGAAAGAGCCGCTCACGGAAAGCGATCGGTCCGCGCCACGCTAACTCTTTCCCACCATGGCGCGAATAGTCTGTTCGTCCACTCCAGATAGCCGGACCGCTATTCTTTATGACTCTTTCGACGGCCAATTGTGCGCGTTAATGAAGTGCCGAAAATCCCCGCAACAGCCAGCAAAACGGGCACAAAAACGCTCCGGGAGCCGCCCCTAAGGGCAACTCCCGGAGCGTACGGAAGATTCTTTTTTACTTGCTGATGGCTATGCCGGCACCGTGACGGAATTGGGGTTTGATCGGGTGTTGTGATACGGATCGCTCACTTTTACCCGGTAGTAGTGAGAACTTCCGGCGGCCAGGCCCGAGTCGGTGAAAGTCAGCGTCGGCAGGGTCCAGAAGTTGGACGTTGCCGTCGTCGTGTAGATCGGGGTCGTGCCGTTGTCACGGAAGACCTGATAGGTCAGGTCCGCGTTATCCCGGTCCCAGGTAGCCTTCCAGGTGACCTTCAGCGCGGTGCTGCCGACCGCGCCGACGGTGGCGGCTGCGAACGGCGTTTCCGGGCGGGTTGGTGTCCGGCGCCACGCTCTTGGTCGCGAACCGGGTGAGGCCCTGCTGATCGGCGTCGCCGGCCCTGGTGAATTCACCGCCGACCCACAGGTAGTTGCTGTCCGCGACCAGTGCCCACGGACCCTGCTTGTAATACGAGGTTTCCGGGCCGTAGTTGACATACGGGAACCAGTGCAGCAGCGTGCTCTTGCTGCCACTGCCGGCGGTTTCGGCTACCAGCCGCTGATAAGTCGACGGATTCGTCTGCGGCCAGCCACCCATCGAGCTGCAGTCGTGCCCATGCGATCCGCTGTAGACAACACTGCCCTGCACCGCAATCGCTGTGGTGGCGCCAAGACACGTGTCCGTCCACAGGGTGTTGCCGGTATTCGTGTCGACCGCGAACCGGCCGTCGAAAACGCCGCCACCCTCGCCGTGCGCTCCGCCGTAGACGGTCGAGCCGGCCACCACCAGGTCTGTCACCCCGGAGTATTTGCTGCCGGACGGCGCCGGCCCGGCCGACTGTTCCACTGCGTCAGCGCGCCGGTGCCGGTCGCACTCACCGCGCCAACGCTGTTTTCGTTGCTGCCATTGAGTTTTGCGAAATCGCCGCCGACGATGACCCGGCCGCCGTCGGCGGACAGGGCCAGCGCCCGTACGGTGTCGGTCGCGGTCGGCGCCCACGGCAACAACGCGCCGGTGGCCCGGTCGAGCGCGGCCAGCCTCGTACGCGGCTGCCCGTTAACCGTGGTGAAGTCACCACCGATGTAGACCGTGGTGGCCGAAACCGCGATGCCGCGGATCCGGTTGTTCACCAGCGCGCTCATCTTGGCGTCGAGCTTTCCGGTGGTCAGGTCGAAACCGGCGAGCCGGCTGCGGGCCTGGCCATCCACGTGGGTGAAATCGCCACCGATATAGAGCGCCTTGCCGTCTGGCGAGGTCTTGGCCCGAAAGACCGCGTCACAGAGGTATTCGTCGGTGCCGATCGTCTGGCATTCCGAGCCGGTTGGAGACGTAAGCCGTGCCGGTCACCGCGTGCGCGAAGGTGGTCGGTTTTCCAGTCGCCACATCGAAAGCGGCGAGATTGCTACGGCTGAGCTGAGCGTAGTCGCCAGGCGTGGTGCCGGGCGGTCGTACGAAGTCGAAATTGCCGCCGGCGAAAACCGTCGAGCCGGCCTGCGCCAAACTCCACACGATGCCATCGGTCTGCCAGGTCGACAGTGGATCGGCGGTGACGGTTTCCGGCGTGCCAGCCTTGGGCGAGGTGTCGCCCCAGGCGGTGGCGAGCACGGACGCGACGGTCACCACGGCGATCGAGCCGGCGGCGACGGCCAGTGGCTTCCAGAGCCGCTTTCGGGCACCTGACATTGCGCAGCACCTTTGCTGTCCAGGACCTGCCAGCAGCGCGCCGTCGGGCTGCTCGAAAGCGATCGGTCGAAGCACAATGTAGCGCCGCTCGACCGGCCGAAATACGGTGGCCGGCGGTACGAACGATGTTCGCGGCAAACAAAACGGCGGCAGCAAAAGAAACCCTGACCGACAACCGGACATTACGCCATCATTCTCGTCAAAAAACTAATGGCACCTTACGGCTCGACTCGTCCTTCCGGCCAGACTCGTCCTTCTAGTCAGAAAAGAGTGCCCTGTCAGTCGGCAGCGCGTCGAAGGTGTCCGCGAGCGCCCGGACGGCCTCTCGCGCGTCCAACCCTCTGCGGCGATGGTCAGCGGTGACACCTGGCCGCTGCTAATCGTACGATCGGCATATCCATCGATAGAGCTATCCATGGTTTCGGCGGGGTCGTGCCCGCATTGGTCGGCGACGGGATCGCGATCGCCCGTACGCTGGTCGGAATCGGTGTTATCTGGAGGAGAAAACGATGGACGTAGCCGCCACGCGCGACTGGGTGCACGGCATCGCCGCGGCCATCGACGAGCACACCGACCTGCTGACCCAACTCGACTCGGCGATCGGCGACGCCGACCACGGCGCGAATATGCACCGCGGGTTCGCCGCCGTCGTGGCCGCGCTCGAAGGCCGCGAGGTGGCCACGGTCGGGGACCTCCTCGTGACCACCGGCATGACCTTGATCAGCAGCGTCGGCGGCGCCGCCGGACCGCTGTTCGGCAGCGCTTTCCGGGCCATCGGCAAGGCCCTCCCTGACCCCAACGCCGACCCGAAACAGCTGCTGGTGGGCTTGACCGACGGTCTCGCCGCGATCCAGCGGCTAGGCGCGGCGGCGCCCGGCGACAAGACGATCGTCGATGCGTACGCGCCGGCGCTGGCCGCCTTCGAAGATGAGCTGGCGGCCGGCGGCGACCTCGTTTGCGCCACCTCGCGGGCAGCGGAAGCGGCCGAGAAAGGCATGCGGGCGACCGCGCCGCTGGTCGCCCGCAAAGGCCGCGCGTCCTATCTCGGCCAGCGCAGTGTCGGCCACCAGGACCCGGGCGCCACTTCGACCGCGCTGATCTTCCGGGCCCTCGCCGAGGCGGTGGCCGGCCGGTGAACAGCCCCCCCAAAATGGAGCGGCGCTGCTTTTAGCCTGAACTAGTTGTTACCGGCCGAGTAGTGCGTACCGACCTGAAGTGCGGTCAATGCGGTCGGATAGAAGGCCACATCGTCAATGCCACCGTGGAACCAGTTGCTCGCCGGCACGCCCGGCCAGTACGCGAGATTGTCGCCACCCAGCCGCCAATAACCGGTAATGGCCTGCGCGGTCGTCGTCGGGTTGGTCCCCACCAGCGCACCATCGACGTAGAGCGCCATTCCGGTCGCGCCCTGAGTCGCCACCACGTGATGCCATCCACCACTCTGGTACGAACCCGGCGACGTGATGGTCTGCGGCCCGTTATTCCACACACCGAACACCAGTTTCCCAGCGTTGTTGATATATATCTGCCGGTCGTAGTTGGTGCTGTTACCGGTGGCCGCGTTCCCAAAACCGACCAGTTTCCCACCGGTCGGATAGGCCGTACCAAACCAGAACTCGATGGAGTACGTGGTGGGTGCCGCAGCGGCGGACGGGGTGGTCAGAATGCCGTTCGAGGTCCCGTTCGTACGAATGGCCGCGTTCGGCAGCACTCCCGGCGCACCGGACTGGTTCAGCTGGATCCCGCTGCCGAATCTGCCGGTCTTGGAGCCGGTCGCGTCGGCCGCCGTGGTGCCACTCTTTTCGTTCAGTTGCCAGTAAGGACTGGGCCCGGACGCGGCGACCGCACCGCCGTACCTGCCCAGCGGGCTGACCGACCCGGCCACCGCGGCCGAGGCTGGTGACGTACGCGAATTACCGAACGGATCGGTGACTTTCACGGTGTACGTATGCGAACTGCCGGCGGCGAGGCCATTGTCCACATATCTGAGCACTGGCAGCGTCCAGAAATTCGAGTTCGCCGAGACGGTGTAGATCGGCGTGCTGCCACCATCGCGGTAAAGCGAATAGGTCAGGTTCGCGTTGTCCCGGTCCCAGGTGGCCTGCCAGTTGACGCCCAACGAAGTCGTGTGCCGCGCGGGGTCACCATCGGCGCCAGCATCGGCTCCGGCGGGTTGACGTCCGGCGCGGTGGCCTTGTAAACGTACCGAGTGAGGCCCTGCTGTGGCTGGCCGTTCGCGGTGGTGAACTCGCCGCCGACCCACAAATCGGTGTCATCGTTGGCCATCGCCCACGGTCCCTGCAGATAGTACGAGTTCGGCGGGCCCGGATTCACGGTGGGGAACCAATGCAGCAGCGTCGGTTTGGCCGCACCGTGGGAATCCGCGGTCTCGGCCAGCAATCGCTGATAGCGGCGCGGGGTCACTTCCCCGAAAGCGCCCAAATCGCTGCAGTCGTGCGCGTGCGAGGCGCTGTAAAGAACGCCCTTCATCAGCGCGATCGCCGAGGTCGCGCCGTAACAGTTGTCTTTCCAGATCAGGTTGCCGGTGTTCACGTCCGCGGCAAAGCGGCCGTCGAAAATGTTCGGACCGTGGCCGTTCGCGCCCGCGTAGACGGTGTTTTCCCGTCCACCACCAGGTCCCAGACGGTCGAATACGTGTCGGCGGCGGTGTTCCGCGGCGGCACCGGCCGGCTGCTCCAGGGCATCGTCGCACCGGAGGTGGCGTCCACCGTCGCGATGCCGTTGATCGTGGTGCTGTTGATGTGGTCGAAAACGCCGCCGACGATGACGTGCGATCCGTCTGTACTCAACGCCATGGTGTAGACCGTGTGATCGGCGGTCGGGGCCCACGGCAGCAAAGCACCGGTGGCGCGGTCAAAAGCGGCCAGCCGGGTCCGAGGCTGCCCGTTGACGCTGGTGAAATCGCCACCAATGTAGACAGTCGTGTTGGAAACCGCGATGGCGCGTACGCGACTGTTGATACTTGGCGCGAGGTTCGTCACCAAGGCACCGGTCGCGAGGTCGTACGCGGCGAGTTTCTGCCGCACCTGCCCTTCGGCGTGATCGAAGTCGCCACCCAGGTAGATCGTCTTGCCGTCCGGGGATGTCTTGACCCGCAACACTTCCTTGCACACGTACGTGCCGGTACCGGCCGCGTCGCACTCGCCGGGAGACGGATTGCTGGCCGCTGCGAACGGCGTTCCGCCGATGTCCGGCTGGAAGGCGGTCGGGTTGCCGGTCGCGATGTCGAAAGCCGCGACGCCGTGCCGGACCTGCTGATGGGAGTCGCCCACCGAGGTGCCCGGCGGCCGGATCGAACCGAAGTCGCCGCCCGCGATAACCGTGGAGCCGGACCGTGCCAGCGCCCACACGATCCCGTCGGTCTGCCAGGTCGGCTGCGGGTCCGCGGTCGCGGTTTCCAGGGTGCCGGCCGGCGGGGCGGTGTCGGCGGCCACCGGCCCGGCCGCGCCGATGCCGGCGACCAACACCGCGGCCACCGCGAGGACAAGCATTTTCGGTCTGTGTCTGGCGAAATATCCGAGTCTCACCGTTGAGGTCCTTCCGTCAGAAGCTCCGCGATAGCCGCGCGATAGCCGTCCGGCGAGAAGAGTCGGACCGCTCTTTCCTGTCCTTGTTGAGCCATTTCCCGGGCCCGCGGCCAGTCCTTGACCAGGCCGGTCACCGCGTCGGCCAGCGCCGCCGGGTCGCCGGCCGGCACCACCAGCCCGGTTTCGCCGGCCGCCACCGCCTCCACCAGACCTTGCGCGTCGGAACTGACCACCGGGCGTACGGCCAATTGGGCCTCGACCGCGACCAGTCCGAACGGCTCCAGCCGGGACGGCACCACCACGATGTCGGCTCGCTCGTACGCGCCCCACACATCGTCGGTGAAACCAGCGAAAGTCACCGCATCAGACAGGCCACGGTCGCGTACGCGATCGCGTAGGGCGGCCTCGAATGCTTCGTTCCCTGGAAAAACCGAGCCCACCAGCTCCAGGGTGGCCGGAATCCCCCGCTCGACAAGCAAACTCAGCGCGTCGATCGCGACGTCGGTGCCTTTACGCTCGGACAGCCGGCCGACATACAGCAGCCCCAACGGCGTCGAGGGGCTGGCCGGAAGATCCTTCAGCGGCCGGGGCGGGCCTGGAACCCCGTTGTAAATCAACACGGTTCGGCGAGCCAGCCGGCGGCTGCCGGCGGACAGGAAGTCCTTGGTGGCCGCGCTGTTGGCGATCACCTTGCGGGCCGCCCACAACGGACCAGTCAGTCCGAGTCTCACCAACCGGCCAACGCCAGCTTCCAGTTCGTGCACGTGGCCGATCACCGGGCGACCGGCTACCCGGCCAGCCAACACCCAAATCGGAATCGTCACGGTGTTCACGTACACGACACTTGGTTTGACCTTGCGTACCAACCGAACGCAGGCCGGCAGCGCGACCGCACTCTCGCGCAGAATGCGCAAAATGCCGCCGGCGGACAGATATCCGCGGCGCAGCACCGGCACCGGCAGCACCACAACCCGCGCACCAAGCTCTCTCACCCGATCGCTTAACGGCCCATCGGCCGGCACGGTCACCACGACCTCGATGCCTCGCTCACACAGCGCGGCCACGGTTTCGATCGCCATTTTGTCGGGGGGCGCCGTAGAGATCGGTGGAGGGATTTGCGACCAGGACTGCCCTTTTGCGCATTAACGCGGCCTCACCGGCATCGGGCGGGGCGTCATCGGCACCGCGGGGGACTGCGGGCCGGCCTGTCCGACAGGCGCGATCCGTTCACTGTCTGCGCGCAGCAATTCGGTCCAGGCCACCATCACGAAAAGCCAGGTGCTCGCGACATTAGCGGCGGCCCCGAGGCTCTCCACGAACATGCCGTCCACCACCAGGAAGGCGACCAGTCCCAACAGAATAGCCCTATCTGGGGCGATCGAGGGCGGAATCCGGCGAATGCGATAAAGCGTGAAGACCATCATCACCAGCAGCCCCACCCAGGCCACCGTGGCCACCAAACCGCCGTCCACCAGCACATTCACCAGCGCGTTGTGACCGCCGCCAAGGCCAATGGTCTGCAGGAAAAGTCCGCGGGTCGCGGTCAGCCCCCAGCCAAAGAGGGGCTTTTGCACAAAAAACTCCCACGCTGCGCCCACAGGTCGGTACGGGAATTCAGCGTCTCCAGCCGGGCGACCGATTCGCCGCGCTGGAAAAAGGCCAGGATCGCCGGCGCCGCGACGAGCGCGACCAGGCCGGTCACCAACCCGGCCACCAGGGTGATCTCCATTTTGCGGCGGCCCCGCCAGAACGTCCAGCCGAGCACCGCGAGACCGGCCGCCGCACCCACCACCGCGCGCGCGGGTCTGGGTCGCGATCAGTCCGCCGCCGACCAGCGCGAGCAAAAAAAGAGATAAACACTCAGCGGCCAGCGCGGCCCTTCCCGGTCGCCGCGATGGCTCAACAAATAGCCGACCACGATCATGGTGGCGATGCCGAGAAAAATGCCGGCCGTCACCGGGTGGATGGCCAGCCAGCTGAACCGGCCTTCCTCCTGCTGGGCATGTTGAAACGGAATAATGGCACCAAAGACGACAGAACCGGCAACCAGCACGAGGAAGGCGTGCGCGAAATTGTGCAACTCCCGACGGCCGGCGTGTTTGGCAATACAGCGAGTGACGACCAACACAATGACGAATTGCGCGGCGCGTACGAGCGCGAGCTGCGTGTACGGCGAATAAAGCGCTGAGACGGCCATCACAGTTACGTACGCGTACAGCAGGAAAACCATCGGACTGACCCGGCGAGGGCGCGGCGGACGGCCGTAGCGTAAAACGCAAAAAGCCCCAACTGTCAGATATATGACGATTTCCAGTAACACAAACGGATCTGCCTGACCACCCACCGCATCGTCGACCGACCGGGTGCGCACTTTGTAGTCGCTGGCCACGATCATCGCCAGCAAACACACCGGAACCCACTGTTCCCAGCGCTGAATGACCTGGTCACGGACCAGATGCAGGCGAAAACCAGTGCGGATGACCGCGGCCCGGCCGACCACTCGCCGGGCCGGCGTGCCTTCGGTCGCCATCAGAACCTCCCGGGCGCAGCGTAACGATCAGCCGGATGGACGATAAGGAGAAGCCGTAATTCGATCCATTCGGACCGGCACCTGGATACGGTCGGTGGGGTGCTGTCCAGAGTGGCTGGGCGGCGATCGGGTGAACAAAGAATCGTCTCGCCGGCGGCCGTCCGGACAGGAGTTTTATGCGGATAGCACTGGTCGGCACCCGCGGGGTGCCAGCCCGGTACGGCGGTTTTGAGACCTGCGTGGAAGAAGTTGGCGCCCGGTTGGCTGGTCGCGGGCACGATGTTCTCGTCTACACCCGGCGTGCGGGCGACCCCGCGGACCGGTTGAGCAGCTATCGCGGAATGCGGCTCACGCATCTTCCAGCCGTACGTCACAAAGCGCTGGAAACTCTCAGCCACACCGCGTTGTCGGTCGCCCACCTGCTGACCCAACGCGTCGACGCGGCCATTGTTTTCAATGCAGCGAACGCATTGTTTTTGCCGCTGCTGCGGATGCGCCACATTCCGGTGGCCACCCACGTGGACGGCCTGGAATGGAAACGCGCGAAATGGGGCGCGCTGGCCGGCGTTACTACCGGGCCGCCGAAGCGATGGCGGTCCGCTGGTCGGATGACCTGATCGCCGACGCGATCGGCATTCAGGAGTACTACCAGGACGAGTTCGGCGCCGGCTCGGACTACATCGCGTACGGCGCACCGATTCTGGACGGCATCGGCTCGGCCAAGCTGGCCGAACTGGAAGTCGAGCCCGGTGGCTATCACCTGGTGGTGGCCCGATTCGAGCCGGAAAACCATGTCGACGTGACCGTGGACGGATATGTACGCTCCGGCGCCAAACGGCCGCTCCTGGTGGTTGGATCCGCGCCATATGGCGCGGAACACACCGCGCGGATCCGGGAGTTGGCCGCTGGCAACGACAGTGTCCGGTTCCTCGGCGCGGTGTGGGACCAGGAACAACTCGACCAGCTTTACGCTGGCGCGTACACATACCTGCATGGCCATTCCGTTGGCGGTACGAATCCGTCGCTGCTGCGCGCGATGGGCGCCGGCGCACCGACGATCGCTTTCGATGTTCGCTTCAACCGCGAGGTGCTGGGTTCGGCCGGCCGCTATTTCGCCGACGCCACCGCGCTGGCCACCGAGATCACCGAGGCCGAAGCGGACCCGGACGGCACCGCGTCGCGCGGCCGGGGATCCCGGGCCGGGGCGGACCGTTACGACTGGGACGCGGTGGCCGAGAAGTACGAGCAACTGTGCGACCGGCTGGCCCGAGGCATCCGCCAACCACGGGTGTCCGGCCGTCGCGGCGCCCCGCATCGCGCACCGCTGCGGGCGGCCGTGGTCGCGTCGACCGGCACGGAGGACTGAGCATGCTGACCGGCTTCACCTTCGGGCTTTTCGATCTTTTCCACGTCGGCGACCTGGACCTGCTCCGGCAGTCCGCCGCGCGCTGCGACCGGCTGGTGGTCGGCGCGTACACGGACGAACTGGCCGAGCACACCTGGCGGTCCACGCCGTACGTGCCGCTGGCCGAAAGGCTGGACATTCTCGCCAACCTGCGCTTCGTCGACGACGTGATCGCGTTGTCATCGCTGGACATTCCGGCCGCCGCCGAGGCGGTCGCGGCCGACCTGGTGATGGTCGGTCCAGGCCGGGACGGCACGCCGACCGCCGACCAGCTGAGCCAGTCACTGACCGGCATCGGGGTTGTCACGATCGAGCCGAAGGCCGAAACTGGCAGCCCGATCCTGCGACAGGCATTGGACGCGGACTGGACGGCGGTGGCATGACAACCAGCGAGGGCACTGGATTCCGGGACGCGCTGCGCAGGCTGCCAGCGGCGCAGAAAAGCGCCAAAGGCGCGCCCGCCTATTCACGTTTTGTGAACCGCAAACTCGGCCGCTATCTGGCCGCTTTCGCCTATCGCGTACGCATGTCGCCCAACCAGGTGACGATCATCAGCGCGCTGTTCAGTTTCGCCGCCATCGCGATGATCGCGCTGGTACGCCCGTCGCTGCCGATGGGCATCGCGGTCTGTCTGCTGCTGCTGGTCATCGGCTACGCGTTGGACTCCGCCGACGGGCAGCTGGCCCGGCTCACCGGCCGCGGTTCGCGGGCCGGCGAGTGGCTGGACCATTTCGTGGACAGCGCGAAAATCGTCACGCTGCACGCGGCCGTCCTGGTGTCGTTCTACCGATTTTTCGCGCTGCCACCGGCACTTCTGTTGATCCCGCTGGTCTTCTGTTGCGTGGCAACGGTGTTGTTCTTCGGGGGATGATCTTGAAGGACCTGCTCCGGCGGGGCGTCACGGCCAAACCCGTCGGGCGGCCGTCGATCGTGCGATCGGTGCTGGTGATTCCCACCGACTACGGTTTGATGTGCCTGGTCTTCGTGCTCTACGGCACTGGCCTGGTTTTCGTGGGCATCTACGGTTTCCTGCTAGTCACCAACGCACTTTTCCTGGCCGCCGCCGGAATCAAGTGGTTCCGGGAGATCGCCGCCGCCGACGCGGCGCAGGCGCCGGCGCCCAATGCCGACGTGGTCCACAAACCGCTGATCGCCGACACCGTCATCAACATCCCCGCCGGCCGTACGCCCAACGCCGACGCCATCACCAAAAGCATCGGCGGCAGCGCCATTCCCGGGCGGCACCCGTGACGGTCGTCGGCTATGTCCCCGGCGCGTACGACATGTTCCACGTCGGCCACCTGAACATCCTGCGCCGGGCCCGCGAAGGCTGTGACGTTCTGGTCGCCGGTGTGGTCACCGACGAGACTGTCGTACGAGCAAAAAGGAAAGCCGCCGGTCGTACCGCTGGCGGAGCGGCTGGAGATCGTGTCCGCCATCGCCTTCGTCGATCGCGCGGTCACCGATCTGTCCACCGACAAGCGGGTCATGTGGGAGCTGCTCAAGTTCGACGTGCTTTTCAAGGGCGACGACTGGAAAGGCACCGAAAAGGGCCGCCGACTGGAGGCCGACATGGCCTCCGTCGGCGTGCGCGTCGTCTACTTTCCGTACACCGCCCCCACCTCCAGCACCGCCCTGCGCGCTCTCATCGCCCGCTAGTTGTCTTAGTGGATGTAATCTTCGAGGCGTCCGACGGAAAACCCGGGAGAGGCGGCGACCGCGGCCAGCAGCACGTGCATGTCACGCTCGAAGTCGGGCGTGAAGTGCATCAGCAGGATCATCCCGGGATAGAGCGGATTGTGCGGGCCGAAGGCGTGTTGCGCGATGTAGAGCGTGCCGCCGATGACCGAACCCTCCCAGAGGGTGTTGGCGGCGATGCCACCGCAGCTCTGGATGACTTTCAGCGTGGTCAGGTCATATTCGCCGTACGGCGGACGGAACAGGGTCGGCCGGCGGCCGGCGACGCCCTGGAGTTTGTCGACCGAGCCACAAATCTCGAAGCGTTGTACGTCCTCGGGCAACCCTTTGAGTTTGCGGTGTGACTGGGTGTGCGCCTCGATGGTGGCGCCTTCGGGCTGCAGGCTGCGAAAGAAATCGGCGTGCTGCACGGCCGGTGACGAGATCAGGAAAAGCGAGGTCGGAATGTGTGCCTCTTCGAGCACCCGGGCCGCCTCCGGCGGCTGGTAACCGCCGTCGTCGATGGTAATGAAAACGACGTTCCCGTTGACCGGGACTCGCAGGACGGTCTGCGCGTACTCACCGCCGGCGGCCGCGCTGAACGGCACCGGCCGTGGCGCTGGCGGCAGCTGCGGCATCGGGCCAAGGTTGCCGCTGACCCGCGGCGTTTGCCCGTACGAGTCAGGAAGCTCGGCGCCGAACGGCGGCGGGATGATGGGCGGCGCGGCGGTGGCCGCGCCGGGTGCGGCCAGCGTGAGCAGCAGGCCAGCGAGCGCGAGCCCGGCCCCGGTCCGGAGAGTACGCATGTGAGGAAATGGTCCTTTCGCACCCTAAAAGTAAAATGGATGCTAAAAGGCTATCAATACGCTCCCGCGCTGCGAACGACAGCGGTGACGGTGCGCAACAGGACGACCAGGTCGAGGGTCAGCGACCAGTTCTCCACATAGCGCAGGTCGAGCCGCATCGAGTCTTCCCACGACAGGTCGGCGCGGCCGCTGACCTGCCACAGGCCGGTCACCCCCGGCTTCACCACCAGGCGGCGCATCAGGTCGTCGGGATATTCGGCGACCTCGGACGGCAGCGGCGGGCGCGGTCCGACCAGGCTCATCTGGCCGGCCACCACGTTGAAAAGCTGGGGCAGCTCGTCGATGGAGAAGCGACGGAGCCACCGGCCAAGCGGGGTCACCCGGGGATCGTGCCGGATCTTGAAAAGCAGCCCGTCGTGCTCATTCAACGCGGCCAGCTCGCCGAGCCGGCTTTCCGCGTCCAGATACATGGTGCGCAGTTTGAGAATGGTGAAATTCTCGCCGTCCTTGCCGACCCGGGTCTGCCGGAAAAACGCCGGACCGGACGAGGTGACCCGGATCGCCAGCGCCACCGCGAGCAGCAGTGGGGAAAGCAGGATCAGCAGCAGCGAAGCGGAAAAGACGTCGAAAAAAAAGCGCTTGATCATCCACCGGCTGCCGGCCAGCTCGGCGTGGTCCAGGTGCAGCATCGGCAGCCCGTCGATCGGGCGCAGGGACGTACGCGGGCCGGCCACATCCAGCAGCGCGCCGGCCACGATGATGTCGGTGCCGGTGCTTTCCAGCGACCACACCAATCGGCGCAGCATCGCCGAGCTCAGCTCCGGACAGGGCAGGATCGCGACGGTGTCGGCGGCCACGTCGATGACCGCGCGGGTGATGGTGTCGAAAGTGCCGACCACCTCGATGCCGTCGACGCTGTTCCGGCCGTCTCGTTGTGGTGGCACGCAAACTCCGACCACCTGCATGCCGTGATATTGATGCCGGGCCAACTGACGATGCAGCTCACCGACCGTGGTGTCGTCGCCCACCACAATGACGCGGCGCATGCAGCGGCCGTGGGCGCGCTCTCGTACGAGCCAGCGCCGCAAAAGATAGCGACCAACCAGAGTTGCGACGGTAACCGCGGGCAGAACAACGACGACGTAACCGCGCCAGCTCTATGCTCGCCACGTATGAGACAAAGGCGACCGCGGCGGTCAGCACCAGGCCTGCGTTGAGTACGCGCCGGTATTCCTCGTTGCCGACGAAAAGATAACGCGACTCGTACGCCCGGGCGAACATCAGGACCAGCAACCAGATCGCCGGGAAGAACGCGCTGCCAATGACGTAAGCCCAGGCGTGGTGCGGAATCGAACCGAACCGGATCCAGAATCCGAGCCCGGCCGCGACCACCGCGGCGGCCACGTCGACCAGCGTCAGCAGGCTGACATAACGCTGCTCCCAGTCGGTTTTTTTTCGACTCGTACCGGCAAGGCCGGCAGTTCGTGCACGTCGGCGACCGGGTCCGGCGCCAGCACGGCCTGGCTGAAAGCGAACTGACCTCGGCCTTTGCGCCGGGACGGGGCGAGCGCGTGGGTCAGCGAGAGCCGCCGGCCGGTCGGCTCCGGCGGGCGGACAGCCGCGAGCGTCACGGTCTGGTCAGTGGTCTGGGGATCTGTGGTCACACCCGGCGCCCTTCGTCAGAACGCGCACATCTGGACGAACCAGACCACAAGACAGCACGCCGGTCAATCGCCCTCCCCATCGCGGGACCTGTTTCCTGACCCTATGGGGACAAAGCATGTGCCGGAACATACTTACGCAGCGGGAACAATGACTGATCGGATGAATTCCTGGTAACACCTGGCAATCACCGTCATCACGGACAGCTAATTTGTGGTCTGTCCGCTTACCGAACAGCGACCAGTGTTCTCGCCGGTGACAGAGTTTTCCGCGGGACGTACGAGAAAAGTAATGAACCAGTACGGAATTCGATGGTCCAGATCACAAAAAGAAATTCAGCTGACTCCGCCGAACAGGCTGGTGACCGATCCGTCCGAAAACACCTCGCTGATAGCGCGCGCGATCAGTGGCGCGATCGACAGCAGCGTCAGTTTGTCCAACTTCTTCTCCGGCGGCACCGGCAGCGTGTTGGTCAGCACCACCTCGCTGATCCGGCTGTTCTTCAGCCGCTCGGTGGCCGGGTCGGACAGCACGCCGTGGGTGGCCGCCACGATCACGTCACCAGCGCCCGCGTCGAACAGCGCGTCGGCCGCCTTGCAAATCGTGCCGCCGGTGTCGATCATGTCGTCGACCAGCACGCACGTACGGCCCTCGACCTCGCCGACGACCCGGTTCGCCACCACCTGGTTGGGGATCAGCGGATCGCGGGTCTTGTGGATGAAGGCCAGCGGGCAGCCACCCAGCTCGTCGGTCCACCGCTCGGCCACCCGGACCCGGCCGGAGTCCGGCGCGACCACCGCGAACTGGCGGCCCTCGTACGTCCGCTTCACGTAGTCGGCGAGGATCGACAGCGCGAACAGGTGATCCACCGGGCCGTCGAAGAACCCGGAGATCTGCGCGGTGTGCAGGTCGACGGTGAGGATCCGGTCGGCGCCGGCGGTCTTGAACATGTCGGCGACCAGCCGAGCCGAGATCGGCTCTCCCGGCCGCGGTGCTTCTTGTCCTGGCGCGCGTACGGGAAGAAGGGCAGCACGACGGTGATCCGCTTGGCCGAACCGCGTTTGAGGGCGTCGACCATGATCAACGCCTCGACCAGCCACTGGTTGATCGGCGTGGTCATGGACTGCACGACAAAGGCGTCCGAGCCGCGTACCGACTCCTCGAACCGGACGAAGATCTCGCCGTTGGCGAAGTCGTACGCGGCGGTCGGGGTGGGCTGCAACCCGAGGTGTGCGCCAATCTCGTCCGCCAGCTCCGGATAGGCCCGGCCGGAGAACAACATCAGGCTCTTGCGGTTTTCGGCTTGCAGGCTGTTCACGATGACTACTCCCCCTGGTTTTGCTCGGCCGCGGCACGCGCGGCGGCCTCGGCCGCCGCGGTCCCCGGCCGCTTGCGCTCGACCCATCCCTCAATCACCCGCGGCTTGGCACCCGGTATGGCCAGCGCCCCCGCTGGCACATCGCCCAGGATCACCGTCCGTCCCGGGCCGGAATACGCCCCGTCGCCGATGGTCACCGGCGCCACGTACATGTTGTCCGACCCCATCCGGCAGTGGCTGCCGACCACCGTCCGATGCTTGTGCACGCCGTCGTAGTTCACGAAAACGCTCGCCGCGCCGATGTTGCTCTGCTCGCCAATGGTCGCGTCACCCACGTACGACAGGTGCGGGACTTTGCTGCCCGCGCCCACCTGCGAGCCCTTGACCTCGACAAACGTGCCGATCTTGGCGGCCGTGTCCAGCACCGTACCGGGCCGAAGGTAGGCGAACGGGCCGACGCTGACCCGCTCGCCGATCCGGGCGCCCATGCAGTGCGCGCGGATGACCTTCGCGCCCGGGCCGACCAGGGTGTCGGTGAGCGTGCTGTCCGGGCCGATCTCGGCGCCGGCGGCCACGCTGGTCTCGCCATGCAGCTGGACGCCGGGCAGCAGCACCGCGTCCGCCGCCAGCTCCACCGTCACGTCCACCCCCAGTGGTGGCCGGGGGATCACCGTCACGCCGGCGGCCATCCAGCGGCGCAGCACGGCGTCGCGCAGCAGCGCGCCGCGCCGAGCCGCGCGAGCTCGATGCGGTCGTTGCAGCCCAGCGCCTCCTCAGCGGCTCCCGCATAGGTCCCGACGCCACGGCCTTCGCGTACGAGCATTGCCACCGCGTCGGTCAGGTATTCCTCACCCTGCGCGTTGGTGGTCGACAGTCGGGACAGCGCATCGCGCACCGCGGCCGCGTCGAAGACGTAGATGCCGGCGTTGATCTCGTGGATGGTCCGCTGCAGGTCGTCGCAGTCGCTTTCCTCGACGATCTCGGCCAGCTCTCCGGCGCCGTCACGGACGATCCGGCCAAGGCCCGTCGGATCCTCGACGCGCGCGGTCAGCACCGTACCCGCGCGGCCCGAGGACGCGTGCTCGGCGACCAGCCCGGCCAGCGTGTCCTGGCGCAACAACGGCACGTCGGCGTTGAGCACGACGACCGTGCCGGCGTTGGCCTCCAACGCCTCCAGCGCCACCCGCACGGCATGGCCGGTGCCGCGCTGCTCGGCCTGCACCACCGCCTCGGCGGCCGGCGCGATCTCGGCCAGATGCGCTTTCACCTCGTCGCGGCCGTGGCCGACGACCACCACCGTACGGTCAGCACCGAGCGGGGCCGCCGCCGCCAGCACGTGCCCGAGCAGCGAACGTCCGCCGATCTCGTGCAGTGCCTTGGGAATCGTCGACCTCATCCGCTTGCCGTGGCCAGCGGCGAGAACGACGACGGCGGCCGGACGGACACTCCTCACGCGGGTTTCCCCTTCCAGCGTATTCACCAGGTCACATGGTAGTAGCCCGTACGCCGGCCCTTCCGTGGGGCGTACCCGTCGCGAACTCGACGTTTTCGTCCCCGACACGCCGGTTTGACGACGAAAACGTCGAGTTCGGGCGCGGAGGTCGACGGCCTCAGCGGGAGGGGCGGAGGGCGTGTACGACAGGTGTGTCGTACCAGACTGCTCGCTCGCAGGATCCCGCGATGGCGATATCGCCGCAGCAGGAGCAGCGGGGGGGGTGTCCTGGTGGCTGAGTTCCACCGCGACCGCGTCGATGGTCTCCTCGCGCAGCCGGGTGTCGTAGCAGACCACCACCGCGCGATGGGCCTCCAAAGACACCGACTCGCGGAGAATGGAGAGGGCTTCGTCGACGTCTTTGGTGTCGACCGGGAGCGGCGTGATCTCACCAGAGGCGGACAGTTGGTAGCCGTACGGACGGAAGCGACCCGTCCATCGGATCGACCGGTCCGCCGGGCGAACGGCGTCGGTCAGCAGCCGGTCCAGGTCCTCGCGGACCGGCGCCGGCACGGCGGCCGGCCAGGGCACCTCGATGACCACCAGTTGTGCTCCCGGGGTAGGAATCGAACCTACGTCGCTAGTCCAGATTCAAAGTCTGGCGGCCCCTGCCAACAGAGCAACCCGGGAATGACGCGTTCATACCGTACCGCCCCCACAGCCAAGACGCTTTAACGTCGGGGCACCTGTCACCATGGGGCAGTGACTGAGCAGCGCAGGAGAACCGTGGCAGCGGAGTCTCGGGTGCCCCGGGTCCGGATGACCGGCAAGCAGCGCCGCGAGCAGTTGCTGGATATCGGGCGCAGCCTGTTCGCCGAGCGGGGATACGAGGCGACCTCGATCGAGGAGATAGCGGCCCGAGCCAACGTCAGCAAACCGGTGGTCTACGAGCACTTCGGCGGTAAGGAGGGCCTCTACGCCGTCGTCGTCGACCGGGAGATGCGCCAACTGCTCGACACCGTCACCGGCGCGCTGACCTCCGGCCACCCGCGCATCCTGTTGGAGCAGGCCGCGCTCGCCCTGCTGACGTATATCGAGACCCAGACCGACGGCTTTCGCATTCTGGTGAGAGACTCGCCGGTCACCTCGGCGACCGGCAACTTCTCCAGCCTGATCGGGGACATCGCGAGCCAGGTGGAATACATCCTCGCCGCCAAATTCAAGGCTCAGTCGTACGACGATCCCAAGCTCGCCACCCTCTATTCGCACGCGCTGGTCGGGATGGTCGCGCTGACCGGGCAGTGGTGGCTGGAGGCGCGCCGGCCCAAGAAAGAGGAAGTGGCCGCGCATCTGGTCAACCTGGCGTGGAACGGCTTGTCGAACCTGGAGAAGAAACCGCGGCTGCGCGGCCGTCGCTGAGGTTTTCCGCGCTGCCAAGTTGCTGCCGGTATGGGCCAGCGGGAGAATCGCCTTATCAATGCATATGTCCCGTATGCGTAGATGAGGGGGAATGATGCTTCAAGCACTAATCGGTGGACTGGGCGCGGCCTGGACGTCGATCGCGACCTTCGTCCCGAAACTGGTCGGATTCCTGGTCATTCTGCTGATCGGTTGGCTGATCGCCAAGGGCGTGTCCAAAGCCGTACAGCTGCTGCTCACCCGGACCGGCTTTCCCAAGCTGATTGACAAGTCCGGGCTGGGCGCGATGATGAGCCGGGCCAGTTTCGACGCCACCGGGCTGATCGTGAAGCTGGTCTACTACTTCATCCTGCTGATGGCCCTGCAGCTCGCGCTGCTGCCGTTCGGCACCGACAACCCGGTGAGCGCGCTGCTCAACCAGGTGATCGCGTTCCTGCCGCGGATCGTGGTGGCGATCGTGCTGGTGGTCGTCGCGGCGGCGATCGGCAAGGTGGTCAGCGACCTGATCAGGTCCGCGTTGGGCAATCGCGCGTACGCGCCGCTGCTGGGCACCCTGACCCAGGTTTTCCTGGTGGCGCTGGGCATCATCGCGGCGCTGAACCAGTTGGACATCGCCACCACCGTCACCACCCCGGTGCTGATCTTCGTGCTCGGCACGATCGGCGGCATCCTGGTCGTCGGTATTGGCGGCGGCCTGGTCCGGCCGATGCAGCAGCGTACGGACGGCTGGCTGCACCGCATGGAGCAGGAGCTCAAGGCGACCACTCCGCCGCCAGCCGCGGCTGCGCCGACCCACCCGGTCAGCAACGGCACCGTCCCAGAGAACGGCACGATGGCCGGTGCGTACGCCGGCACCAATGGAGACCACCCCACCGAGCGCCTGCCGCACACTAACTAACCGTCACCAAGCTTTGTCCGCAACGCCCCGATGCGTGCATCTGGCGCACGCATCGGGGCGTTGCGGACGTCACAGGGTTACCGTAGGTCACGGAAGAAGGCGCGGATGTCGGCGGTGAGCAGGTCCGGCACCTCCAGCGCGGCGAAGTGGCCGCCGCGGTCGAACTCGGTCCAGCGCGCGATCTTGTACGAGCGTTCGGCGAGCGGCCGGATCGACGGCACCAGATCTCGCGGGAAGACCGCGACGCCGATCGGCACCGGGCATGGGATCGGCAGGCCGCGGATGCCCGTATTGTCGAAATGCAGCCGGGACGACGACGCGCCGGTGCCGGTCAGCCAGTAGAGCGAGACGTTGGTGAGGATCCGGTCGACATCGATCGGGGTGGTCGGGTCGGCCCAGCTGACCATCTTGTCGGCGAGCCACGCCAACTGCCCCACCGGCGAGTCCACAAGTGCGTAGCTCAGAGTCTGTGGCCGGGTCGCCTGCTGGACGGTGTGCCCGGACGGGTTCGCGAGGAATTTCCGTACCGCTGCCACTCTTTCCGCGTCGAGCAAGGAAAATCCGGCCTGGTCTCCGGTTGGCACGGTCGGCAGGTAGTTCAGGTGGACGCCGACCACCTCGGCCGGCGCCAGGTGACCGACCACCCGAGAGATCGGCGATCCCCAGTCACCGCCTTGGGCTCCGTAACGGTGATAGCCGAGCCGGCTCATCAGCGTCACCCAGGTCCGCGCGATCCGCTCGACGGTCCAGCCCCGGTCGGGCAGCGGGCCGGCTGGTCCGTAGCCCGGCAGCGACGGGATGACCAGGTGGAAAGCGTCCGCTGGATCGCCGCCATCCGAACGCGGGTCGGTCAGCGGGCCGATCACGTCGAGGAACTCCAGGAACGAACCCGGCCAGCCGTGGGTCAGAATCAGCGGCAGCGCATCCGGTTCGACCGAGCGTACGTGCAGGAAATGCACCGTGGTGCCGTCGATTTCGGTGGTGAACTGCGGAAATTTGTTGATCTCCGCCTCTTTTTCCCGCCAGTCGTAGGACACCCGCCAGCGCTCCACCAGGTCTTTCACGTAGTCCAGCGGAAGGCCGTCGTCCGCCGCTTCCCGCGGCTGATCCGGCCAGCGGGTCCGATCCAGCCGGTCGCGCAGATCGTCCAGCCGCTCCTGTGGGACGTGCAGCTCGTACGGCCGAATGTCGTCACTCATCGCGTACCCTATCGTTGGTATCACCAATGTTGGTGCCACCAACAATAACACTGGTCATTGGGACGTCCAACGACTAGCCAGCCGGCTTAGGCGAGCAAGTCCCGGACCGCGGCCAAGTGGTGTTCGGCGTCGGCGGCCAGCTGGTCGAGGATCTCCGCGACCGGCTGCTCGGCCCGGACGAACTCGGCCGCCGAGCTGGCGTAGATGACGGCCTGCGAGTAGTCGCCGTCGCGAGCGGCCTGCGCGAGAGTCGTACGTGCCTCGGCCTGGTCGACTGAGAGCGCTTCCTCGTGCCCGTGCCAGCGGTCGGCGAAGTCGTTGCGCAACGCCCGGCCGGGATAGCGAGACGGCCACGCGAGGCCGGCGCCAATGTCGAAAACCCTGGTCAGGACGGTGTCCTCGGCGTCAGCCTCGATCACTTTCCGCTTCGCCGAAGGCTTGCCGGCGGCCTCGGTGGCGGCCAACAGCCGGGTGCCGACCAAGCCGGCCTGCGCACCGGCGGCCAGCACGGCGGCGAGGCCGCGGCCGGTGCCGATCCCGCCGGCCGCCACCACCATTGCCGAGCTGCCCTCGAGCGCCTCCAGAACCGTCTGGAGCAGCGCGGCAACGTGCCGATGACCGCACCGCTGTGCCCACCCGCGTCAGCGCCCTGCGCGATCACCACGTCGACGCCGGCACGCGCGGCCGCGACGGCTTCGGCGGCGGCCGTACTCACCCTGCGAGGCGACCAGCGCGCCCGCCTCGTGCAGCGGCCTGACGTACGACACGGGATCGCCGAAGGAGACCGCCACCAGGGCAGCTCCCGAGGCGCAGACCTCGTCGAACAGGCCCGGCTGGCCGTCCATCGCCCACAGCTGCAGGCCGATCCCGAACGGCGAGCCGCCGGCCGCCGCGATCGCCGCCTCCTCGCGTACGAACGCGGCGTCCGAGCGGTTCGAGACGCCCAGCATGCCGAGCCCACCGGCGGCGCTCACCGCGCGGGTCAGCGCGCCGAGCCCGGGACCGGCCATCGGTGCGCCGATGATCGGCAGTCGCAGTCCGAGCCGGCGGGTAAGTTCGGTGGCGATCATGCCCACTTTCTAGCGCGTTCTCCCGTACGAACGCTATAAGGAGCCGCAAATGCTGCCATGGTCAGCCGAACTCGCCGGCCGGCTCGACAAGCGGACGATCACCAGCGAACTGCTGCGCGACAACCCTCTCGGCGACCCGGCCGAGCGTCCGCTGTGGGTCTACACACCGCCCGGCTACGACGCGGACACCGACCGGCGCTATCCGGCGGTGTACGTGATTCAGGGCTACACCGGCCATCTGGGGATGTGGGAGAACCGAAACCCGTACAGCCAGCCCTATCCGGAGATGGTTGACCGGCTTTTCGTCGACGGGGCACCGCCGATGGTCGTGGTCTTCGTGGACGCCTGGACCGCGTACGGCGGCAGCCAGTTCGTGGACTCCCCCGGCACCGGCAAATATCACTCGTACCTATGCGAAGAAGTCGTGTCCTATGTGGACGCCCACTACCGGACGCTGGCCGATCCCGCGCACCGCGGCATCGCCGGGAAGTCGTCCGGCGGCTTCGGCGCGATGATCACGCCGATGTTGCGGCCGGACCTTTTCGGTGCGCTCGCGACCCATGCCGGCGACAGCTTGTACGAGGTGTCGTACATTCCGGAGTTCATTGGCGCGGTCCGCAGCCTGCGCGACTACGACGGCGACATTTTCCAGTGGTGGGCGGATTTCCAGAGCCGGCCGCCGTTCACCAAACCGGCCGACATCCCGCTGCTGGTGACGCTCGGCTGCTCAGCCGCCTTCTCCGCGTCTGAGGACGGGAAGCCGCAGCTGCCTTTCAAGGCGCACAGCGGTGAGCTGATCCCGGAGCTGTGGCAGCGGTGGCTGGACTGGGATCCGGTGCTGATGGCACCCAAATACGCCGACGCGCTTCGCGGGCTGAAGGCGATATGGATCGACGCGGGCAAGAACGACGAGTTCGCGCTCGACCTGGGCTCGCTGGCGTTCCGGGACGCGCTGACCGACGTAGGGGTACGTGACGAGGTCGTACATTTCGAGCTCTTCGAGGGCACCCACATGCGCATCGACTACCGCTATCCGATGGCGCTCGGGTGGCTCGCGGAGCGGCTCGCCCCTTAGCAGCTCTGCTCAGGCCTGAGCTGACTCGGCTTCTTGCACGGATTCGGGCGGGGTCCGGGCGGCGTCCCGGACCCTGCTCGACACCCGGCCGTAGAAGCCGAAGGTCAGCAGGATCAAGCCGACCACGAAGCTGAAGATGACGTTTTTTTCCATCTGGAAGCCGAAATAGTTCAGCTGGGTCCGCAGCAGGCAAATGTTGATCAGCCCGCTGAGCAGGAACAGGATGCCGAAGGTCACGTTCGCGACCGGCGCCAAGTTGCGGCCGATCAGCGCGGAGATCAACAGCAGTGCGCCGATCACCACCGAGATGATCGAGAGCAGCCCGTTGGACGGCAGGCCCAACACCCGCTGCCCGACCAGCGCGAACAGCGGCAGCTTCTCGACCAGCCCGATCACGCCGAAGATCACCAGCGCCAGGCCGACCAGCCCGCCACCGACCCGATAGACCGCACCCAACCGGTGGTCGACCGGGAACTCGGACTCGTGCTCGGACATCGATCCATCACTCCCTCAGCGGCAATGCCCTCGCCGACCTTCTACGTACGGTCGGACTTCCTCAGGGATCACGGTATCCGCTGACCCGCCCCCGCGCCGCACCGGGCACACCAGTCCGCGCCGACATCACACCACCGCCGGTCGCCGGGCCCCTGAAACTGTCGTCCCCACCGGGAAGACTCGACTTCGGGGGCGGCTTTTCGGCGTCCGTACGAGCCGCCCCCGAAACCAGCCTGCCGCATCGCCCTGACACTTTCGCGCCCCTCACTCGTACGCTGCCGGCTGCCAGTCGCTTGCCTGATTTCAAAGCTCGGTGGACCCAGGCGTACTGCAAGCAACGGGGCGTGGCGGACTTTCCGGGAGTGGTCGGTCAGCGTCGAGTGGCGGACTTTATCCCGCACTCGGCGTCGACTGCGGGATTTTGTACCGCACTCGACGCCGCCCCAACAGCTCAAAGGCCTGGCCGGCGGAAACGTCACACCCGCGGCGAAGACTCGATTCGGGGGCGGCTTCTTTGGCGACGAAAAATGCCGCCCCCGAATCCGAGTCTTCCGGTCGGGGGCGACAGTTTTGGCGGGGGCGGCGGGTCAGCCTTCGATTTGCTCGCCGAGGGCGAGCCAGCGTTCCTCGGCGGCCTCGACCTGCGCTCGTACGTCCCGGAGCTTCGCGTCCAGTTCGCTGACCTTCTCGTGGTCGGTGGCGTTGGCGGCCAGGTCGGCGAGCAGGCGTTTCTCCGACTCGGCGAGCTTGGACAGATCGCGCTCTAGCCGCGACAGTTCCTTGCGGGCGGCCCGCTGCTCACCGGCCGACTTGCCACTGACAGAAGCGACCGAACTGGGAGCGACAGCGGCCGACTCGATCTTCTCCCGACGCTGGACATACTCCCCGACGCCGCCGATCAGCATGGTCAGCCGACCGTCGCCGAGCAGCGCGTACACGGTTTCGCAGACTCGCTCGATCAGATACCGGTCGTGGCTGACCACAATCAGCGTGCCCGGCCAAGAGTCGAGCAAATCCTCCAGGCCAGCCAGCGTGTCGGTGTCGAGGTCGTTGGTCGGCTCGTCCAGGAGCAGCACGTTCGGCTCGCCCATCAGCAGCCGGAGCAGCTGCAACCGGCGGCGCTGACCACCGGAAAGGTCACCAACCGGGGTCCACTGCGACGACGAGCCGAAGCCGAAGAGCTCCGCCAGCTGACCGGCGGTCATCTCCCGCTTGCCGACCTGCAGCCGGCCGGCGACCTCCTGGATCGCCTCCAAGACGCGCAGGTGGTTGGGCAACTCGACGGCTTCCTGCGACAGGTACGCGACCTTCACCGTCTTGCCGACCTCGACGGTGCCGCCATCGGGCTCGCGCTGGCCGGCGAGCGTACGCAGCAGCGTCGTCTTGCCGGAACCGTTCGGACCAAGGACGGCGACGCGGTCGCCAGGGCCGATCCGCCAGGTCGTGTCGCCGAGCAGCTCACGGCCTTCGGGCGTGGCCAGCCGCAGGTGCTCGGCGTCGTACACGCTGCGCCCCAGCCGCGCGGTCGCGAACCGGCGCAGCTCAACGGTGTCCCGAACCGGCGGCTCGTCGGCGATCCAGCGCGTTGGCCGCGTCGATCCGGAACTTCGGCTTGCTCGTACGAGCCGGCGGACCGCGTCGCAGCCACGCCAGCTCCTTGCGCATCAGGTTCTGCCGCCGCGCCTCGGACGCCGCCGACTGCCGGGCCCGCTCGGCCCGCGCCAGCACCCACGCCGAGAGTAGCCACCCTCGTAGCTCTGCACGTTCGCGTCGACCACTTCCCACGTGGTCGTACACACCTCGTCGAGGAACCACCGGTCGTGTGTGACGACCAGGACCGCGATCTTGGCGCGCGCGTTCAGATGCCCGGCCAGCCACGCGACACCCTCAACGTCCAGGTGGTTCGTCGGCTCGTCGAGAACCAGCAGATCGAGGTCTCGTACGAGCAACGCGGCCAGGCCGACCCGGCGGCGCTCGCCACCGGACAGCGGGTCGACGACCGTGTCCAAGCCGATCCGGTCCAGCCCGAGGCCGTCGAGAATCTCCCGTACGCGCGCGTCCGACGCCCACTCGTGTTCGGCGCCGAGGTCGTCGGACAGCCAGGCGTTGCCCAGCACGACGTCTCTGACGGTGACGCCCTTCGGAAGCACCAACTGCTGGTCGAGGTTGCCCAGTCGCAGCCCGCCGCGCTGGGACGCCCGGCCGGAGTCCGGCGGCTCGGCGCCGGTCACCATCCGCAGCAGGGTCGACTTGCCGGCACCGTTCAGGCCGACGACGCCGACCCGGTCCCCCGGCCGCGATGCCGAGCGAGACGCCGTCGAGGGGCACCGTGGTGCCGTAGGTCTTGCCGACGCGCTCCAGGTTGACGAGGTTAGCCACCCCTCAATCCTGCCTCACGCACGCGTACGCGCATTTACTTACCACCTACTTACTACTTTCTTGGCCGCATCGACGCGATGCGTGCGCTGGATGCACGCATCGCGTCGATGCGGCCAAATGAGTTGCGGGAGTTTGTAAGCTGCTACTTATGGATGCGGAAACGGTGACGGCGGTCCGGCGGGCCACTGGCAAGTTGGCCAAGCGGTTGCGGCGGGAGCGACCGGACCGCTCGGTCAGCCCGTCGAAGATCAGCGCGATGGGCCAACTGGCTGTTCGCGGGCCGCTGACTGTGGGCGAGCTGGCCGCCGCCGAGCGACTGCAGCCGCAGGCGCTGACCCGGATCCTCGCCGCGTTGGAGGAGGACGGCTTGATCAACCGGGAGACGAGCGAGCACGACCGGCGCAGAACTGTCGTACGCCTCACCGAAGCTGGAGCTGCGGTGCTGAGGCGGGATATCGCGCAACGAGAGGCGTGGCTGGCGATGACAATGAGTGCGGAGCTCAACGAGACCGAGATCGCCCTGCTGCGGATCGCGGCGCCGCTGCTGGAGCGGCTCGCGGACAGCACGGCGGCCATGTCGCTGCGGCAGGCGTCATGACGACGGCGGTCCTGCGCGCCGAGCAGAAGGACGACGAGAAGGACCACACAGGTCCCGCTGCGGCGGATCCTGTTGCTCTTCCGGCCATATGTGTGCCCCAGATGGTCCTGTTGGTGCTGGTGGTGGTGCTGCAGGCGCTGGCCGGCATCGCGTCGCCGTTCCTGCTCCGGGAGATCCTGGACCGGGCGCTGCCGGCCCGCGACCTCGCCCTGGTCAGCCTGTTCGCCGGCGGCATGATCGTGGCGTCGGTGACCAGCGGCGCGCTCGGCGTGGCCACCACCCGGCTCTCCAACACCGTCGGGCAGAAAGTCATGCACGACGTACGCGTCTCGGTTTACGAGCACCTCCAGCGCCTTTCGCTGGCCTTCTTCACGCGTACCCGGACCGGCGAGATCCAGTCCCGGATCGCCAACGACATCGGCGGCATCAACAACGTCATCACCACGACGGCCACCTCCGCGGTGCAGAGCGGCACCACCGCGATCGCGGTCGCGGTCGCCCTTTTCGTGCTGGATTGGCGATTGGCGCTGCTCGCCCTGCTGGTGGTGCCGCTTTTTTTGCTCATCACGCTGCGGGTGGGCCGGGAGCGGCGCAAGCTGATCCGCGGCCGGGCGCACCGGTTCGCCGCGATGACCACGCTGATCTCCGAGTCCATCTCGGTTTCCGGGGTGCTGCTGGCCAAAACGATGGGCCAGCGGCAGGCGCTGGCGGACCGGTTCGCGGCCGAGTCCCGGCAGATCTCCGACCTGGAGGTGCAGGCCACCATGGCCGGCCGGTGGCGCGGCGCGACCCGCGGCATGAGCCTGACCATCATCCCGGCGCTGGTTTACTGGCTCGCCGGCGTGGAGTTCGCGCACGGCGCGGCGACCACCATTTCGCTCGGCACGGTGGTCGCTTTCACCAGCATGACCAACAGGTTCGTGTCGCCGGCGAGCACTTTGCAGGCCGTTGGCGCGAATGTCTCCACCTCGCTGGCGCTTTTCGGCCGGGTCTTCGAAGTTCTGGATTTGCCGATCGAGATCGCCGACCGGCCAAGCGCCACCAAACTGGCGGTGGCCAGCGGCGATGTGGAGCTGCGGGACATCTCGTTCCGGTACGAGCCCGATGCCGCCTGGACACTGAAAAACGTGTCGGCGAGGATCCCCGCCGGCACCACCACCGCGATCGTCGGTGCCACCGGCTCGGGCAAGACGACTCTCGCCTATCTGGTGGCCAGACTTTATGAGCCAGCGGAAGGATCCGTACGCATCGATGGCGTCGACATCAAGGATGTCACACTGGACTCGCTCGCCGACTCGGTCGGCCTGGTCGCCCAGGAGACCATGCTTCTGCACACTTCCATCAGGGAGAATCTGCGATTCGCCCAACCGGATGCGACCGATGAGGACATCGAGCGGGCGACTCAGGCCGCGCACATTCACGACCTGATCGCGTCGCTGCCCGATGGGTACGAAACGATCGTCGGCGAGCGCGGTTATCGGTTCTCCGGCGGGGAAAGACAGCGCATCGCGATCGCCAGGGTCCTGCTGCGCAACCCACCCGTGCTCATTCTCGACGAGGCGACCAGCGCCCTGGACAACAAGACGAGCGAGCCGTCCAGCAAGCACTGGACGAGCTTTCCCGCGGCCGTACGACGATCGCCATCGCACACCGACTGTCCACAGTGGAAACCGCGGAGCAGATCCTGGTGTTGGAAGCCGGCGAGATCGTCGAACGCGGCACCCACACCGAGTTGCAGGCACTCGGCGGCCGGTACGCGGAGCTGGCGGCTCGCCAACTCACATCCTGATCCGCAGCGCCTCGGAATCAGTGACCGGTGGGTCGAGCGCGATCCCGTGCAGGACGTGCGCCAGCACCTCGGCCCCGCGCACGACGCGAGGTCCGGGCCGGTTGAAGTAGGCGGGTCCGTCCAGCACCCACACTCGGCCGTTCCGGACGGCGGGCAGGTCCAACCAGCCGGGCCGGTCGGTGAGGAGCGACAACTCGGCAAGCGTACGCTCCGGCGGAAACCCGCATGGCAGCAACAAAACAACGTCCGGCTGGGCGTCCACCACCGCCTGCCAGTCGAACCGGGCTGGTGTGCTC
>NZ_WOTO01000025.1 GCF_010993775.1 Fodinicola feengrottensis | reverse complement strand
GCAGCGGCAGCAACCGGTCGACAGCAGCGGCATTCACCAGTTGAACTTCCAGCACCTCGACCGGGTCTACCGCACCCACCCGAGCGGTCCACGAGTTCGCGGTCGCTGGATCCGGCAGGAATCCGCTCGCGTCAACGGCTCGTACGGGCAGCTGGCCCGGTGCCTGACCAGCGGTGATCTCCTTTTCGGCGCGCTCACCCGCGACCAGCGGCGCGTACGACCACTGTGGCCGGCGGACTGTCTGGGCGGCGTTGTTGACCAGGATGTCCAGCGAGCGCCCGTCGTCCAGCAGTCGTTGGGTGAGATCGAGGACCTGCTGGGGGGGACCGCAGGTCGATCTCGGTGACGGTGAGCCTGCCGAGGTGCTTCGCGGTCTCCGGGTCAGCGGCGAACCGGGCCGCCGCGTCGGCCGGAAAACGAGTGGTGACGGTCACCTCGGCACCGTCGCGGAGCAGCATCCTCGCGACGTGGAACCCGATTTTCACCCGGCCACCGGTGACCAGCGCGCGCCGCCCGGTCAGGTCGGTGCCGGCGGTCCGCCGGGCGTGGTTGTCGGTGGCGCAGGCCGCGCACAGCCAGTGATAGAAGGCGTGGACTTGTCGGTACGGCGACTTGCAAACGTAACAGCGGCGATCCCGGTCAAGTGCCCTGGGTCGTTTTGGGTGCGCGGGTTCAGCATGCCCAGCCAGGTCCTCGATCCGGTCGGTGGCTCCCAACCCGGTCGAGGCCACCACCGACCGCCCAGCGGTCGCGCTGGCCCGCCGGCGCTCGGCGCGACGGGTGCGCTGTGCGTCCTTCAGGAGCCCGTCGACGGCCCGTTGCACTCGTACGCGCGCAGGGTCGTCGACCGGTAGTTCGCGCACTCTGGCCAGCACATCCAGGGTGAGCTCGAGGTCGGAGTCATCGATCACGCGGGACCGGCCGGAGTCGAACCGGCGTCCTCCTCGGTGACGACGAGGCGCGACGACCTCTGCGCTACAGTCCCAGGCCGCAGCAGACCCTACCCGCCCATTGTGGTGCCGCGACGGAAACGCCCGTACGGCTGCATGAACGCGCATATTAACAATCGTCATCGGATCGTGTTGGTGGATGTCACGACTTTTCCAGGGACGGTCCGGGGCGGCTGAGCCCCGCTAGGCTGGCCGACTGTGACCGCATCGACCGCTGTGCGTACGACCCTGCCTCCCGGACCGCGGCTGCCGGCCGGTATCCAGACACTGCTGTTTGGCTCGGCCCGGCACGAGTATTTTCCGCGCTGGCAACGCCGTTTCGGGCATACCTTCACCGTTAGCCTGGCCGCTGGCCGAAAATTGGTGGTGATTACCCGGCCGGCGGACATTCGTACGGTGTTCGCCGGTTCGGCCACGGTTTTCCACGCTGGCGAGGCAAACGACGTACTGGCGCCAGTGTTGGGGGAACACGCGATCGTACTGTCCGACGGCGACGCGCACCAGCGCCTGCGGCGATTGGTGATGCCGGCGTTCACCGCGGCGGCGCTGCGCGGCTACCAGGACTTGATCGGCCAGGTGGCGATCGCCGACGCCGAGAGCTGGCCGACCGGGCAGCTGGTACGAGCGCATGACCGCATGCACGCGCTGACGCTGGAAGTCATTCTGCGGGTGGTTTTCGGCGTCAGTGAAGAAGAGCGGCTGGCTGTGTTGCGGCCGCTGGTCACCGATGTGGTCAACGGCCAGCACGCTGCCGTGCTGGGTGGGTTTTTCCCGCCGCTGCGGGCATTCCGCCGGTACCGACGGTTCCAGGCCCGGCGTGCTGAGCTCAATGCCTGGCTGGACGGAGAAATCGCCGACCGGCGGCGGGCTGGCGCGGTCGACGGCACCGACGTGTTGTCGCGGTTGCTGCAGCCGGCGGACGGCGAGCTGTCCAGCGCCGAGTTGCGTGACCAGCTCTTCAACCTTCTGTTGGCTGGCCACGAAACCACCGCGACCGCGCTCGGCTGGACGCTGCACGAACTGGCCCGCCGGCCGCAGGTGTTGCGCGCCGCGCAGCGGGCCGCCGACGACAACGACGAGGACTATTTGATCGCGCTGGTCAAGGAGGCCACTCGGCTGCACCCGGTGATTTACGTGATCGGCCGCCGGCTGGCCCAGCCGGCGCAGGTGGGTGACTACCTGCTGCCGGCCGGCACGGTCGTCGCGCCTGGGATCGGTCTTGTTCAGGCAGCTGAGGAAAACTACCCCGAACCCGCCGAGTTCCGGCCAGCGCGTTTCCTGGACGGCCAGCCAGCGACCAACACGTGGATTCCCTTCGGTGGTGGCGTACGCCGCTGCCTTGGTGTCGGTTTCGCCCAGTTGGAAGCCTCCCTGGTGTTGCGGGAGGTGCTGGCCCGGTACGACATCACCGCCGACCGCCCCGCGCCGGAGGCGACCAGGGTGCACGGCATGACCATGATGCCGGCAGGTGGTGCGCAGGTCCGGGTCAGCGCTCGACGGTGACGGTGATGCCCGGTTTCAGCCTACGCAGACCACATCGGCGCTCACCACGCCCGGACTTGTGGTCGAGTTGTAGGCATAAACTCGCCAGCCCTCGCTGGGGTCGGGGTACGAATCGGTGATAAAGGTGCCATCGCCGCCGCCGCCGCCACCGCTGGTCACTGATGTCCCAACGGGGCAGTAAACCACCGCTGTCGCGACGTGACCAGGTGCGACGTCGGAATAGGATCCATTCAGGACCTGATAGCTACCGTTATAGCCACCGCACATCGCCTGTGTCGTGATCGTGCGCTGCACACCGTCCAGATTGTGCATGCCGTACCACCACGAGTTCGCGGACGGGTACGGATAGGTGACCGCATGGTTGTTGATGGTGTCGGAAAAGCCGCCGCCACCGAGCACCAATTCATTGGGCGCGCAGGTGGCCGCCACTCCACCGGCGCCGTTGGCCGGAAGCAGGTCTTTGCCCCGGACCTGCCGATACGAGTTGAGTCCGTTGACGCAGACCGCGTTCACTGTGTACGTGGCACTGACCGAAGAGTTATTGCTGACGGTCACCTGCCATCCCGCGCCGTTGTCCAAGGCGTAGCTGTCGTGCGGGAAAATGCCGCCGGCGCTGGTGTTCGACTCGCCGCCGCCAGTGGCCACCATTCCGGCCGGGCAGTCGACCCACGCTTGATAAGCCTCGTACGGCCCAATGTTGAGAGGGCCGTACAATATTGTGCTCTTCTCGTAGTTCGGGCGTACGACGGTTTTTCCGGTCTCGGCGCTGGATTCTCTTTTTGTCGACGAGCCCTGCGGAGCCGGTCGGGCTGGTCCAAATGATGTCACGTTGGTGTGCAGTCTGACCGCGCCACCGTTGCCCTGCGTGGCGGGGCGTGGCAGCGGCGCGGCGCCGGCGGGCGCGGTCATGGCTGGCTCCTATTTCCCAGCACGGCTGTCGTGGCTGCGATCAGGATTCCGCGAGTGAGTTGTCGGGCAGTCACCAGGTTCCTTTCCAGTTGGCTATGGGGTGGATTCTGTCGTCCGCTCTTCCTGATTGGACAGGTACGAATCCAGGAACCAGCCGGAAAACAATCCCGGCTGGCCGGCCATCCGGAGCGGCTTCCACGGATAGGGCTGGGTATCGTAGAGACATGGTCGGAGACTCCGCGCAGCGGCTTGCCGTCGCTCATGTGGTCGAGCGTGCCGAGGGGGAGCCGGCAGGCTCGGAGTTTCGTGTCACGCTGAATTTCCATCCGGACCGACTGGTGAGCGGGGTTACCGATCCTCGCGGCGATGGCCAGGGACGGCAGCTATCGTTCGCAGTTCGAGACCGGCACCAGCAATGGCGGCCTGACCGCGCATCCCGGCGGTGACCGGTGGCGGTGGGAGAGCCGACTTTTTGGTGCCGCGTACGACAACGAGCCGCCCTCCGAGCGGCCGAAATACGGCGCCCTCAACTTCCGCCGGCGGGCCATCGGTGGTTCGCCGCGGTTTGGCTCGGCGCATCTTCGACTGGCCGACCACACTCTGCCGCGGACGACTTTCTGCTATCCCGACAGCTTTTTCGAGCCGGTTCATGTCGGGGTCGTGGACCGACTGTCCACTGTGGTCGCGGTGGCCGCCGCGGATCAGAAGGACTTTCTCGACGACTATGTCGAAGCGCAGGTCCACGGGCCAGTGCGGTTCACCCATGACGTCGAGGCGATGGTGCTGGACCCCTGTTATCGGGGCACCGAGGTGGAGAAGCTGGCCGCGGGCCTTGGATGCCCGATGGAGTGGCACGGCGGTTTCCGGCTGTCGGTCGACGAAATGCGCCGACATCCGGACTATCGCGGGTCCGAGTACGTCGAACTCGGCGAGAGCCTGGCCCTGGACGGCCAGCTCGATCCGGCGATCATTGGCGCGGCCGCGCGCAGCGGTCGGCACGACGAGCAAGCATTAAAGCGCGTTTGGCATTACCTGGCACGTTTCGGTACGTCGGAATTCGCTCGCTAACCTTCCGGACGCCTTTCCGGGCCGCCAAAGGTGCTCGTTCGTACGGCCTGCGGGCCCTGCGTGGGACGGCCGGGATCGGATACCTCTTTGGAGGCTGTCGATCGGCAGCCACTCACCACATCCCGGAGGTCCGATGAAGCGCAGACCCTTCCTCGCCAGCGTGACGCTGCTGGCCCTCGCTTTCTGCTCGCTCCCCCCGCCTCGAGCGCTTTCGCCGCGCCAGCTCAGCCCACGGCCGTACGTTCGCAGTCGAACGCGGGCGGTGGCGCGGTGTGTCGTACGCAAGGGGAAGAAGGTGTCGCTCGCACCGACCGCAGGTCCAATTTCGACCGCCACCAAGGCAAAGCTCACGGCCGCCGCGCCCGACAGCTGGACGAAGTCCGTCTACACCTACGGGCCGATCACCCTGCAACCCGGAGACTGGGGCGACGGGTGGGTAAACTGCCCGTCCGGCATGGTGGCCACCGGCGGCGGCGAGTCGAACACGAACGTCGGTGGCATCACCGTCCACAACACGTACGCGATGGTCAACGGATCCGGTTGGGAAGTGAGAATCACCAACCGCGCCACAGCGGCTCTTTCGATTACTTTCTATGCGGTGTGTTATGGCGGCCTGACGAGCTACCACCAGGAGCCGGCGAAGGCTCTCGTCGGCGCGAACACTTCCGCCAGCTTGTCGGCATCGTGCCTGAGTGGGGACCAGATCTTCAGCGGAGGTGGCTGGTCGGACACGACAAACACCCTGATCGGCACGTACAAAGCGGGCGACATCTATATGGGATGGAGTTTCTTCGTCCAGAATTTCGATGCCACCGCGCAAAGCATCGGTGCGCAGGCGGTCTGTGGGACCGGCGTGACCAGCCGATTCGTAGAGACGGACTACACCGTCATCGCGCCGGGTACGAACGGATTCGCGCGCGTTGCCTGCCCACCGGGGACGTTGGTGCTCGGCGGCGGAGGTGGCGGCACGGCCCGGATCACCGACGCCTATCCCGATGGTGAGGGATGGCGCATTTACGGCCAGAACGACTCCCAGCAGAACGAAAGTGTCCTGAGCATGGCCCAGTGCGCGAGCTAGGAACCTCTTGGAGCTCTTCCCCGAAGACATAGTCCAGCCGCGCGGTCTTCGTTGTTGATCATGGGAAAATCCCGCACTTTTCTCCAGAAAAGTGCGGGATTTTCCCATGATCAACAACGGTGGAGGTAGCGGACGGCGACACTAACGGTGGGCCATCCGGGATCGGATGGCTCGTACCAGGTCGTCGGCTCGGCCAGCTGAACCGGCGCTGGGCCACTGCCAGCTTTCCCGTGGTTGTGAGTAAATCTCCAGCAGACCCAGCAGTGATTCGCGCATGGCCCGCAGGTCCTGGATTCTGCGCTCGAGGTCGGCGACCTTCTCGCGTACGAACGTCCAACCGGCCTGGCAGCTGTCGAGGTCGCCGGCGAGTGCCACGTCGAGGAGCTGGTCGATTTCGGCGAGGCTGAAGCCGAGGCCCTGGGCCCATTTCACGAAGCGCACCAGATCGACCGCCTCCGGGCCGTAGTCGCGATAGCCGGACGGCAGTCGCCGCGGCACCGGCAGCAGGCCGCGCCGCTCGTAGAACCGCACGGTCTGCAGGTTCACGCCGGCCAACTGGGCGACCTCGCTGGTACGCATGGATCCAGGCTAGCCCTTGACTCTGTACTGAGGTACAGGGTTGAAGGTGGCCACATGACAAAACTGACGGGGACGGTGGCGCGCGTCGTCATCGCCTTTGCCGTTGCTCTCGTGGCCTTCACGGCGGTGCCGCCGCGGTTTTCGCTGGCCCTTCGGTGATCGCCGGATGGACTGGTCGCGTACGGGTCGAGACGCTGGGGGACAGGGACTATCGCACGTACGAGCCAGCGCATCGCGCCGCGCGTACGAGCCTTGTCCTGGACCTGCACGGCACGCATGAGAACGGATTTCTGGAGGAGTCGTTCACCCGGTTCGATCGGCAGGCCGACCGGCTGGGCTGGGTGGTCGCCTATCCGGACGGCGTGGACGGCGGTTGGGAACCTTTCGGGTGCTGCCACCGTGCCGGGGTCGACGACGTGGCGTTCATTTCCGCTCTCATCGACCATTTTCGTGCCACTGACGGAATTGACGCGGTGTATGTGATGGGCAGCTCCCGTGGCGCGATGATGGCCTACCGGCTGGCGTGTGAGCTTTCGTCGCGGATCACGGCGGTCGCGGCCGTGGAGGGAAACATGGCCGACGCGAACGCAAATGTCGACGGCGTCCAGTGTCCGCTCGCGCATTCGGTGTCAGTGCTCGCCATCCACGGTACGGCCGACTCCGCGGTGCCGATCAAGGGCGGTGGCCGGTTCGCTCCTTTCGTTGACGTGGTGGGAAAGTGGCGGCGGCTCGACGGGTGCGCGCCAGCTGGTGTCGTACGCGCCGGTGGTACGGACATGACCTGGTCCTGTTCCGCCGGAACTCAGGTGCGGTCGATCGTAGTGCCCGGTGGAGGGCACAGCTGGCCCGGCGCGCCGCTGGCCAACCTGCCGTGGACAGCCGCCGGGTCGCTTGACGCCTCTCGGATCATCGCCGATTTTTTTGCTGCCCGATGAACAAAAACAGGCGCCGCCGGGTGCCATACTGGCTGGTGATCGCCGACGGATTCAGCGCGGGAGTCGCCGCTGCGGGGTTTTTCGCGGTGGGATGGCCGTGGGATCTGCTGATCATTCCGGCACTGGCCGGGTGGGTCGCCCTCTTCCCGTACGGGCGCAGAATTCGACCCGTGACGATTTTCGGGCTCACGGTCATTTTTGTCACGTTGTGGGTTGCCCTGCTGTTGTCGACGGCTTAGTGGTCGGAAAAGGAAAAGTCCGCCGATCGCGGCGACCGCGATCACCGCTACAACCCGCATCGGCGCATCCTAGCCAGTGGCCCTCGCGAAAGGGCCGTCGAAGGCCAGTTTGGTGAAACGCTCAGCGATCCGTCGATGGCCGTCGACGCTCGGGTGAAGCTCGTCAGGCAGGGGCAGCTCGGCATAATCCGCATCGCCGTACAGCTCGCGGCCGTCCAGGAACTGCAGGTTCGCGTCTTCGCGCTGCTCAGCGACCCGGTCAAGCTGTGCGCGGATGATGTTCAACGTCAGGCGGCTCGGGTCCGACGGGTCGCCAGTCGCCCGGAAACGGACCTGCCCGTCCTTGATGTCAGCCGCGCCAGGACCCGGTGTGTCCTCGTGGATAGGGCAGAAGAGGGGCGACACAACCAGCAGGGGCGTGGTGGGATGCCCCTCGCGGACGGTGTCCAGAAATCCGTGCACAGCCGGGCCGAAGGCGCGTACGCGCATCAGGTCCGCGTTGGTGAGATTGATGCCGATCTTGACGCTGATCAGGTCCGCGGCCGTGTCGCGCAGGGCCCGCGCGGTGAACGGATCGAGCATCGCGTTGCCGCCGAAGCCGAGGTTGACCAGGTCCACGTGGGCATTCGCGGCGGCCAACGCCGGCCAGGTCTCGCTCGGCCCGTCGGCCCCCGAGCCGTGGCTGATCGAGCTGCCGTGATGGAGCCACACTCGCTGATCGCGATCAGCCGCGGCCAGCACCGGCGCATTCGTACGCAGCGCGATGACCTCGGTGATCTCGTTGTGAGGAAGCCAGATCTCCACGTCTTTGATGCCCGCCGGCAACGGCGCGAACCGGGCGGTGCCGGCGGGTCCGGGCGTGGTGACGTGAGAGAACGTCGTCATGTCGACGGTCTGCACACTGCCGCCGGACACGCTCGTACGAGAGGTCAGCCGACCATCGACGAGCAGGTCGTAAACGCCGTCCGGTCCGGCCGGAAAGCCCTCGACTATCGCCTTGGTCGGGCGTACGTCCAGCTCAACGACGGTCGCCTCGGTACGAAACGGCAGCCGAACCCCGGACGGCATGGCCTCCATCCGGGCGAGATAGCCATCCGGGAACTGCCTCCGGGCCGCCGTCGGCAGCCGATGCGGCAGCAGGCCAACGTCGGTGCGCTCGACCTCAAGTGCACCGCGCAGCATCCCGGCCTCGATCGGCGTCGTGATCATGCGGTCACCCGGTCCAGGAATCCGGTCAGGTTCGACATCGTCCGCTCGACCTTTTCGGCCAGCGACAGCGACTCGTTCAGCCGGCCACCGGGACCGACCGGCTTCTTGCCGCGCAGGTAAAGCGAACAGGCCAGGTCGCTGCACACGTACGACCCGACGGAGTTGCCCTGCTGCCCGTTCCGGCCGGCTTTGCGGGCGGTCATCAGCGAAACCCCGCCGCCGGAATGCGAGGTCAGGCAGAGGGAGCACATGCTTTGCCGCCGTTGGCCAGTAGGTCGTGCGGCCCGCAACGCCACCCCGACCAGGCCATCGCCGGACTCGGTCACCAAGTAGGCACGCTCGGTCGAGGCGGGATCTCGCCAGCCGAGAAAGTCCAGGTCGTCCCAGGGCCGCTCGGCCAAATCGCGGGGCACCGCGAGCCGAGTCGCCTCGCCCTTGGTGCAGTTGACGAAGGAGGTGCGGATCTCCTTCTCGGTCACTGATCTCATGTCAGCTAAACTAACTCGCCTAGGATCCCTAGGCAAATGATTAGGCCCTCTAGGAAGGTGACGCATGGCACGAGCTGGCCTGACCGCGGAGCGGCTCACCCAGGCTGCCGCGGAGCTGGCCGACGAGGTCGGCTTCGAGAACGTGACGGTGTCCGCGCTGGCCCGCGGCTTCGGCGTTAAGGACGCGAGCCTCTACTCCCACATCAGGAACTTCCAGGAGTTGCGGCAGCGGCTGGCGGCGCTCGCTCGCCCTCGACGAGCTCGCCGACAAGATCGCCGCCACCCTCGCCGGCCGCGCCGGCAAGGACGCGTTGGTCGCGTTCGCGAACGCGTACCGCGACTATGCCAAGGCCTGTCCTGGCAGGTACGCGGCGATGCAGATCGAGCTGGATCCGGAGACGGCCGCCGGCCCCGCCGCTCGTCGGCATTCGGCTTTCGCTCGGGCGGTCCTGCGCGACTACCGCCTCGGCGAACCCGCTGAAACCGACGCCGTACGGCTGCTGGGCAGTGCATTCCACGGTTATGTGAGTCTGGAGAAATCCGGCGGATTCCACCACCATCCGCGCGGCGCGGACGTTTCCTGGGACAGAATTCTGAACGTACTCGATGCCGCCCTCCGGAGCTGGCCTTCCTGAGGGGATAATAGGGCTATGGAATTTGTCTTTTATCACCGCGATCGGCCGGGCTCGATGCCGTTGCGTGAAGAGTTGATCGAAGCGCACTGGTCTTACATGGACGGTTACGCGAAGGGGATGATCGCTCGCGGGCCGACTCTCGGCGAGGATCTGGACACACCCACCGGCAGTATCCACATTGTGGATTTGCCGGATGTGGCCACCGCCCGCGCGTTTGCCTTTGACGAGCCCAATTATCAGGCCGGCGCCTACCGGGACGTGCTCATCCGGCGGTGGCGGAACAAGCTTGGCCGGACGATGTGGGACTTCGCTGGCGGCCGCGAGGGCGGCAACCGCTACCTGGTTATTGGTCTCGGGACTGGCGAAGGTGCCGATCTGGAGCCACCGGACAATGACGAGCTGATCGCGTACGGTCCGCTCCTGTCCGACGATGGCACCGGCTGGCTCGGGACCGTGGTGTTGCTCCGGGCGCCGGACCCGGACACCGCCCGCGCCGTCCTGTCCGAGGACCGGTATGCCGCCATCGAGGTCCACAACTGGCAGTTCGGCGGCCGCGAGTAGACAGTGGTCAGTCGATAACGGCTCCGCCGGTGAGGTTGATTTCGCTGGCGGTGATGGTGCGGGCCCAGTCGGACGCGACGAAGGCGGCAACGGTGCCGACTTCGGCGTAAGTGGGCTGATGGCGGGGCAGCAGCCCGGCGGTGTCCGGTTCGCCCGACTGGTCGGAGCCGGGTGAGAGCAGCCAGGTGACTCGTACGCCAGCGGGTCCGAACTCGGCGGCGAGTTGTCGGCAGAGCCCGGCCAGTGCGGCCCAGGCGACGTGCGAACCGCCGAGGTTGGCGATGGCCTCACGGCCGCCGGCCATCACGAGGATGACGCCGCTGCCGCGTCTTGTCATGTGCCGGCCGACCGCGGTGCCGATGGTGAAATGCGCGGTGATGGCTTTGCTGACAGGGCGCAGAAAATCCTGGTAGGCGAGGTCGAGCAGCGGGATGCCTTGAACGTCGTCATTGGGGGTGGCGTTGAAGCAGATATCGATGCCGCCGCTGTCGGCGACGGCCGCCGCGTGTTCTTCGACGGCGGCCCGGTCGAGGACGTCGAGAGGGGCGACGTACGACGCCGTGCCGCCCTCCTCGCGAATCTGCTGTGCCAGCGTCACCAGGGTCGCCCCGGTGCGACCGACGAGGTGGACCTCGGCGCCTTCGCGGGCGTAAGCGCAAGCCACCGCGGTACCCACGGGCCCGGCCGCGCCGTAGACGATCGCGGTCTTGTTTTCGAGCAACATAAGGAAAGCCTTTCGTCAGGGAGCGAGATGGAGATCGGCTTGTTTGAGGGCGCGGATGGTGTCGCGAATCTGGCCGAGGTAGTCCTGGCAGCCGACACAGTCGGCGAGGTGGGTCTGGAAGCTCTCCTTGAGATCGGGTGGCAGCACGCTGTCGAGGAAGTCGGTGACCAGCTCGACGAACTGCTCGCAGGCGCAATCCGCCGGTTGTTCGGCGACGGATGGCCGCCGTACGGACGTAATCAGCAGCAGTCCGATCAGCACCGCGGCGCCGGTCAGGAACCAGCCGGCCGACGGCACACCGTGGGTGCGCGCGTACCAGCCGAATACCAGCGAGAACGGCAGGAACAACAGCCACGACAGGGTGCCAACCCCGGACGAGACGCCGGCTCGTACCGCCGAGGGCACCCCGTCATGCAACAACTTTCCGGCGCGGATGCTGATGATGGCGAGCAGCAAGGCGAGCACCGCCTGAGTGGCGATCACCGCGACCAGTGACCGCGTCAGGGTGAGTGCGATCGCGGCGGCCGGTGCGGCAACCGCGAGCACGCCGACCGACAAGGGATGGCCGAGGTTCAGCTTGCTGGTGAGAAGGCCGCCCACGCCCAGGGTGGAGACCAAGGCCGCCCAGTACGGGCCGAACAGGACGGCCGGCGCGGCCAGCGCCACCAGCCATAGCGGTCCGAATTCGAACACCGACTGGGAAAGTAGCCCGACCAGGGCGGCCAGCAGCACGACCTGCCCGATGCCCGGCTCTCGGATCATGGTCCGGTAGGTCAGCGCGATATGGCTGCGCAGCGCGAGCGGCTCCGCGGCGCGATGCAGCTGTGTGGCTCGTCGAACCGCAGGAACGCGACAATCGAGAGCGCGATGCACGGGAGAGAAACAAAATACGTGACTCTGGCGGAGGTCAGCCCGGCGAGCAGGCCGCCGGCGAGCGAGGTCACCACGAAAGCGCCGCTTTGCACCATCTGGACCCGGCCGATCCAGGTCGCGTACAGATCGCTGTCGCCGGTTTCCTCGATGAGCACGTCATAAACGACGCTGTCCAGGGTGCCCGAGCTGAGGGCGAAGTAAATGCCGAGAATCATCGCCGCCGCGATATACGTCGGCACGTTGGTGCTCAGGCCGCCCAGCAGGGTGCTGGCGATCAGCGCGACGGTGGCGCAGACCATGATCTGGTTCCGGCTCCAGCGGTCGGCCAGGATACCCGAAGGCACTTCGAGCACGGGGACGACGACCGCGTATGCGGCCGCCATGAGCGCGACTGTGCTTGGCGTGAAGCCAATCTGGGTCATGAAGAGCTTCTCGACCGGCACCCACAGGGCGAGGCCCTGCAGGCCCACCGCGACCTGCAGTGGGACCAGCCGGCGTGCGAGCGTACGCGGCGCGATGGTCATTGGTCGCCGGGCCCGATGAGCGCCCGCGCGAGGTGATCTCGTACGACTGCACGCGCTTTGTTCAGGATTGCTCGCTGTTGCCGCGGGGACAGGCCGGATCGCCGGCTGATGGCGGTAGCGTCGAGACCGAGTCCGTCGTGGGCGACGATTATCGTGCGCCAGGTCGCCGGCAGCTGGTCGAGAGCCGCGGCGAGCGCGTCGCGAACCCGTGGATCCGTCGGCTCGGCCGGTGACCACGGGTCCGGGAAACGTCGCCAATGACCGGGAAACGGCTCGCTGTGGTCCTGAAAACGCGAGCTGGGCACCGCTGTCGTACGCCCGAACCAGCGCGCGGTCCAGCGGGCAAACCCCTTGCGCGGCTCCTCCGCACGCCAGCCGGTGGTGGCCAGCCAATCACCGGGCGGGCTCATCGAAGCCCTGCCTTGTCTACGCTGAGAAAGGCGACCCATTCAGCGTGCCTTTCGTGGTGGTTGGTGCGCCGAGCCCGGTGGGCGTGGTTCCGATCGGGGCGGCGATATCCGTCGTCGTCGCGGAAATCCCCTTTTAGGGCAGCAAAAAAGTCTTTCTCGGTGGTTCCTGGACGACGGATGTTTCCAGACCCGGTTGTCAAAGGGATGCCACCGCGATGTCACGCGCCGGCGAAGGCTGGCGGCGTCATCGGAGCGGACCTCCTTAGCGCGATCGTCGCTGGCACGCATAAAGCTAGAGCCGCCGCGATCCGGCCGCATCGGCGAAGTCGCCAGTCGTGAGGCTTCCTAGCTGGGAAGCGATCGCGGCAGCCCAAACCACCGGAGCGCGCTGTTCTCGAATCGGGTGAGGGCGCTGATCCGGTCGCCGGCGAGGGTGACCACGTAAAGGCCCGTTCCGTGCATGGTGCCATCGGGGGCGCGCAAGTACGCGCCGAAGGCAGGTTGGCCGTTGGCGCGGGTTGGCACGAGGTGGAACCTGCGCCCGGCCTGGAAGATGCTCGCGCTGAACCGGGCGACCGCGTCCCGGCCCTGGTATTCGAACGGAATGGGCGGCATCGACATGGTCACGTCGTCGGTCAGCAAGCTGACCAGCGCCTCGACGTCGGCCGCCTCCCATGCGCGTACGAACTTCGCCACGATCGCGTCCGCCGCGGCCAGGTCGGCGGCGGCCGGTGGCCGTTGGTGCCGCAAGCTGGCGCGGGCCCGTTTCAGGGCGCTTTTGACCGACTCCACGCTGGCGTCGAGCATGCCGGCCACCTCGACGGCAGGGAATCCGAGGACATCGCGCAGGATGAGCACGGCGAGCTGGCGAGGCGGCAGGAGCTGCAGGGCGGTCACGAACGCCAGTGAGACAGCCTCGGTCAGCTCGTAGCGCGCTTCAGGACCAAGCGGCGCATCTTCCAGCAGAGCGTCCGGAAAGGGCTCCAGCCAGACGACCTCGCCCAGCCGGGTCGGCTCGGGCGGGTCACTTGCGGTATGTCCCACGCCTTCGCGGGGCGCCGGCTGGCCGTCCGGCGCGCGTTCAGGCACCGGTTGGTGGCGATCCGGTAGAGCCACGTACGCAACGAGGCGCGCCCCTGGAACCCGGCGAAGCCCTGCCAGGCGGCCAGCAGTGTTTCCTGTAGGGCGTCCTCGGCGTCCTGGAACGATCCGAGCATCCGGTAGCAATGCACCTGCAATTCCCGGTGGTACGGCTCGGTCAGTTCCCGGAACGCCGCACTTTCGCGGGCCTGGGCCGTCACATCGCCAGCTGGCACTTTCGGTTCACCTTCCGTCGGCTCTCATCTTGTACGGACACCAGCGGGAACGCGAAAGGGGCGGCCCTTTCCCGCCTTTCGCGGTGTCTCTATCACCAGTAGCCGACCCAAGGAGATCCACGATGGGAAAGATCGTTGTCAGCGAGAACGTGTCCCTCGACGGAGTCGTCGAGGACCCGACCGGTGACCAGGGCTTCGCCCGCGGCGGCTGGTTCGGGCAGATGCCGGAGCGGGACCGTGACGCCTGGGCCGAGGTCGAACTCGACGAGGCCGTCGGCGCGGCGGCCCTGCTCCTGGGACGGCGAAGCGACGCGTGGTTCGCCGCGCGGTGGCTGTCCCGCCGCGGCGAATGGGCGGATCGGCTGAACAGCCTGCCCAAGTACGTCGTGTCCGCCACCATCCAAGATCCCCGGTGGAGCAACGCGACGGTCGTTAGAGGCAACGTGGTGGACGAGGTGCGAAAGCTGAAGACAGAGGTTGACGGCGAGATCGTCGTCTACGCCAGCACCCCGCTCGTACGTACGCTGCTCGAGCACGACCTCGTCGACGAACTGCGGCTGATGGTCTTTCCGGTCGTGCTCGGCACCGGCGAACGGCTCTTCGGCGAAACCAGCGACTCGAAGCCGCTGCGGTTGACCAGCGTTCGAACCGTAGGTAACAGCCTCGCCTTTCTGACGTACCAACCAGTCAAGTACTAGGTGTTGCCTTTCCGGGTTCCGGCAAAGGTCACTCTGGGCAGTCGTCGTCGGCCGGCTACCCAGCAGTGATGCCGAAACGCGCCTTACGTTCGTCCTGCTACGCGCGTCGCTCACCCGGCTGGAAATATCGCCGAGCCCGCGCCCGCGGCCCGGCGATCGTGGACGCGAGGGGAGGTGGCAAGGATGAAGGAAGAGACCCGTGAGCTCGAATACCTGCTGTGCATCGCCTACCCGACGTGAGTCACTGGCGGGTCCTTTTTACTTCCTGTCGACCGAAAGTACGCCGGTCCGGCAGGTGCTGCGCCTTGAGTTGGGGGCCAGCAGCTAGGTAACCCGCTCGCGGTGGGAGCCGTCGGCCGGCGGCTTCCACTGTGGCCGGCACCGTTTTCCGCGGACGAGGAGAGAAAACATGCCTACCAGCGAGCATCTGGAGGCCGATCGGCAGGAACTTCCGTACCGGCGCCGAGCCGGCGGGGGGGCATTCGGTGCGCCAGCGGTCCTGGATGTCCAGGATCTGCGCAAAAGATGGCTGCCGTGGATCACCATGGGAGTCGACGACACGACCCATGTCATCGTGAAAACGGCGTGGATGACCTGGAACCACACGATGACCGCGGACCGGAACGACATTCTCGCGCGGCCGTGGACCTCATTGCTGACGTCGGCGGGCCTGCGGCCCTTCATCCTTGGCCAGTGCCGTGCGCCGAACCACCTGGCGCCCGACGCACCGGAGACCGGTGAGCCGATCTCGAAGCTGCGAGCCGTCTGGCGCGACTGGTTGTACGGCCCGGATCCGTTGCGGCGCCTGCAAATGACCGTTCTGCTGGGCGCGCTCACCACCCACCTTCCGGTGCTGGAGACGCCCGATCCGGATCCGGATGACACCGATCCGATCGTCCAGCACCTGCGGTACGCCCGTGCCGGCGTCCTGCACCAGCGGTATCCGAAGGACCCGTGGAACGACGAGCTTTCCCAGTTTTTCACCAAAAACGCGACCGAGGCCGTGCTGCGTACCGGTGCCACCGTACGAGTGATCACCCAGGAGTTGCGCATTCACCGGGCGTGGGAGCCGGCGAAGCCGTGGATCGACTTCGGCTATGCGGGACTCGATGATCTCAAAGAACATCCGCGTTGGCTGGCGCAGTTGGCGGAGAGCAAGTTCCACCGTTGTGTGGCCCTCTACCATTTCCGCAAGAAGGACGCGGCGGAGACGGCGAATGCGCTGCGGGCGTCCTATCAGGCCGATGCGGAGCTTCGAAAAGAGGCCGGTGACAATCCCATCCTTCACCACCTGTGGCTGGAGAATCATCGTACTTTGCTGGAAAGTACGATCAAGAACCAGGTCGGGCACGACCCTGCCGGGGTAGCCGCCCAGATCGCCGAGTTGGATGAGATCGAGCCGTACTTCTACGAAAGCCGGTTCTTCGTTGGTCTGCTTTTCGCTCGCGCGGAACAGCCCGCCGAGGCCGCCCGGCATTTCGAGGCGGCCAGCAGGGGCGGGTCCGGGTCGGTCGGGTGCGGCCGGCGCATTCCTGGCTTTTGAGTGCTACCGGGAAATCGGCGACACGGACGCGGCGCAGCGATGCCTCAGCGTCGCGGCCGACCTGGACCCGATGCTCGACCTTGGGCATTACCGGCAGCTGGTGTGATGACCAGGGCGGCTGGTACGGCGACCGAAACGCGGTTCGTCGCCTTCGTACGAAGCACGGTCGGCGGCCTGCCGCGGGCCTGCTGGGTGCTGTGGGGCGGCATTCTCGTCAACCGCGTCGGTTTCGTCGTCCAGCCGTTCCTGGCGTACTACCTCACCGGCGTCCGTGGCCTGTCGGTCACCGCGACCGGACTGGTGATTTCGGGATGCGGCCTCGGAATGGTGTGCGCTCAGCTGGTCGGCGGGACGATGGCCGACCGGGTCGGACGGCGGCCGACGGTGGTCTTCTCGACCGTCGCCAACGCGGTGGTGTTGCTGTTGCTTGGATCCACTGGATCGCCGGTGCTGCTGGTGGTGCTGTGCTGACCTTCCTTTTCGGCCTGACCCTAGACATGTACCGGCCGGCTTCGACGGCGATGATCGCCGACCTGGTGCCGCCGCAGGATCGGGCTCGCGCGTACGGCGTGAGTTTCTGGGCGGTGAACCTCGGATTCTCACTCGCGATGATTCTCGGCGGGCTGCTTACCCGGGCCGGGTTCACTCTGCTTTTTTGGCTCGACGCGGTCACTTCGGTGCTCTTCGGGGTGCTGGTGTGGCGGGCCGTGCCGGAGACGCGAAAGCGGCCCGAACCGGGCGTACGAGTCGCCGGAGCTTTCCGGGTGATCTCGAAAGACTGGTTGGCGCTGGCTTTTGTTGGGCTGATTTTCGCGCAAGCGCTGGTGTATATGCAGTCGTTCACGACTTTCCCACTGGCGATGCGGCTGAACGGCCTGCCAGCCAGTGTGTACGGCATCGTGATCGCGCTGAACGGCGTCCTGATCATCGCGCTCCAGCCGGTGGTCGGTGCGTGGGTTGCTCGCTGGGACCACACTACGGCCTGGCCGCGAGCGCGGTGGTGCTGGGACTCGGGTTTGGGCTGAACACGGTCGCGCACACGGCCTGGCAGTACGCGCTGGCGGTCGCGGTCTGGACGATGGGGGAGATCCTGTCGGCCGGCACCGCGCTCGCGGTGATCACCGCGCTCGCGCCGCCACACCTGCGTGGCCGCTACAGCGGCATGTTCGGGCTCGCGTACTCGGTCGCCTGGCTGGTCGCGCCGATCGGCGGGTCGTGGCTGCTCAGCCTGGGTGTCCCGGTGCTCTGGCTGACCTGCGCGGCGGTGTGCGCGCGCGGCGGCGGCGCCGGCCAGTTGTTGCTGGGGCCGGCCGTGCGCAGGCGCGGCTGATGGAACTCAGTGCGCGTACGGGCGTGAAGTGGGCGAGTTGCGAGCCGGATGTGATCGCGGCCTGGCTGGCGGACATGGACTTCGCGGCGCCGGCAGTGGTGCGTGAGGCGCTGATTCGGTACGTCCAGGATGGCGATCTGGGCTATCCGCCGTGGCTGCTGGACGACGCGTCGCCCTTGCGTTCGGCCTTCGCCGAGCGCATGCGGGTACGGCACGACTGGACCGTTGACGAATCGTACGTCCGGGAGTTCACCGATCTGATCCAGGGCCTTCAGGCTGTTCTGCAGGTGGGTACGAGCGAAGGCGACGCGGTTGCCGTCCTCGCCCCCGCTTACCCGCCGGTGCTGGCGAGTGTCGAAGATCTGCGGCGCAGGCTCGTGCCCTTGGCCGACTGGGAGTCGTTGGCCGAGACGGTCGCGCGGCAGCGAGTCCGCGCGTTGGTGCTGGTCAACCCGCACAATCCCAGCGGCCGATGCATGCGGGTCGAGGAGCTGGCGGCGGTCGCTGAGGTGGCCGAGACGTACGACCTGCTGGTCATCGCCGATGAGATCCACGCCGACCTGACCTTCCCGCCGGCCCGTTTCGTGCCTTTCGGGTCGCTCGCGCCAGATCGTACGGTCACGCTGACCTCGGCGACCAAAGCGTTCAATCTGGCGGGGCTGCGCTGCGCGGTCGGCCATGTCGGTTCCGCCTCCGTACGCGCCGGGCTGGCGCGGCTGCCGCCGAACCTGCTCGGTGACGTCAGCACTCCGGCCGTACTCGCCACCCTGGCCGCCTGGCGGTCGGGTGATGGGTGGCTCTCGGCGGTGCTCGAGGTACTCCAGCGCAACCGGGACTTTTTGGTGGCTGAGCTGGGATCCGCTGGCATCGACTGTTCGCCACCGGACGCCGGCTATCTCGCCTGGCTGGACTGCCGTGCGCTCCAGCTGCCGAGCGAACCGGCCCAGTTCTTTCTGGAACACGCACGCGTACGCCTGTCGTCCGGGCTCGGCTTCGGCCCTTCCGGCCGCGGCTTCGCCCGACTCAACTTCGGCACGTCGCCGGACCTCGTCGCTGAGATCTCCAGCCGGCTCGTACGCGCCGTCGAGCGCTAGGCGCGAGAGTCGCGGGAACGGGCCCGAAGCGCGCGCAGTTGGTCGTCGCGCGCGCGCTCCAGCAGGATGGTGCTGAGGGCCGGTGGCGGGCGGTCGCGGCTGAGGCATTCGTCGGTCATCGCGACGGTTTGTTCGCTGATCACCGGGGTGGGGTAGCCGGCGGTGGCGAACCGGCGGGCGAGACCGGCCGGCCAGTCGCGCCAGATCGCCACGATCACGTCGAAATAGCGTTGTGCGTACGGTTCGAGCAGGTCGGCCTGGTCGAGGTCGGCGAATCCGGTCAGCGAGGCGCCGACCATCGCCGCGCTGGTGGGCGGCTGCTGGCCGTCGGCGGCCATCAGCAGCCGCCAGGTGGTCGCCTTGGCGGCCGCGGTCGGGATCGCGGCCCGGCAGGTGGCCGCGTGCCGCAGTCCCGCGGCCGTACGGTCGCGGCGCAGGTGCTCTCCGATAGTCGACTCGTCGCTGGCACCGCGGCTGATCAGCCGGCGCAGCAACAGCCAGCGCAGTTCGGTGTCGACCCGCAGGCCCGGTAGCCGCGTGGCACCCTCCAACAGCTCCCGCAAGAGGGTCAAATGCTCGTCGGAGGTGGCCAGCCCCGCCAGCATTTGTACGCAGAACAGCTGGCGGTCCGAGCCGGCCGGCGCGAGCACCAACATCCGGTGCAAGGCGTCCGCGAGCTGCCGCAGCCCGGTGAGCCGCCACGACGGCGCGGCGTAGTCACGGGCCACCGCGACCGTCTGCAGCAGCAGCGTCTCCAACATGCCGGGGTCGTCGATCGCGTCGAGCGTGCCGGCGACCAGTCGTACGTAGTCGCGGGCCGGCAGTTCACCGTCGCGACACATGTCCCACATCGCGGTCCAGCACACGCCAGCAGGCAAGGTGTTCGCCGCGTGCGCCGCGCCGGCCAGCACGGTGGCCAGCGACCGGTCGTCGAACCGGATCTTCGCGTACGTGAGGTCGTCGTCGTTGACCAGCACGAGATCCGGCCGCCGGCAGCCGTCCAGGGCCGGGATGCTCGTACGATCACCGGCCACGTCGACTTCCAGCCGCTGCTGCGGCGGGTCAGGGTGGTGCCTTCGCGGTCGTAGAGGCCGACGGCGATCCGGTGTGGACGCAGCAGCGGATGGGCCTCGGGTGCGCTCTGGGTGACCGCGAAACCGTCGATGGTCCCGTCGCCGGCGAGCCGGTAGTCCGGCCGCAGCGTGTTCACGCCGGCGGTCTGCAGCCATTCCTTCGACCAGCAGCCAAGGTCGCGGCCGGAGGTCGCCTCGACGGCCGCCAACAGGTCGGCGAGGGTCGCGGTGGACCACTGGTGGCGCTGGAAGTACCGCTGCAGGCCGGCCGTGAACGCTTCTCGGCCGACGTACGCCACGAGCTGCTTCAACACCGACGCGCCCTTGTAGTAAGTGATGCCGTCGAAGCTGACTTCGGCGGTCGCCACGTCCGGCAAGTCGGCCACGATGGGGTGCGTACGGGTCAGCTGGTCCTGGTGGTAGGCGGAGGTCTTGAAGAGCTGCGAGAAGGTCGTCCAGGCGCCTGGCCACCGGGTCGCCTCGGCCTGGCAGAGGGTGCTGGCGTACGTCGCGAAGGACTCGTTCAGCCACAGGTCGTCCCACCAGGTCATCGTGACCATATTGCCGAACCACATGTGTGCCAGCTCGTGCAGCAGCAACGACGCCCGCCGCTCGTGTCGCACGTCGGTGACCCGCGACCGGAAGAGCATGTTCTCGGTCAGCGTCACACAGGCCGCGTTCTCCATGCCGGCGTGGTTGAACTCCGGGACGAACACCAGGTCGTACTTGCCGAACGGGTAGGGCATCCCGAAAAGCCGCTGGTAGAAGTCGAAGCCGTTCCAGGTCACCTCGAGCAGCTCGTCGGCATCGAGGTACGCGGCCAGCGACCGGCGGCAGTAGAGGCTGAGCGGCACCCGCTGCCAGGATCCGCTGACCGAGTGGAACCGGCCGGCGGCGACCGAGGTGGCGTAGGTCGGCAGCGGTGGCGTGGCGGGAAAGTGCCAGCGGGTGGCGCCGGTGCCGCTGGCCAGCCGGGCCTTGCCGACCGAGTCGGGCTGGGTGTTCGCGACCACCTGCCAGTCGGCCGGCACCACGACACCCAGCTCGAACGTCGCCTTCAGGTCTGGCTGGTCGAAACACGCGTACACCCGGTGCGCCTCGGCCGGCTGGAAGTGGGTGTAGACGTACACCGAGCCGTCGGCAGGATCGGTGAAGCGGTGCATGCCCTCGGCGGTGCGGGAGTACGCGCAGTCGGCGACCACCCGGAGGGTGTTGTGGGCCGCCAGCGCGCCGAGCCGAATATGGCCGCCGGACCAGGCGGACAGCGGGACCGGCCGGCCATTCAGGTCGATGGAGCGCACCGCGCTCGCTGCCAGGTCGATGAAAACCGCGCTGCCCGGTGCCGTGCAGCCGAAACGGGCGACGGTGGTCGAGGTGAACGTCTGGTCGTCGCCGCTCAGGTCCAGCTCGACCGCGTACGACTCGACCGCGATCAGTGTGGCGCGCCGCCGAGCCTGCACCCTGGTCAGATTCCCAGCCACGTCCCTGCCCCTCTCCGCGCCGCCGTCTTCCCACCCCCCGCGCGGGAGAACCGCGGCACTCAATGACCGTATTCGCCTCTAACAGCCGGTTTGTAGGCGCATCGCCGGTAAACGCAGGGGGCACATTCATGCTGACGTCTGAACACTGGCCAGTACCTGTATGGCTAACAAGGGGCGAAGTGCCTTGGAGGTGGATCCCGATTCGGGGGGTTGGACGTCTCGCAGCTCTGGCCGGTCCGTGCCAGCATGCAGTGTCAACCGGATCCGGGAGGAATGTCGGATGGACAGCAATGAGTTGATCGCGTTCGTACGCGAACGGGGTCTCGCGGTGGTCGCCAGCCAGGGCCCGGACGGCACGCCACAGGCCGCGCTGGTCGGGGTGGCGGCGACCGACCGCGGCGAGATCGTCTTCGACACCTCGGCAGGCTCCCGCAAGTTCGCGAACATAGGGCGGCAACCGAAGGTCGCGTTGGTGATCGGGTGGGAGGACGAGGTCACCGTCCAGTTGGAGGGCACCGCCGACATCATCACCGGCGCGGAACTGGAGCGCTGCCAGCCGTTCTACTTCGAGCAGTATCCGGACGGCCGGGACCGCGCCAAGGACCCCGACATCGCGTACGTACGAGTGCGCCCGGCCTGGCTGCGGCACTGCGACTTCCGCCCCGACACCTTCGGTTTTGCCGAAACCACTTTCTAGCTGATCCGGGCTTGCGGCGACCTTGACGACCGCGGTCCGGCGCGCGACTATGGAAACTATGGAAACCCAGACAGTTTCCGCAGTTTCTGGCGAGGGTCGCATCGACCTGATCGTGAACGCGGCCGGCCGGCTGTTCCTCGCACCCGGGGCCGGCCGGGTGAGCATGGACGATCTCGCCCATGAGCTGGGGATGAGCAAGAAGACGATTTACCGTCACTTCCCAGACAAGCACAGCCTGCTGACCGCCGTCCTGGATCGGCAGTTCGGAGCCGTCGAACGCGCGCTACTCTCGGCGGCCGCGGAGTTCCGAAGGCCAGCCGTTCGGTGACCAGGTGCGGCAGTTCCTGATGGCCGCGGGCGGCGAGCTCGAGCGGATCGGCGCGGCGCAGCTGGCGACCGGACGCGGCGATGCCGCGCTGCGCCGGCATGTGGAGCAGCGCATTGACGCGGTGGTCTACCAGCGGCTGGACGACTTGTTCCAGGCCGGGCACCGGCGGGGACTCCTGTCGGCGCGGCCCGAGCTGTTGGGTGAGATCATCCGCGGCGCGGTCGAGCGGCTGTTGAACTCGCAGCTGCCGCGCGAACTCGACTGCACCGCGGCCGATCTGCTGCGGGCGACCGTGGACACGGTTCTTTACGGGGCAATCCGATCCGGCGCTGATGAGAAGTCGGGTACGTGAAGGGCGCATCTACGTGGTCCGCCTAGAATGATAAGAAATGAAATATTTGGCGCGAAAGCTAGCACGCCGCCCGTTATTGGCGAGAGCATGTTGCTGACAAAAGCGCGGCCGCCGGCACTGCAAACGTAACGACAAAGGCGGATCGGCGGATCCAGGCTGAACGCCCCAAAGAGCTCCTTCGGGGCAGTCACCGCGCAAACGGGGACGATCTGCTTTGTGCGCGTTGTTTCACGACATTCGTGGAATAGAACGCGGAAAGTCCCGGGAGCGGTAAACTCGTTGCCGGAGGCCGGAAAGCAGACGCGGGTAGCGTCGTCCGTTTTTTGACACCCCGCGCGCGGCCGGTCGCGGCGCCTAGCGTCATCAGCGCCCACCAAATCGGAGCCATTCTTCTCCCCAGGCGGGGAGTGGTGGATCGGGAGGACCGACGCCGATGCATGAGCCCGACGCTGTCCATCAGATGTCTCTCGAAGCCAAACGGGAATTGCTCGCCCAGCTGCTCAAGGCTGAGGCGGCCAAGGACGCTGACCAGCTTTCCGTTGCGCAGCGCCGATATTGGGTGCTGCGGCAGATGGCGCCGGAGGTCGCGACCCATGTGGTGACGACGACCGAGCTGTCCGGGGTCGTCGACAGCGCACTGTTGCAGCAGGCCTGCGCCGCGGTCGTCCGGCGGCGGAGCGATCTTTCGGTCGGATTCGTGGAAGTCGAGGGCCGGCCGGTACGCGTACACGCCTCGATCGCCGGCTGGGTACCACTGTCCACAGTGGACCTGAGTGACGTGGCGGCCGGCCGGCAGCTGGAACAGTTGCGGCAGGTGGTCGCCGAGGAAGCGGCGCGGCCGTTCGACGCGGCCTCGCCGCCGCTGGTACGGCTCACCCTGGTTCGTTGCTCTCCACGGCTGCACGTGCTGGTGCTCGTCGCCCACCAGTTGGTCGCCGACGACCGGTCCGGGCAGCTGCTGGTGGACGAGATCCGCCGCGCGTACGGGACGCTCGCGCAGGACGGCGGGGTGCCGGACAGTAGGCCGGCGCCGGTGTTCGCGGACTTCGCGACCTGGCAGCGCACCTGGCTCACCTCCGAGGAGGGTGCGCGGCAGCTGGAGTGGTGGCGTGGCCGGCTGGGCCGAGGTGCCGGTGCTGACGCTGCCCACCGACCGCTCTCGGCCGACCGTGAAGGCGCAGGGCCTGCGTGGTTCCCGGGTCGCGATGCCGGTACCTGCGGCGACCTGGGAGGGCCTGAAGTCGCAGGTCATCGCGCTCGGCCAGCCGGTGCCGGACATTGTGCTGGCCGGCTGGGCAGCGCTGCTCGCGCGCTACTCCGGCCAGCGCGACTTCGCGATCGGCTGGCTGACCGATGGCCGGCAGCGGGCCGAATGGGAGTCGATGGTCGGTCCCTGCCAGCAGACCTGGCCGGTGCGCTGCGTGTTGCGCGGCGACCCCCCTTTCGGTGACCTGCTCGCCGGAGTCTCGTCGTCGGTCAACGATTCCCGAGCGCATGGCGCGGTGCCGTTCGAGCGGTTGGTCGAGGACGTCCCGCATCGCCAGGACGTGGCCCATTCCCCGCTTTTCCAGGTACGTTTCGCCGCCGAGGAAGTCGAAGGCGAACAGCGTTCCGGTGGCGTCGCTGGCAACCCGCCGACATCCCGACCGGCCTCGCACCCTTCGACCTCACGTTGCGCCTGCGCGAGACGCCACAGGGTGCCTCGCTGGTGCTGGAGTTCGCCGGCGACCTGTACGACGACGCCACCGCCGAGCGGATGCTCGATCATCTTCTGGTGCTGCTCCGGCACGTTGTCGGTGACGCCGGCACTCGGTTGGGCGCGCTGCCGTTGGCCGGCGAGACCGAGCGCGCGCGCGCATCACCGCGTGGGAACAGACCGCCACCACCACCGACACCCACCGCGGCCTGCACGAACTGATCGAGGAACAGGTCGCTCGTACGCCCGACGCGATCGCCTTGCGCGGCGGCGGCCTACGCGTCACGTACGCCGAGATGAACCGCCGCGCGAACCGCCTGGCGCACCGGCTGCGCGGCCTTGGCGTCGGCCCGGAGCGGCTGGTCGCGGTGACCGCGGACCGCCGGCCCGAATCGGTGATCGCGCTGCTCGGAGTGCTCAAGTCCGGCGCCGGGTACGTCCCGCTGGACCCCGAATACCCCGCCGAGCGAGTGCGTTATGTCTGCGAGGACGCGGCGGTCGCGGCCGTGGTGATCACGCCCGGCCGGTCGGCCCAGTTGTCTGAGGGCGACTGGAAAGTCGTGGTCGAGGAGACCATCGGCGCCGGCGACGAGCCGGACACCAACCCGGAACCGTTGACGGACAACCAAAATACCGCCTACGCGATTTATACGTCCGGCTCGTCCGGTCGGCCGAAGGGTGTGCTGGTCCCGCATCACGCGATCATCAACGCCACCGAAAATCGCACCGGCGTCTTCCCGGAGCCCATCTGGGCGTACGTGATGCTCGCGCCGTTGAGCTTCGACGCGTCCGGCGCCGGCCTCTACTGGACGCTGACCAACGGCGGCCGGTTGGTGCTGCCGAGCGAGGACGAAGTACGCGACCCGCGGTTGCTGGCCGCCTTGCTACGCGAGGAAAAGGGCGCCCATTTCGACGGCGTTCCTTCGCAGTACGGCGTGCTGTTGGAGACCCAGCCGGACTGCGTGGCGGACCTGCGCTGCGTCATCCTGGCCGGCGAGGCGTTGCCGCCGGCACTCGTCGCGCGGCACTATGAACTTGCGCCAAACACCCCACTTTTCAACGAATACGGGCCAACCGAGGGCACTGTCTGGAGCACGGTCCACCGCTGCGAGGCGGCCGATGCTGGCATGACCGTGCCGATCGGCAAACCCGTCCGGGGCGTACGTGTGCATGTCCTGGACGAGGCGTTCGGGCTCGCGCCGATCGGCGTGCCGGGGGAGTTGTGCCTCGCCGGTGAGCAGGTCGTACGCGGCTACCTGAATCGTCCCGAGCTGACCGCCGAGCGGTTCGTACCCGACCCATATGTGCCGGGCGGGCGCATGTATCGCACCGGTGACCTGGCCAGATGGCGTCCGGACGGGGAGCTGGAGTTCCTCGGCCGGGCCGACTCGCAGGTCAAGGTGCGGGGCTTTCGGGTCGAGCTGGCCGAGATCGAGAACGTGCTCGGCGAGCATTCGGCGGTCGCGGCGACTGCGGTCGTCGTACGCCAGCACGGCGACGCCGCTCAACTGATCGCCTATCTGGCGCCGCGTACCGGCCGCACGCTCGATCGCGCTGGCCTGGAGTCGTTCGTACGCGACCGGTTGCCGTCGTACATGCTGCCGCAGCAATACGTTCTGCTCGACACCTTGCCGATGACCGACCGCGGCAAGGTCGACCGAGCCGCATTGCCCGATCCCGCGCCGGACTTGGACCGTGGCGTCGGCTACCAGGAGCCGCGTACCAAGATCGAGCGCGAGGTGGCGCTGGCGTTCGCCGAGGCGCTGGGCATCGAGCGGGTCGGCCGGCATCAGGATTTCTTCGCCAACGGTGGAAACTCGCTGTTGATCGCGCGGGTCGGCTCGCGGCTTTCCAAGGCGTACGGCGTGGATCTGCCGCTGCATTCGCTGTTCACCACACCCACCGTCGCGGGGGTGGCGACCACGATCGAGGTCTATCGCAAGGAGGGTTACCAGGGCCTGCTGGCCAAACGTGACCCGCAGCTGCTGGTGGCCGAGTCACGGCTGGATCCGGAGATCACCCCGGCCGGGCTGCCGATGGCGAACATCGCCGACCCGGACCAGGTGCTGGTCACCGGCGCCACTGGTTACCTCGGGATTTTCCTGGTGGAGCAACTGCTTCTGCAGACCCACGCGCATGTGCATTGTCTCGTACGCGCCGACGACCCGGTGTCCGCGCAGGAGCGGCTCCGGGAGACCGCTGCCAAGTTCAAGGTGGACTGGGACGAGCGCTGGGACGAGCGAGTTCACGCGGTGGTCGGCGACCTGGCGAAACCGCTGCTGGGGACAAGTGAGGACGAGTTCGACCGGCTGGGCCGCATTCTCGACGTGATCTACCACAACGGCGCCCTGGTCAACTTCGTCTATCCGTACACGGTCCTGAAAGCGCCGAATGTCAACGGCACTGTCGAGGTGCTGCGACTCGCCTGCCTGCCGGACCCGCGCGAAGCTCGTCCACCACGTGTCGACGATCGACGTGCTGGTTGGGTCGTACATTCCGCGGCCGTTCCTGGAGATCGACCTGCCGCCGCTGCCGCCACGGGTTCCGTTCAGTTATCCGCAAAGCAAGTGGATCGCGGAGAAGATGGTGGTGACGGCGAGGGAACGCGGCCTGCCGACCACGATTTTCCGGCCCTCTATCATGATGGGCCACACCGAGACCGGCGCCTGTCACGAGACCGACTACATCCTGACCGCGTTGCGCGGCTTCCTGGACCTGAAGATCCTGCCGGTCTACACCGAAATCCTGAACTCGGTGACGGTGGACTTCGCCAGCGCGGCGCTGATCGCGGCCTCGCTGCGGCCGGATTCGATCGGCCGGATCTTCCACATCTGGAACACCGAAGCCCTGCCTACCAACGAGACGTACGAGTGGATTCGGTCCTTCGGCTACGACTTCGATGTGGTGCCGTTCCAGGAGGCCACCGATCGGGGGCGATGCGGGTCGATCCGTCGCATCCGATCTATCCGCTGCTGCCGGTGCTTTTCCTTTACACCGGCGGTGATGCCGGGCTGCCCATGGAGTTCGCGGCGCATCTGGCGTTGGACCCGGCGAGCGAATGCCGGAATCTGCACCAGGCGATTGCCGGCAAGGGCATCTCGTGTCCGCCCATTGACGAGAAATTCCTGCACAACTGCATGAATTTCCTGCTGGAGAAGGGATTCCTCCCGGAACCGCAGCGCGGTGGCCGGCGGTGAGTGCGGTCACCGCTGGGATCGACGGGCCGCTGGAGCCGGGCCTGCTCCGCCGGTCGGTGAGTGGCTGCCTGCGCCGCCGTCGCAATCATGTCCACAGTGGACAGACCTGGGCAGCGGTCGACCTGACCGATGGGCCGCCCGAACAGACCGTTGCCGCCACCGAGACCGCCCTCGCCCGTACGACCGAAGTGCCGCGCTTTGTACTGCTCCGACACTCAGACGACCGACACACCCTGGTGTGGTCACCGCGGACCCGTCGGTGCTCGGTACGGCCGGACTGCGCGCGTTGGTCTTGGAGATCGCCGGCCAGTATGCGGTCGACAGCGGCGTACGCGCCGACGTACGCCTCGCTGGCGCCCCGCCGACACCGCGGCCGAGCTCGGACAGCGGGGCGTGGTGGGGAGTGCGGCTTCGCGGCGCCACAGTCCCCGATCTGGTCGTTGAGACAGCTCAGCGGCCAGGTCGGGCTTCCCACTCGGTGGATCCGAAGGTGGCGCTCGCCGGCTGGTACGCCCTCGTCGCCCGCCTGACCGGGAGCCGGGACATCACGATCGGTATCCCGCCGACGGACCAGCAGCCGGGGCCCGAGCCGGTCGACCTACCGGTACGCGTGTGCCTGCTCGGCGATCCCACACTTGCGGTCATCGCCGAGCGAGCCCAAGCGGCCTGGCAGGAAGCCAAGAAGCACGCCCCCGTACCCACAGAGGCTGTTCAGCACTTGACGGATGGCCCGCACCTGGCCGTACGGTTCGCGGCCGGCCCGCCAAAGGCTGCCCACATCACCCACGGCTCGCTCCGATGGACGATCGACGAGCCGGCCGTACGAGCGACAAACGGCGAGGTCACGCTCTGGGCCGACAGCACCACGTTCCAGGGTGGCAGCCGACTGCTGGATCGGCTGGCGCAGGTGGTGGCGGCCGACCCCGATACCAGGCTCTCCGAGTTGCCGGTCCTGACAGCGCACGAGCGCCGCGTGCTGGCCGAGGCGAACGCGACGGACGCCCCGTACCCGCGTGACAAGTGCCTGCACCAGCTGATCGAGGAGCAGGTCGAGCGGACCCCGAAAGCGATCGCGGTGACCGCCGGCGGCGAGCACCTGAGCTACCGGGATCTGGACCGGTCGGCGAATCGGTTGGCGCATTACCTACGGGCGGCCGGTGTCGGCCCGGAGCGGATGGTCGGCATTCTTGCTGCCCGCCGGATCCAGACCGTGGTGGCGATGCTCGCGGTGCTGAAGGGCGGTGGCGCGTACGTCCCACTGGATCCCGACCAGCCAGCCCCACGGCTGCGCCTGATGACCGCCGGCCTGGATCTCGTAGTGGCGCCTCACGACCTCACCAGTCGAGTGCCCGGAGCGGTCGACGGCACCGCTGTATCGGCCGATTTTCCCGAGCGACGGCTGGAAAACCTTGCACTCCCGGACAATCTCGCGTACGTCATCTACACATCCGGCTCGACCGGCGAGCCCAAAGGCGTGTTGGTGCCGCGCACCGCCAGATCGTGCACTCCACAGCGGCGCGGTGGGCCGACGGCCGGTTCTCACCCGGCGCGTACGCACCGCCCGTGCCGCTGTCATTCGACGCGTCGGCGGCGGCGATTTACTGGAGCCTGTGCCGCGGCGGACGGCTTGTCCTGCCGTCCGACGACGAGGCTCGTGACCCGCGGCTGTTCGCGCTGCTCATACGCGAAGAGCGAGTCACCCACGTGACCGGCATGGCGTCCTTTTACGCGCTGGTGTTGACCGCCGGCCCGGAGCCGTTGGCGACCCTGCGAGATGCCGCGATCGGCGGCGAGGCGATGCCGCCGGAAGTCGCCGCCGAGCACCGCCGGACCCTGCCAAACGCCTTGCTGTGCAACGATTACGGTCCGACCGAGGGCACCGTGTGGAGCACCGCGCACAGCTGTCGCGGCGACGAGACCGGCGCCAGTGTGCCGATCGGGAAGCCGATCCAGAACGTACGAGTGCACCTGCTCGACGAGCACCTGCTGGCGGTGCCGCTGGGCGCGGTGGGACAGATCTGCGTTGCTGGCGAAGGAATCGCCCGTGGCTATCTGGGCCGGCCCGCGCTGACCGCCGAGCGGTTCGTGCCGGACCCGTACGGCTCCCCGGGCGACCGCCTCTATCTCACCGGCGACCTCGGCTTTCGCGGCGAGGACGGTGAAATCACCTTCGCTGGCCGCCTCGACAACCAGCTCAAGGTGCGCGGCTTCCGGGTTGAGCCGGCGGAGATCGAGGCGATCCTGCACGGCCACCCGGAGGTCGGTACGGCCGCGGTCGTCATCGGTCGCCCCCGCGGTGGCGACACCGAACTGGTCGCGTACGTGGTCCCACGTGACGCCAGTCGGCCGCCGGAAGACCTGGTCGAGTACGTCAAGGAGCGGCTACCCGCATACATGGTGCCGAGTCGTTTTGAGGTCGGTCCGGAGCTGCCGCGTACGGCCACCGGCAAGATCGACCGGTCCGCCCGACCCGACCCGGTGAGCGCACTGTCCGAGCGAGACGTGGACGCACTCCTTTCCGGTCTGTTAGCGAAAGGACAACCAAGATGAGTGACCAAGAAAGCGCGGTCAGCTGGGCCGTGGTGGTGAACGACGAGGACCAGTACTCGATCTGGCGCGACGACCGGGAGCCGCCGGCCGGCTGGCGCCGGACCGGCACCAGTGGGCCGCGTGAGCAGTGCCTGGACCACATCCGCGAGGTGTGGACGGACCTGCGTCCGCTCAGCCTGCGCCAGCGAATGGAGAGGTGACAGCACCGCTATGGACAGCGAGTTCCCACCCGGGGTCGGGGTGTACGAGCTGGCCCCCGATCTGCCCCTGGTCGAGCCACTACTGGACGAGCTGACCGACCGCTACCCGGCCGCCGACGACCCGCAGCTGCTGGCCGGCCGCTGCCGCCAGCTCGCGTACCGGCGGCTGCCCGCGGACCTGGTGGCCACCTTGACCCGGTTCCGGGACGCCGAGCATGTGCCGGTGCTGGCGGTCGCTGGGCTGCCGGTCGACGACACCCGGATCGGCCCGACCCCGGATCACTGGGCCGCCCAACGAGACCCGGCTAGCACGGTCCGCGAGGAGATCTGGTTCCTGTTGCTGGCCGCCGTCATCGGCGACCCGTTTGGCTGGGCCACCCTGCAAAGTGGACGGCTGGTGCAGAACGTGCTGCCGATCAAAAACCAGGAACACGAGCAGAGCGGCCACGGCAGCCTCACCACCCTCGCCTGGCACACACCGAGGACGTTTCACCCGTACCGGTGCGACTATCTCGGACTTTTTTCGCGCTGCGCAACGACGATCTCGTGCCGACCACGATCGCACCGGTGGACGCCGTACGACTGGACGCGCGTCATCGCGAGGTGCTGGCGCAGCCGCGGTTCGTGATCGGGCCGGACAACGAGCATTTGACCCAGCGCCAGCGCGAAGACGCGGCCGCCGGCGAGCCGCTGCCGGCGGACTGGACCCATCCGCCGCCGACCGCCGTCCTTTTTGGCTCGCTCGACCAGCCTTACCTGCGCATCGACCCGTTTTTCATGCGCGCGGTCGACGGTGATCCGGAGGCCGCCGCGGCGCTCACCGCGATCGTCGAGCAACTCGGCGAGGCGATCCGGCCGCTGCCGCTCACCCCCCCGGGCACCGCGTGTTTTGTTGACAACTATCGGGCTGTGCACGGCCGCAGTGGGTTCCGCGCCAAATACGACGGCCGCGATCGCTGGCTGAAGAAGCTGGTGCTGACCCGGGACCTGCGAAAATCCCGGGCCGCCCGTGGTCCGGTGGACGCGCCCGCATCTTGCGTGCGACGGTCCTGGACAGTGTGCCCGTGGAGGTGCGGCGATGACCGATCTTTCCCCGGCCAAGGCCAGACTTCTGGCCCGGTGGCGAGAAGCCGCGACCGACGAGTCCGAGACGCCCGGCGACATCCCGGCCCGTACGAGCCGCGGTCCGGCGCCCCTTTCCCTTGCGCAGCAACGACTCTGGATCCTGGAGCAACTGCAGCCCGGCTCAGCTGCCTACAACCTTTTCTTCTGCGGCCGGCTCAGCGGTCGACTGGACCCGGCCGCGCTGACCACCGCGGTCGCCGATTTGGTGCAGCGCCACGAAACCTTGCGGACCGCGGTCGTGACGATCAGTGGCCGTCCTGCTCAGCGTACGGACGCGTTGCCGCCGCCGGAGCTGGCTGTCGTTGACCTTCGCGACTCGGCCGACTTTGATGTTGCCGTACGCGAAAAGATGGACGACGAGGCGATCCATCTCCGCTTTGCGCTGCGGACTGGTCCGCCGGCTCGGTTCCTGCTGTTGCGCGGGCCTGACCACGACTGCATCGGATTAGTCGTCCATCACCTCGTAGGCGATGGTTGGTCGCTCGGTGTCGCACTGCGCGATCTGTCCGCCTGCTATCAGGCACGCGTACGAAATGAGGAGCCCCCACTCGAGGCCCTGCCTGTCACCTTCGCGGATTTTGCCAGCTGGCAACGCGAAGCCGTACGCGCCGAGGACTGGCAGTCTGACCTGGGCTATTGGGCCGATCGGCTGCACGACCTGACGCCGCTGGAATTGCCGCTGGATCGGCCACGGCCGGCGATCCTGTCGCTCGACGGAGACTGGTTGCCGATCGAGCTCGGCGCTCGTACGTCCGACGCCATCCGCGCGCTCGCCCGCGCCCGCGACACGACACGACAGCTTTTACCGTGCTGCTCGCGATTTACACGACCCTGCTGTCGCGGCTCGGCGGCCAAACCCTGACCGTCGGCACGGCGGTGGCGCATCGCAGCCACCCGCAAACGTACGGGCTGATTGGCAACTTCATCAACATGCTGGCGTTGCGTACCGACGTTGCCGGCGATCCGACCTTCGGTGAACTCGTCAGCCGGGTCCATCGCACCTGCTCCGCCGCGTACGGGCATCAGGAGGTGCCGTTCGAGCGAGTCGTCGAGGAGATCAACCCGCCGCGAGACACTTCGCGAGGTGCGATTTTCCAGACCACGCTGGTGATGCAGCCGGCCAGCGCGCCAGCTGACTTCGCCGGTCTCGACATCGAGCTCATCGAGTTGGGCTCCCGAAGCGTACGAGCTGATCTGGAACTGCACCTCTGGGATCGGCCGGAGTTTGTGGGGCGGCTGGCTTTCAGCACCGACTTGTTTGACCGGACCACCGCTCAGTCGTTCGTCGACCGGTTCGTACAGCTCGCCGAGACCGCGGTGGTTGAGCCTGACCGTCGGCTTACTGAGTTGCCGATGTTGCTGCCGGACGAGCGGGTGCGCCTCCAGCAGTGGTCGCGTGGCGAGCCCGCCTGCGAGTCCTTTGTTCCCGTACATGAGCAAATCGCCGAGCAGGCCCTGCTGCGGCCGAACGCGCCGGCGGTGGTCGACTCGCAAGGCCGCACACTGACTTTCGGCGAGCTGGCCAAAGCCGCGACCGCCTTGGCGCGAAGGCTGGTTTCCTTGGGCGTACGCCCCGAAACTCGGGTCGGCATCTGCCTGGAGCGCAGTGTTGATCTCGCCGTAGCGGCGCTCGGAGTGCTGGCCAGCGGCGGCGCGTACGTGCCGCTGGATCCTGGCTATCCGGCCGAAAGACTCGGATATCTCGCCGAGGACTCGGCCGCCCCGATCGTGATCACCTCACCGGAACTTGCCGACACCAAGCTCGCCGGACTGCCGGCAACGCTGGTCTGGATCGACGGCGACGACGTACCGGCAGCGCTGCCGTCCACAGTGGACAGTGGGAGTTTGGCTTACGTCATCTACACTTCGGGCTCGACCGGTCGTCCGAAGGGCGTCCAGATCGAGCACCGGTCGCTGGCGAATCTCGCGTACGCGATGCGCCGCCGGCCTGGACTCGGGCCGGACGACACGATGACGATGATCGCCAGCCTGTCCTTCGACGCGTCGGTGGCCGAGCTGTTCCCGCCGCTCGCGGCCGGCGCGCGGGTGGTGGTCGTGGACGCCGACGACGCCCGTGTGACGGCCGCCGGTTGGCCGCGCTCATCGAGCGGCACCAGGTCACCGTCGTGCAGGCGGTGGCGACCACTTGGCGGCTGCTGCAGGGCGCCGGCGGAGTCGACGGCAGTCGCGTACGAGCGCTCTGCGGTGGAGAGCCGATTGGCGACGAGCTGGCCAGCTCGCTGGCCGAGCGTTATGAGGCATGGAACATGTACGGCCCGACCGAATCGACCGTCTGGTCGTCGTGTGGGCCGTTGACCACGGATGGCCCGGTGTTGCTGGGCGAGCCGCTGGATGGCGTACGGCTGCACGTCCTTGACGACAGCCTCGAACCCGTTCCAGTCGGCGTGTACGGCGAGTTGTGCATCGCCGGCGCGCACCTCGCCCGCGGCTACCACGACCGCCCAGAGCTGACCGCGCAGCGGTTCGTCCCCGACCCGTACGGGCCAGCCGGCGGCCGGTTGTATCGGACCGGCGACCGGGCTCGGCGCCGCCAGGACGGCTCGCTGGAGTTCGCCGGCAGGGCCGATGACCAGGTCAAACTCCGCGGCTACCGGATCGAGCTGGGGGAGATTGAGGCGGAGCTGGCGGGCCACGAGCTGGTCGCCGAGGCCGCCGTCGCGGTGCAGCCGCCCGGTCGGCTGGTGGGCCACGTCGTTCTCGCCGCCGACACCTCCGCGACGCCCGCCGAGATCACGGGGCAGCTCCGGGACGCGTTACGGTTGCGGCTGCCGGACTACATGGTGCCGTCCGCCTTCACGTTCCTGCCGAAACTTCCCGTCACCGCCAACGGAAAACTCGATCGGCAGGCGCTGCCCGAGCCCGGTCGCGACCGCTCCGGCTCGGCACCTTACGTGGCACCGGGCAGCGACCTGGAGAAGGAGGTCGCCGGGTTCGCCGCCGACTCGCTTGGGGTGCGGCGGGTCGGCCTCTACGACGACTTTTTTCGACCTGGGCGGGCATTCGCTCACCGCCGCGCAACTGGTGGCGGCATTGAGCGTCCGGTTCGGCGTCGACCTGTCCGTCCAGGACCTTTTCGTGAACCCGACAGTGAGTCACCTGGCCGCGCTTGTCCAGGCCGAGGTGGACCGGTCGCTGCACCTGACCGACGAGGACGGCCGGATCCGCCGGCTGGTCGCGGAGATGTCCGAGGAGACGGTCGACATGCTCACCACCCATCTGTTGCGTGCCGGCGACGGCGCGGCGCGGATCTGAGCAGGAGGCACCGATGCAGTTCGGCATGTTCTTCGAGCTTCAGTTGCCCCGACCGTGGGCCGACGGCGACGAGCACCGACTGGTCCAGAACGCGCTGGAATGGGTCGAGCTCGGTGAGGAGGCGGGGGGATCGCGTACGCCTGGGCGCAGGAGCACCACTTTCTGGAGGAGTACTCGCATTCCACCGCACCCGAGGTGTTCCTGTCGGCGCTGAGCCAACACACCAGCAAGATGCGGATCGGACATGGCATCACGCTGATGCCACCGGCGTACAACCACCCGGCCCGAGTGGCCGAGCGGATCGCGATGCTGGATCTGGTCAGTGGCGGCCGGGTGGAGTGGGGGACCGGCGAGTCCACCTCCCGCATCGAGCTGGAGGGTTTTGGCGTCAACTACATCGAAAAGCGCAGCATGTGGGCCGAGTGCGTACGGGAAGCGGCCAAAATGATGTGCACAGAGCCGTATCCGGGTTATGCCGGTAAGCACTTTTCGATGCCGTCGCGAAATATCGTGCCCAAGCCAGTGCAGTCTCCACATCCGCCGCTCTGGGTGGCTTGTACGAACCGTGACACCCTCAAGTTGGCTGCCCGCCTCGGCATGGGTGCTCTGACTTTTTCCTTCATGGACGCGGGAGAAGCCAAATACTGGGTCAACGAGTATTACGAGACCTTCGCCCGCGAGTGTCGGCCGATCGGGCAGGCGGTGAACCCGAACATCGCGATGCTCTCCGGTGTGATGATCAACGAGGACGAGCAGGTCGCGCTCGATCGTGGGCTGCTCGGTCAGCAGTTTTTCAAGTGGGCGCTGGCACATTACTACCGGCACGGCGAACATGTCCCGGGGCGTACGAACCTGTGGGAGGAGTTCCAGAAAATCGAGCCGGAGCCGATGGCCGGCGTCGGTGCGGTCGGCACGCCCGAGCAGGCGATCGAGCACTTCAAGGGCCTGGAGGAAGCCGGTGTCGACCAGGTGATCCTGCTCCAGCAGGCCGCCGGCTACCAGCACGAGCATATTTGCGATTCGTTGCGGCTGTTGGGAAAGAAGGTGCTCGGCGAGTTCAACGAACGGCATGTCGAGCGACAGGCCCAGAAAGAGCGTGACCTGGCACCGCACATCGAGGCCGCGTTGGCGCGCCGGCCGGCGATCGACGAACCTGACCTGACGCCGGTCACTTCCTATCCGCAGCAGTGGAAAAAAGACGGCGCCACCGACCAACAGGTGGGCATCAACCGCTCGGTGGACGCTTCGGCGCTCTGGCGGCTGCACGTCGGCGGTGGTGGCAGCAATGGTCGGTGATTCCGCGTATCTCAACCGCTTCCGTCAGCAGGTCGAGCGGGTCCCGGAACGAGTGGCGTGCGGGTTTCTGGGCGACGGTGAGAATCTGACCGCCACGCTCACGTACGGCGAACTCGACGTGCGGGCGCGTACGATCGCTGACCAACTCCAAGGGCGGCTGGCTGCCGGCTCTCGAGCGATCCTGCAGGCCGAGCCTCATCCGGACTTCGCGGCAGCGTTTTTTTCGGCTGCCTGTATGCGGGCGTGATCGCCGTGCCGGTAGCCGCACCGGCGCCGCCACGGCCTGATGTTGGGATGGAGCGGCTGCTGCGGATCGTCGGGGACGCCGGTGCGGAGGCACTGCTGTTGTCCGGCGACCTTCCGGTGGAATTGCCGGCCGGCGTGGCGGCCATTCGTGTGGACCGCCCTGGCGGCGACCCGGCCGGCTGGCGGGATCCGGGCGTACGTCCGGAAACCATCGCGTTCTTGCAGTACACGTCCGGATCGACTCGCATTCCGCGGGGCGCGGTGGTGGGTCACGGAAATCTGGCCGCGAACCTGGACGCTCTCGGACACGCGCTGGCGGTGCCGCCCGGCAGCACCTCGGTGAGCTGGCTGCCGCTGTATCACGACATGGGGCTGATCGCCGGCCTGCTGCTCGCCGCCAGCAGCGGCGGCACGGCGTACCTGATGAGCCCGCTGCATTTCCTGCAACGCCCGGTGCGGTGGCTGTCCGCGGTTTCCACGCACCACGGGTTTATCAGTGGAGCGCCCAATTTCGCGTACGACCTGGCGGTCAGTAAAGTAAAGCCGACGAACAGGCCGCCGGGTTGGATCTGTCCTGCTGGCAGGTCGCTTTCAACGGTGCCGAGCCGGTCCGGCCGGCCACCGTGGAACGTTTCGGAGAGCGGTTCGCGCCTTTTGGCCTCCGGCCGGAAAATGTGATCGGCTGCTATGGGCTGGCCGAGGGCACGCTGATCGTCAGCGGCTGCACGAACACCGATCCGAAATCGGTCGCGGTGGACCGGGACGGCATCGAGCACGACCAGGTCCGCGAGCCGGTGCCGGGTGAACCGGTGACCCGGCTCGCGACCTGCGGGCGGGTGCCGCCGGGCGTACGGCTGGAGATCGTGGATCCGGCCGATCGGGTGGCGCTCCCGCCGGACACCGTCGGTGAGGTGTGGGTGGCAGGTCCGAGTGTGGTCCGCGGATATTGGGGCGGTGCGGCCGATCCGTCGCTCGGCGCCCGCCTCGGCGACGACCCGACGCCGTTCCTGCGTACCGGCGATCTCGGCTTTGTCCACAATGGACTTCTGTATCTTTCCGGGCGGATCAAGGACTTGCTGATCGTGCGCGGCCGGAACGTCCAACCACACGAGGTCGAGGACGCGGCCCAGGCCGCTCATCGGCTGATCCGGCCAGGTGGCTGCGCGGCCTTCCATCTGGACGACGTGAGAATCGCCTTGGTGGCCGAAACTTCGGCTGGCGACGATTTCGCTGAGGTGGCCGCGGTCGTACGACAAGCGGTGCTTGCCGATCAGCAAGTGGCTCTCGCGGCGGTGTTTTTTGGTGCCGGCGCGGGCAGTCCCGAAGACGACCAGTGGCAAGGTGCGGCGGCAGGCCTGTCGGCAGCTGCTGACCAGCGGCCAACTCGACGTGCTCTTCGAAGACCGCGATCCGAGCCAGTTCGCGGTGGTCAGCTGAGGGAGAGGTGCCATGAGCGACACCGCGGATCTGGTGCGGTGGCTGACAAACCGCGTCGCCGAGTTGACCGGCGCGGCGGCCTCCGAGGTGCCGGTCGACCAACCGTTCAACGCGCTCGGGCTGGACTCGGCGCGGCTGACCGCATTGGCCGGTGAGCTGGAACAGCGGCTCGGCCGGCGCATCGACCCGACAGTGGGATACCACCATCCGACCATCGCCCAGCTGGCGATCGCTTTGACCACCGCGATTCCAGCGGTCGCGGGTACGAGGGCACGCCCAGAATCGGAGCCAATCGCGGTCGTCGGGCTGGCCTGCCGGATGCCTGGCGCCCCGGACGCGGAGGCGTTCTGGCGGCTGCTGGACGGCGGTGTCGACGCGGTGTCGCCACTGCCGCCGGACCGTTGCGCTGGCACTCCAGGGCTGCCCCCGGCCGGTACGCTCGCGGACCTGGCCGGCTTTGATGCCCAGTTTTTCCGCTTCACCGCGGCAGAAGCGGACCGGATGGATCCGCAGCAGCGTCTTCTGCTGGAGGTCTGCTGGGAGGCGTTGGAGGACGCCGGCAGCCCGCCGGAGCGGTTGCGCGGCTCGGATACCGGAGTTTTCCTGGAATCTCGGAAACCGAGTATCTGAACCGGCAGCTCGCGGACCCCGGCCGGCATCAACCGGCACACCGCGACCGGCGGCGCGCGGTCGGTGGCGGCCGGCCGGATCGCCTATCTTTTTGATCTACACGGCCCTGTTTTGGGAGTCGACACCGCCTGCTCGTCCTCGCTGGTGGCCCTGCATCTGGCCGTACGAGCGCTGCGCGCGGGCGACTGCGGGACGGCTCTGGTGGCAGGTGTAAACGCGTTGCTTGACCCGGAATTGACCCTCAGTCTGCAGCGGGCCGCAATGTTGGCACCAGACGGTCGATGCAAGGCTTTCGACTCGCGTGCTGATGGCTACGGTCGTGGTGAAGGCTGCGGTGTGGTGGTCCTTCGGCCGCTGTCGGCGGCGGTCGCGAATGGCGATCGGATTTATGCTCTCGTACGGGGAAGCGCGGTCAACTCCGATGGCGCCAGCAACGGCCTGACCGCGCCCAACCCGGCCGCGCAGCGGGCCGTGCTGGCCGCCGCGTACGCGGATGGCGGGGTTGCTCCGGATACCGTCGATTACGTCGAATGCCACGGAACAGGCACATTGTTGGGCGACCCGATCGAGGCCGCCGCTTTGGGCGCTGTGGTGGGTGGCGCTCGTACGAACCCATGCCTGATCGGGTCGGTGAAGACGAACATCGGGCACCTGGAGGCCGCCGCTGGAATGGCCGGGCTGATCAAGGTCTGCCTGTCATTGCACCACGGTCGGGTGCCGGCGAGCTTGCACGTACTGGAGCCAAATCCGCATATCGACTTTGCCGCGGCCCGGCTGCGGGTCGCGACCAACGCGGTCGAAATTCCTGGGGCCCGGCTTGCTGGAGTGAGCAGCTTTGGCTTCAGCGGTACGAATGCGCATGCCGTGCTGGCCAGCCCGCCGGTTGGTTTGAAGACCGAAGCTGGCCGGACAGTGCTGCCGTTGTCTGCGCGTACGCGCGAAGGCTTGCAGATCCTCAGGCAACGCTTTGTCGATTTGTTGGAAACATCCAGCGATGTCACCGCGATCTCGCGGACGGACGGCGGCGGGTCGTCGTACGCACCATCGCCCGTACCGGCTGGCCGTCCCGACACCGACCGCCGAACGACTGGCGGCCGCGGTGCCGCTGGTGCCGCGTACGACGGCGGCCACCGCGGGCCAGCCGCGGCTGCTTTACGTCTGCTCCGGTCAGGGTTCGCAATATGCCGGAATGGCCCGCGGGCTGCTTGCTGTCGAGCCGCTTTTTTTTCGTTCTGTTATCAGGCGTTGCGACGAGGAGATGGACTGGTCCATCGAGGCCGTCCTGGGTGGCGACGACCCACGCGATCTCGCGGACACCTCGGTGGCGCAGCCGGTCACGGTGGCCGTTCAGGTCGCGCTGGCCGAGCTTTTGCGGGGATACGGCGTCATGCCGGCCGCCGTCGTCGGACACAGCGTCGGAGAGATCTCAGCGGCGGTGATCAGTGGCGCCCTGCCGCTGGGTGCGGGTATCGGCTGGCGGCCCGCAGAGGTCTCGCGATGGCCGCTCCTGGCGGTGCCGGCGCCATGTTGGCCGTCGAAATTTCCGCTGAAGAGGCCGAAAAGCTGACAGACGTCTCGGTGGCAGCAGTGAACTCACCGGGGACCTGCGTGCTGTCCGGTGATCCCAAGACACTCGGCCGGGTGCGTACGCGGCTGTCCGCCGACGGTGTGCTGGCGCGTTGGGTCAAGGTCGACTACGCCTTCCACAGCCCGCGAATGGCGGGTGCCGCCGAAGCGCTCGGACACGTCGAGTTGGAGCCGTCGGCCGAGCCGGCTGTACCGTTCTGGTCCGCCCTCACGGCCGCTCCGGTAACCGCTGGTGAGCTGACCGTTTCGTACTGGTCGCGGGGAATCCTGGAGCGCGTACGGTTCTCCGACGCGGTCGCGGCCGCAGTTGCGGGACTGTCCGGCATCGACGCGACTGTCGAACTGGGTGGCCATCCGGTCCTACGATCAGCCCTCCGCCAGATCGCGCGTCGAATGGTTTCGAAGTGCTGCACGCGATCGACCGCGACCGCGACGACTCGGACAGCTTCCGGCAGCTGCTGGCCGGCGCGTACGAGCTGGGAGCGACTGTCCGCTGGGACCGGCTGGGACCGGCCAGCCCACCAGTGTCGTTGCCGCCTTATCCGTGGCAGCACGAAAGACACTGGATCGAGCGACCCGAGCGTACGCTCCCCAGCGGTCTGCCCCTGCTCGGCGCACCCGTGGATCTTGCGTCCGGCGAACAGAAAGTCTGGGAGTCCGCGCTGTCTTTCGATTCGGTGCTGGCGGATCACCTGGTTGGCGGCACGGTTCTGTTGCCAGCGGCGGGATATCTGGAGCTGGCGCTGGATGCGGCGGCCCACGTTGGCCGGGACTCGTTGCGAGAAGTCCAGCTGCTCAAACCGCTGACGTTGGACCGCTCGCGGTGGCGAGTGCAGACCAGTCTTCAGCCGCGAGATGACGCGTACGAGGTGACGATCGACGCTCGTAGACCGACCAACCGTGGGCGCGTTTCGCTACCGCACGAGCGATCGCGGCCGGCCCCGCGCCGCTGCTGGACCTCGCGGCCGTACGCGCGCGTTGCCCGAAGGAGATGCCGGCCGGCGCTGTCTACGCCGCACTGGCCGAGCAGGGTTTGCAGTACGGTCCGGCTTTTCGAGGCCTCGCAGCGGTGTACGGCGGCGACGGTGAAGCGCTCGCGGAAATTCAGGTCGGGTCCGAGCAGCTTCCGGGCGTGCGCGCGATGGACGCCGCCATCCAGCTGATCGCCGCGGTCAGTCCGGCGGGCTGGTCCGGATCCGCTGGTCACGGGCCTGCGGTGCCAGTTTCCGCGGCCGACGTGACCCGCTGGGCGGACGCGGCTGACGCGATCCTGGCGCATGCCCGGGTACGTGCGGTGGATGGCGACGAGCTGACCGCGGACATCGTGTTGGCTGACGCGGACGGCAAGCCGTGCGTACAGATCAACGGCCTGCGGGTCCGGCGGACCGGCCGAGCTGCCGCACAGGATGACGGACTTTGGCGCTATGACTTGCGATGGTTACCGGCGGCTCGCGCCGACCGCACCACAGCGGGTGCCGGCCGGTGGCTGATCGTGCCCGATCAAGGTGGCGTCGGCGCGGCCCTTGCCGAGCAACTGACCGCTCGTGGCACCGACGTGGTGATCGGCGAATTCGACAACGGCACGTACACGGGAGTAGTCCATCTCGCTGGCCTCGACGACGACGTGGATCTCCATAGCATGGCTCAGCTGATCCAGGTTGCCTCGTATGCGAACACTCCGACGATCGTGGTGGCCACTCGCGGTTGCCACCCGGTGGCCGGCATGCCGACAACAGTTCCGACGGCAGCGCCGATGTGGGGTCTGTGCAAGACATCCCCGATGGAGAACCCGACACTTCCCATTCGTTGCGTGGATCTCGACCCGGCGGCCTGCGCCAAGGACGCGGCGGCCGATTTGCTGGGTGAGCTCGTACCGGCGGCGCCGGACGGACCAGCGACCCGGCGGTGATTGCCAGCATTGACACCGAAGTCGCGTACCGAGCCGGCCAGCGATATGTCCGAAGGCTCGGTCTCGCCGAGAGGGCATCGGGACGGCTGAACCTCGACGGCGACGGTGTGTACGTCGTCACCGGCGGGAGTGGCGCGCTCGGTCTGGCAGTGGCCGGTCGGCTGCTCGAACGTGGCGCCGGTACGGTCGCGCTCATCTCGCGCGGTCCGCTGAAAGACACGGCAGCGCCAGTCTTGCGGGCCGGTGGCGAAAGGGTTGTCGCACTACAAGCCGATGTGGCAGACGAACCGGCGCTCGCGGGAGTTCTTGCTGAGCTGCGGGTGAAAGGTTCCATCAGAGGTGTGGTGCACGCGGCTGGCGTGCTCGAAGATGGTGCCCTGCTGGAACTGACCGGTGACTCGTTAAGCCGAGTGCTGGCGCCGAAAATGGCCGGCGGTTGGCATCTCCACCAGCTCACCAGGGATGATCCGCTCGACTTCTGGGTCGCGTTTTCCAGTGCTGCCAGCGTGCTGGGCTCACCCGGCCAGGCGAACTATGCGGCGGCGAACGCGTATCTCGACTCGCTGGCGGCTTTCCGGCAGAGCGAGGGACTCCCGGCGGTCAGCATTGGCTGGGGGCCGTGGGCGGCCTCAGAGCTGGGGGAGGGGATGGCCGGCGGCGCTGGGATCAGCTCGATCTCACCGCGCCAGGGCTTGGACGAATTCGAGCGGCTGGCGACCGGCCCAGCGGTTCACGCAGTGGTGCTTCCCTTTGATATCCGCGATTTGCTGCAGTTTTATCCGGCCTCGCTGGGAACGGCGTTTTTCACCGAGGTGGCCGACGAAAGCGTACGGTCGCTGAAAAGCATCGGAGTGGGTTCCGGCGCCCGGCCGGAGCTGACCACGCCGTACCAGCCGCCGGCCGATGGGGTGGCCCGGCGGATCGCCGCCATCTGGCAGAAGTCGCTGGGCATCGAGCCGGTCGGCGCGAACGACAACAACTTCTTCGAGCTCGGCGGGGATTCGGTGTTCGGCAACCAGATCTGGTCGAGATCAACCGGGCACTGGGCGTCACGCTCGACCCGGAGCGGGCGTTCGAGAGATTCACCGTGGCGGCGCTGGCCGGACTGGCCGAGCAGGAGCAGATCCGCCGGTTGGAACGGATGACCGACGACGAAGCGGCCCGACTGCTCGGGTCCCCGACCTCCAGGAGCGAGTCATGAAGCCGGTAACCCTGCCGGGAATTGAGGATTACGTCGCCGCGCACACCACCCCGGATGCGCCCCACCTGGTCGAGTTGGCGGCGCAGGCACACGAGGCGCTGGTGGACCCGCAAATGATGTCCGGTCCGGTGCAGGGCCGTTTCCTGGAGCTGCTGGTGTTCGCGATGCGACCCCGGCTGGTGCTGGAAATCGGGACTTTCAGCGGATATTCGGCGCTGTCGATGGCGCCGGCGCTGCCGCCCGGCGGGCGGATCGTCACCTGCGAGCTGAATCCCGAACACGCGACCTTCGCGCGAAAGCGCATCGCGGAGAACGGCTTCGCGGACCGGATCACCGTCGAGGAAGGCCCGGCGCTGGATACCGTACGGAGCCTCGACGGACCTTTCGACCTGGCATTCATAGACGCGAACAAAACCGGATACCCCGACTATTTGGAGGCCGTACTGGAAAAACTGTCACCCAACGGTTTGATGCTGGCGGACAACACGCTGTGGAACGGCGATGTCCTCAACGCCGACAGTGCCGACCCGGACACGCACGCCTTGCGGTCGTTCAACGCCGCGGTTGCCGCTGACCCGCGGCTGCGCTGCACGCTGTTGACCGTACGAGACGGCCTGACCGTCATCCGGCGCGCCTGACCGGATGCTGGTTGGCAGCGTCGTACCCGTCGGCGTGGTGGTTGTCGAAGGCGCGATCGGCGCGCGGACGTGCCGATCGCGACCGACGAGCGGGCCCTGGTATGCGGCGCGGTTTCGCGGCGACAACGGGAATTCGCGGCGGCCGCCGGTGTGCGCACCGGGCGCTGGCGGCACTCGGGATGGACCTGTCGGTGATCGGGTCGGGTCCTCGCCGCGAGCCGCTCTGGCCGGCTGGCGTGGTCGGCAGCATCACCCATTCGGACGCGTACGTCGCGGCCGCGGTCGCAGGTGGCCGGGCGTACGCGGGCCTCGGCATCGACGTCGAATGCCGAAGACCGCCACTGGAGTCGATGCTGGAAACCGTGTGCGTCCCGTCCGAGCAGGCCTGGTGCCTCGCCGGAGACAGCCCGTCGCAGCGACTGCGGCTGGTGTTCAGCGCCAAGGAAAGCGTCTTCAAGGCCGTCTATCCGGCGACTGGCGACTGGCTGGGTTTCCACGACCTCGAGCTGATCTTCGCCGGCCACACCTTCACCGTCCACAGTGGACGGTGGTCAGGTGTGACCGGCGCCCACCAAGCGGTCGACGACCTCCAGGCGACGGCCGCGTGGCTGCCGGCGCTCTGCCGTTGATCGGCAACCGCACCCGGCCGGTGCTGCCGGTCAAGGGGCCCCATTTTTGGCTCGGGGAGGACATAGCCTGCGGCATGAGGTGATGGCGGTGGGCAGCAGCGTACGAGCGGCGCCGAGGGTTCCGTTGGTGGTTCTGCCGGCGACGACCGAGGTGCTGGAACCGATCTCGGGTGCCGCGACGGTGGCCGTGGCGCTCGACCGGCTCAGCCGGCTGGCCGCCGAGCCGGACCGGCGGATCGGCCTGGACGCGGCCTTGCCGATCGCGGTACGCGAGTGCCGCCGGCTGCTCGTCGCGCAGACCTGCGCCGGGCCAGTGGACAACGGCGAGCGGATGCCCGCGGACTTCCACGTCCACGAGTATTTCGGCGTACGAAGAGGAAAAGTGTCAGCACGAGATGCGGCCGTACACGCGACCGCCATCGTCTACCGAGCACTCGTCGACCTCGGATTCGCGACAGTGGACGGAAACGACATCGCGGCCGAGGCAACCGGGATGCGGTTGGCGCTGACTTCGGCCGGCGCAAAAGGAAAGCACGAGAACGGGCCGCTGGTCGACTATCGTCCGGACGGCGACGGCCTGGAGCGGTGGATCGTCACCCACCATCTCTACTTCCTCTTCAACGTACGGGCCGCGGACCACATCCGGCTGGCCATTGGCGCACTCGGCGAACGGCGTTGGCAAGCCGCGGCCGAGTCGTTAAGAGTCGCCGCCGAGTACGTCCGCGCGCTCACCGCGGCGATGGCGCATTCGGCCGCGTTGTCCCGCGACTACTACCGCGATGTCGTACGCCCCACCATGTCACCGCCGGCCGCGCCGACCGAGCTGACCGGCCGCATGCAGCCAGAACACCGCGCGTACCGGCGTGGCCTGGGTGCCCTGCTGGACGTCCTGGACCAGCCGTACGACGAGCTTCACGCGCGCTCGCCCGCGCTCGCCACCGCTCGGGAGGAACTGCTCGACGCGGACCTGCTCGACATCGAGCGGCACGTCTGTGTCGCTGACGCGCTGGTACGCGCCGATCGCTCGCTCGTCCAGCAGGAGCGCGGCAGCGAGAACGCGGTAGCGACGCTGCGGCAGATGCGGCACCAGCGGGCCGCTCGCTACCGGCCGCTGGTCCGTTACGGCGACCCACTGCTGAGTTACGCCGATTAGGAGGAGCGCGATGTTTTCGTCCCATCCCGAGCCGCCGCCGGAGCTCGGCGCGGATCTGGAGCTGGACCCCGAGGAATGGGCCAGCCAGCACACGTACACACTGATCGGCTCGCTGGTGGTGCCGCGGCCGGTCGCCTGGGTGTCCACGATCGGCGCGGACGGCCGGCTGAACCTCGCTCCCTATTCGTATTTCAACCTGGTCGCGGACGATCCGCCGCACGTGATGTTTTCTTCGATTGGCGCAAAAGACACTCTGCGAAACGTCAGAGACAATGGTGAATTCGTGGTTAACCTCGCCGGCCGCGGCCAGCTGGGGGCGCTGGACAAGACGGCCGAATCGCCACCGGACGACAGCAGCGAGTTTGACCTCTGCGGCGTCACCGCCGAGCCGTCGCAACGCGTACGGCCGCCCCGGGTCGCGGAGGCGAAGGCGCAGCTGGAATGCGTGCTGGTGTGGCACGCGCCGGCCGGCAACGGGCACGTGGTGGTCGGCCGGGTGGTGCACATCCACGTCCACCGGTCGGTCTGGTCCGACGGCCGGGTGGCGCCCGCGCTCTATGACCCGGTCGTACGGCTGAGCAGGCGTTACGGCGCGCTGTCGGCCGAACTCACCCCAGAAGAAGCACCGGCCGACCACGCCCTGGCTCAGTAAAGGAGACCGCGATGAGCAGAAGCCGGCACCCGATCTTCTCCCGTTGGTACGACTTCGTGACCGCGTTCGTCGAACGCTCCGGCTACGGGAAACTGCGCCAGCAGATCCTGGAACCGGCCAGCGGGCGGCTGCTCGCAATCGGCCTCGGTCCCGGCTATGACCTGCTGCATCTGCCGGTCGCGGTCAAGGAGGTGGTCGGTGTCGAGCCGGACCCCTCGATGCGCAAGATCTGTGCGCGCCGGGCCGCCGATTTGTCGATGCCGGTGCAGCTGGTCAACGCCAGCGGTGAGCACCTGCCGTTCGACGACGCGTCCTTTGACACGGTCCTGTGCACCTTGGTGCTGTGTACGGTCAGCGACCCGGTCGCGGTGCTGGCCGAGGCCCGCCGCGTCCTGAAGCCGACCGGTGAGCTGCTCGTACTGGAACACGTACGCGCCGGCGACGGGGAGTCGTTGGGCCGCTGGCAGGACCGGATGGCGGGGCCGTGGTCCTTCTTCGGCGGCGGGTGTCGGCCGAACCGGCGCACCCTCGCGGCCTTCGACCGGGCCGGCTTCGACACGACAGACCTGACCTCGGAGCGGATCGACGAGCTGCCGCCGCTGATCCGCCCCCATCTGCACGGGCGAGCCCGCCCGCGTTCTGCCTGACGCGAGAGGAATTCCAGTGGCGTCGATAAAAAACTGGTGCTGTGGTGGTGTCGTGGGGCGCCGCCATCCCCGGCCGGGAGGCCGGCATGTTGCGAGTCCTCAAGCAGGCGCTCGGGTACGTGGAGCAGCTGCGGGGGGAGGGAAGGATCGAGGACTCCCAGCTCTACGTGTCCAAGACCGGTCCGAACCGGGACACGCTGATGTTGACCGGCCAACTGGACCGGCTGGCCGCGCTGCTCGCCGAGGACGACTTCGAGGACCTGCTGCAGGACGGGATGCTGGTCGTCCAGGACGTACAAGTGGCCCTCTGGGCCGGCGGCGCACCCAGGGCGATCGCCGAAGGCATCGACGTACACGCCGGCAAGATGCGCGATCACGGCTTGTTGTGAACCTCGCAAAGGCCGCACAGAGGGCGTCGGTCGTCCGGATTCCGTACACCTTCCGGTGCCCGGCAAGACGCACCGGGTCGAATGTCCGCTCGTAGCAGATCCGCCGGACCCGCCCGCGAACTTATGTTTTGGCCGGGCCCGAGCTTGCAGGCGGGGCCGGGCCGCTCCGGAGGTTCGGCCGCGCCGACCGCTCGTCATCCGGAGAGCTACCCGCGGACGAGTGGGCAACGCCCGTCGGCCGAGCGGAGGAGGTGGGAGCCATGCGCTACCTGCACTGATCCGACGCATAGCCGTGGCCCGGTGACAGCACCGGGCCACGGCCCCAGACCTCTCATCAGAAGGAAGCGATCATGACTGACACCGCGGTGCAATGGCCGGCGCGGCAGGAGCGGGTCCTGAGTGATCCGCTGTTCGACCCGCTGTCCGAAGCAGTCCTCGCCGACCCCTACCCGGCCTACGTACGGATGCGTGACCACGCTCGCGTCTACTGGCACGACCAGCTGAACTCCTGGGTGCTGACCGGGCACGCCGAATGCCAGGAGGTGCTCCGCGACTCGGACCGGTTCGGCACCGACTTTCGGCGGATCGGCATTGCGACTCCGCCGACCCTGCTCAGCCTGCAGACCCTGGACCCGCCGGACCACACTCCGCTGCGGCACCTGGGGTGGCCACCATGCGTACGCTCGACCTGCCGGCCATCGAGGCGGCGGCGCTGTCCGGGATCGCCACCGAGCGGCTCGGCGGGCTGCTGGATCGTGGTTCCTTCGACTTCGTCGCCGACTTCAGCGACTGGTTCACGATGGCCGCGATCACCGCGGTGCTGGGCGTGACCCCGCCGACCGAAGACGAGACTTTCCACCGGCTCAACCGTGAGCTGGACGCCAGCATGGACAGCGGCGTCGACGCCGAACTGGAAGGGCCGGGCCTGCGCGCCCGGCAGCATTTCAATGCGCTGGTCGAGTCATGGCTGGACGACCCGCCACCGGGCGGTGCGATCGAATATCTGGCCGAGCACCAGCAAGAAGGCGGGGTGGAGAAGGCCGTTCTGGTGAACTCGATCCGGGCGTTCTTCCACGCCGGCTTCGAGGTGCCCAGCCGGTTCCTCGGCAACGCGGTGGCCGCGCTGATCCGGCAGCCGGCGGCGATGGCGGCACTGCTGCACACGGCGCCCCGATCGATCCGGCGGTCGAGGAACTGGTCCGCTTCGGCGGTCCCGTCCACGCCCTCAGCCGGGCCTGTACGCAGGACACCACGCTCGGCGGCACGCCGATCGAGCGCGGCCAGATCGTCATCGCGATGATCGGCGCCGGTGACCGGGACCCGCTTGCCTTCCCCGACCCGGACGTGCTGCACCTGGACCGCGATCCGAACCCGCATCTGGGCTTTGGCCGCGGCAGCCACTCGTGCCTGGGCTCGATGGTCGGTCGGCTGGAGGCGCGGGTGGTGCTGTCGGTCTTGACCAGCCGCAACGCGTTGTTGCGGCTGGATGGCGAACCGGTCGTACGCCCCAGCGCCACCTTGCGTGGGCTGCGGAACCTTCCGGTAGCCCGGGCATGACCAGCACGGCCGCGGTAGGCACCGACTACGACCGCCTCTACATTGGCGGCGAGTGGGTGCCGCCCGTCGAGCCGGGCATCGGCAGCTCGGTGGCCGTGCACAGCCCCACCACCGAGCTGCAGATTGGCCGGATCCCGATGGCCGGCAAGGCCGACGCGGACCGGGCCGTACGGGCCGCCAGCGCAGCTTTCCCAGACTGGATGGCGACCCCGCTCGAGGAACGGTTGGCCGCGCTGGAGCGAATCAGCGCGGCTTTGTACGCCCGGATGCCGGCGCTGACCGAGCTGATCACCCATGACCTCGGCATGCCGCACGACCTGTGCGCCCTCACCCAGGTCGCGATGCCAGCGGAGACTTTCGCGATCACCGCACGGATGGCCCGCGAGTTTCCCTTCCAAGAGCGACTCGCGCAGTCGATCGTCTGGCGGGAGCCGGTGGGCGTGGTCGGGGCGATCACGCCGTGGAACTTCCCGCTGGCCGAGATCGCCAGCAAAGCGGCAGCCGCGCTCGCGGTCGGCTGCACGGTGGTCGTCAAGCCCAGTGACCTCGTACCGCTGGCCGCCTTCGCCCTGGCTGAGGTGATCGACGAATGCGGGCTGCCGCCGGGGCGTCTTCAACCTGGTGTCCGGCCGCGGCGAGGCCGGCGAGGCGATCATCTGCCACCCCGACCTGGACATGGTGTCCTTCACCGGTTCGGACGGGGGGGCCGGCGGGTCGCCGAACTCGCCGCCGGCGGAGTCAAGCGGGTCAGCCTCGAGCTCGGCGGAAAATCCGCCAACCTGCTGTTCCCCGACGCCGACTTCGAAAAGGCTGTGCCGGACGGGATTTTCAAGGCATTCCTCAACTCCGGCCAGGTGTGTAGCGCGCTCAGCCGGCTGGTGGTGCCACGTGAGCGACTAACCGAGGTGGAGGAGTTGGCGCGTACGACGATCGCCGACTGTCCGGTCGGCGACCCGTTCGACCCGGCCAGCAAACTTGGCCCACTGGCCTCGGCCGGCCAGCGCGATCGCGTCCTTCGCTATGTCCACAGTGGACTCTACGAAGGTGCCCGGTTGGTGGTCGGCGGGCCGGATCGACCGGCGGGGCTGGACCGTGGACATTTCGTTGCCCCGACGGTGTTTTCGGACGTACGCCCGGAGATGACCATTGCCCGCGAGGAGATTTTCGGGCCGGTCCTCGCCATTTTGCCGTACGACAGCGAAGAAGAAGGTATCGCGATCGCGATGGACACGTCGTACGGACTCGCCGCGAGTGTCTGGACCGCGGACACCGATCGCGCGCTCGGGTTGGCCCGCCGGTTCCGGGTCGGCCAGGTGGAGATCAATGGAGGAGTTTTCGACCCGCTGGCACCCTTTGGCGGCTATCGCCAGTCGGGTTACGGCCGGGCCGGCGGAAAGTTCGGCCTGGAACCGTTCGTGGAGATCAAGTCGCTGCTGGTCGCGCCGGAAGGACAACCGTGAGCACCGAGACCGAGCCACTGGCCTTCAACCCGTTCGACCCCGTCTATCGGGCCGACCCGTACCCGTTTTTTGAGCGCCTGCGCACCGAAGCGCCGACCGGCCGGGTGCCTGGCGTCGACGTTTGGTACGTCACGAGGTACGACGACCGAGGCGATCCTGCGCCATCCGGACGCCGGCAGCGACTCCACCAAGTCGCCGGTTTACCAGCGGCTGGTGGAAAATGGCGTATTAAGGCTGCCGCAGACCATCACCGGCCGGCCGTCTTTCCTGTTCCTGGACCCGCCGGACCACACCCGGCTGCGCAAGCTGGTGTCCAAGGCCTTCACCCCCAAGGTGGTCGAGCGGATGCGGCCACGGATCGCCGAGGTGGCCGACGAGCTGCTCGACGAGGTGATGCCGAACGGGCGGATGGAGTTGGTCTGGGACATCGCCTATCCGCTGGTTTTCCGGGTCATGAGCGACATGATCGGCGTACCGCGCGCCGACCAGGCCAAGTTTCTGGCCTGGTCCAAGGACATGTCCGCGTCGATGGACATGCGCCTGGACGCGCCGCCGGACGCGATCGCCCAGCAGGAAAAGACCATGCGCGAAGGCAAGGACTACCTGACCGCACTGATCAACGAGCGCCGCCGCCAGCCCTGCGACGACTTGATCTCCGAGCTGATCCAGGTGGAGGAGGAAGGTGGCCGGCTCAGCCAGGACGAGCTGATGTCGACCACGGTGCTTCTGGTCGGCGCCGGCACGGAGACCACCGTGCACCTGATCTGCAACGGGATCCACGCGCTGCTGCGGCATCCGGACCAGCTGGAGCTGCTGCGCCGCGACCCGTCGTTGATCGCACCGGCGATCGACGAGAGCCTGCGATGGGATCCGCCGACCCAGCTCACCCAGCGGATGGCGCTGACCGACTTGAAGGTCCGGGACGCGGTCATCCCGGCCGGCTGCCCGGTGGTGCTGGTGATCGCGGCCGCCAACCGGGACGCCGAGCGCTGGCCGGACCCGGACCCGGAGCGGTTCGACGTCACCCGGCCGACCCTGCCCAACCTGTCCTTCTCGCTCGGCCGGCATTTCTGCCTCGGACCGGCGTTGGCGCGGGCCGAGGGCCAGATCACCATCGGCAAGATCATCGAACGCTGCCCGGAGCTGCGGATCGCCGATGAGGGCGCTCGCTACCGGGACACCTTCGTGTTGCGCTGCGCTGCCTGGACTCGCTGCCGCTGGAATTCTGAAGGGACACCTGATGCCCACGCCCACCTCACCGACCGAGCGCGTCGCGTTCGGGCTGAACGCCGCGCCCGGACCGGTGCTGGACTACGTCGGTGCGTTGGGCCTGCGGGCGGTGTTCGTGGCCGTACGGGTCGGGATTTTCCAGGCGCTGGACCACGGTCCGCGTACGGCCGAGGATCTCGCCGCGAAGCTGGACCTGGACCCGCGCGGCACCGAGACGTTGCTCGACGCGCTCGAGTCGATCGGCTACGCACGATCGCGAGCCGGTGCGTACGAGCCGACCGCGATGGCGGCCCGCTGGATGCCGAAATTCTCCGCGGGGGTGGACTTTTACGAATGGATGGCCGCCGACGGCTGGTCCGACCTGCCGGCCCGGCTGCGGGGCGAGGCGGGTGACCCGGGCAGTCGTACGTGGGTGGCCGGCGGCGACTCCGCCGACGAGAACTTCGCCGGGATGGTCAGCAACGCGCGGTTCGCCGCCGACGAGGTCGTACGCCGAATCTCCTTTGCGAAGCCACCTCGAAGGCTGCTGGACATCGGTGGCGGCCACGGTGTTTTCGCTGCCCGATTTGTCGAGAAACACAGCGAAATGCGAGCGACTGTTCTGGACACCGAAGACGTACTGAAGCGCAGTGTCGCGGTGCAAGCGGAAGAAGGGGTCGCCGACCGGGTGGAGCTTCGGACCGGCGACTTCTGGACCGACGACTGGGGCACCGGCTACGACGCTGTGCTGCTTTTCAATCTTCTGAACGCTTATCCGCTGGAGCGCAAGCTGGCGCTGTTGGACCGGGCCCGCGCCGCCCTCGCGCCGGGTGGGCAGCTGGTGATCCTCGACCAGATGCGCCGGTCGGTGCGCAGCGGAGCGGCCAGAGCCGTCGTCGAGCTGACCAACCTGCGCCTGTTCGACCCTGGTACGGGTGGCACGTACACCCTTCCTGAGCTGCGAGAATGGCTGGCTCACCGGAGGATGGAAAAGGTACGCAACCACCGCTTGTTCAGCGTCCCGTGGACCGCCCTGGTGGCAGCCCGCCGGCCGCTGGATCCCACCCCCGATCATGAGGAGGCCCACCGATGAGCGCCGCCGAAACCACCGTGCCCCGAACCGGCTCCGGTCGCTGGGTCGCGCTGGTCGTCGTCCTGGTCGCGTCCTTCATGCAACTGCTGGACGGGACCATCACCAACGTCGCGATCCCGCTGATCAAACGGGACCTGCAGGCCACCGACGCGCAGATCCAGTTCGTGCTCGCGGCCTACCTGCTCGCGTACGCGGCGCTGCTGATCACCGGCGGCCGGATCGGCGACATCATCGGCCGCAAGCGCTCGTTCATGATCGGCATGGTCGGCTTCATCCTCGCGTCCATCCTTTGTGGACTGTGCCAGTCCGGCCTGCAACTGGACCTCGCCCGCGGCCTGCAGGGCATCACCGCGCGCTGATGCTGCCGCAGGTCCTGGCCGTCATGCAGGTGTTGTTCCCGCCCGGCTCCCACCCGGGTGACCGGGCGAAGGCGTTCGGGCTGTACGGGCTGACGCTCGGGCTGCCGACCTTGCTCGGCCCGTTTGTCGGCGGTGGAATCCTGCAAGCCAACCTCGGCGGCCTTGGCTGGCGGCCGATCTTCCTGGTCAACGTACCGATCGGGATCGCCGTGCTGCTGCTCGCGCCACGCTTTCCTGCCCGAGTCCAAGGCGACCGGGAAGGTACGGCTGGACCTGGTCGGGGTGGTGCTGATCGCGGTCGCGCTGGTGCTGCTGGTCGGCGTGCTCGTACAAGGGCGGCAGGCTGGCTGGCCGGCCTGGGCGTGGATCGGTGGCGTCCTCGCGATCGCCGCGCTGGTGGCGTTCTGGTGGTGGGAGTCACGGCTGACCGAGCAACAGCGGTCGCCGCTGCTGCCGATGACGCTGTTCCACGACCGCGCGTTCAGTGTCGTCGGGCTGCTCATCACCCTGGTGGTCTTCGCCGGCTTCACACCGCTGGTGTTCTTCTTCTCGATCTACCTGCAGCTGGGGGTGGGCTACTCGCCGCTCGCGGCCGGTATCACCACCGTGCCCTTCGCGGTCGGTTCGATGATCACGTCGATCGCATCCGCGATGTTGGCGCCCAAACTCGGTCGTACGCTGCTCACCCTCGGCGCCGCGGTGGTGTGTGTCGGGATGGCCGCGCTGGCGGTCACGATCGGTTTCGCGGCCGTCCCGCTGGCCAGCGGCTGGCTGGTCGCGCCGGCCCTGCTGATCGCCGGACTGGGCCTGGGCATGCTGGTGGGGCCGCTCGTCAACGTCATCCTCGGTGCCTCGAAGTCGGCGGACGCGGGAGCCGCGTCCGGCGTACTGAACAACGTCAACATCGTCGCCGGCGCGGTCGGCGTGGCGCTGTTCGGAGTGATCTTCTTCAGTGCGGCCGGTGGCGGAACGGCGCTCGCGTACACGTCGGCCGTACGCCTGACCATCATCAGTACGCTGGTCGCGTTCGCGATCGTCTTGGTGCTGACGTTCGCCCTGCCGCAGCCAGCCCGAACACCGGTCGCGAACGTTGGCCGTACGCCGGAGGGCAGCCACTCGTGAAGCCCAGCCGGCCCCGGATGTTCGGTGGACACGCCGATCCGGTGCTGCTGCCGTGGAGCTGGGCGGTGCGGACGCTCACTGATTGCATGCATTACTGGATTGCCACCACTCGACCCGACGGCCGGCCACACAGCCGGCCGGTCTGGGGTGTGACGATCGAGGAGACCGTGTATTTTCAGTACCGGCTCACTCGCGGTCGGAAACCTCGCACACAGCCCAGAAGTGTGTGTCCACACCGAAAGTGCCACCGAGCTGGTGATCCTGGAAGGCACCGCGGAGCACGCCGGCGATGCCGCGGTCCTGGAGCGGATCGCGGTCGCGTACGAGCGGAAGTATGCCGAGCCGATGACGACCGCGACGATGCCGGAGTTTTTATGCCGTACGGCCACGGGTCGCCTTTGGGTGGCTCGCTCGCCAGTCCGACATTTGTGGACGGCGGGTCGGTTTTTTTTCACGGCACCAACACGAAATGGACTTTCTAACCCTATTGCGGGAAAATAAACGAGCTTTCAACGTGGGACCCACCCATTTCGGTCAACTGTTCGCGGTAACTCATGAATTTTATGTTCTTTTTCAATATGTTTCCGGTAAGCAGTTCGTCGTATTTTGTTCTCGTTGATGGCAGCACGGCGGGCATATGAGGGCGTAGAATCTCGGGATAGGTCGGAAGGGGACGCAATGCTTTCCAAGACGGCTGTCCAATTGCAGGGACTGCGCGACGAGAGTGGTGATCTCGGGCCCAAGGTGCTGCACGCGGTGCGCAACGAGGTCACCTCACTGCCTGGGGTGGCGACCGAGCTGGCCTCCAGTTATCTGCACAACCTGGTCGACGTGGTGCTGGCCGGCCGACTGCCGTCCGAGCAGGACGAGACCGCGCTGCGGATGATGGGCGCCGAGGCGGCCCGGGAGGGCATCAACCTCAGTTGCGTCATCAGATTCTGCAGCGCCGCCACCCGGGCGCTGGGCGCGCAGCTCAGCACGCTCGCTCGCCACCAGCGCGTACGACGGCGAGCCGCCGCCGGCCGAGCTCGCCGCGATGGCGGCCACCGTGGTGCATGCGGCAGATGTCGCCCTCAACGCGGTCACCGACGGGCACAGCTCCACGTTTCTGCGGCATGCCGCCTCGGAATACAAGCTGCGCCAGGATTTTGTCGCGGACTTGTTGGACGGCACGCTGGACCTGCCGGCCCTGATGGAGAAGGCCGAGCTCATCGGCTTTCAGCCGTCGGACGCGCATTTCGTCACGGTGATCGCCACCAACCGGCAACTGGATACCGGTTCGCGGATCGTCAGCTGGCTGGATTCCGCGCTGCGCGCCGATATCGGGCAGTCCGACCTGATCGTGACGGTCAAGGACCCGTTCATCGTCGGCGTCTTCGCGGCCCGCCGAGGACACCCCGGCACGGGTCGCGAAGATCCTCGCCCGGGTGCTCGACCAGGCCCTCGGCGAAGAGGACGACGACTGGCACGCCGGCATCGGCCGGCAGCGCGCCGGCCTGTCCGGTGTCCAACTGTCCTTCCAGGACGCCTGCGACGCGCTGCACCTGTGGCGGCCGTCCAGCGGCCGTCGGATCCTGCACATCGACCGGCTGCTGCTGTCCCGGGTGCTTTACCGGGACCGTTGCGCGATGGCGGACCTGATTCGGTCCATCCTGACACCGCTGAACGACGCGCAGAATGGTCCTGAGCCACTGCTGGACACCCTGGAGGCCTATTTCCAGGCCTGCTGCTGCAGCACCGAGGCGGCCAAGACGCTGCACCTCAGCGTCCGCGCCGTCACGTACCGGCTGCATCGGGTCCGCGTCCTGACCGGTTACGACGTGGACAACCCGGACGACCGCCTCGCCCTGCAGGTCGCGGTCGCCGGCGCCCGGCTGCTCGGGTGGCCGCACCAGGAGCTGCCGATCTCCGACTGACTCCGGTCAGCGGCTCTGGCCGGCCGGCCTCGGTTTCGTCCTGGACGAGGTCGCTGAGCAGCTGGATCAGTCGCGCGCGGCTGGGCCTCAGCGACATCGCGCTGAGGCCCAGTCCGGTTGTTACCGCGCCGTCAGACCGGCCTCGCCACTAGGAGCGGTAGCGGAAGGTGATCCGGCCGCGGGTGAGGTCGTACGGGCTGAGCTCCACGAGAACTCGGTCGTACGGCACAATTTTGATGTAGTTCTTTCGTATTTTGCCGCTGATGTGCGCGAGCACCTTGTGCCCATTCGGCACCTCCACCCGAAAAGTGGCGTTGCGTAGACACTCAACGACAGTGCCTTCGACTTCAATGCCCTTTGCTATTTTAGCCATATTTTTCTCTTTTCCAGTCAGTGTCGGACAAGTTCGAGATTGCTGCTCACACGTTCGGCGCCGACGCTGTCGAACAATGCCACCGCGGCCGTGTTGGATTCGTTCACCTCGGCCGATGCCGTTTCGATCCCTGCCCGCCGCAGCGCTTCGAGCACGTGGGCCAGCAACGCCCGGGCGATGCCCCGGCGGTGCTGGTCGGCCCGCACCGCGAGCAGCCCGATCCGTGGCAGCCTGGTCACCCGCACCACCCGCACCAGCCCGATGTACCGATCGAACTGGGCCGCCACCGCGTACTTCGCCGGGTCCACCGGGACGGTCCCGTCCGGCCGTACCAGCACCTCGGCCGGCATCGAATCCCAGCCGACGCTGGCGTCGACTTCGGCACGAATCGCGTCGTACACCTCCCGAAGCGGTCCTTCCTGCGCCTTACCCATCGGCACGATATGCACGCCCTCCGGCGAAAGTGCCGAGTCGAGGCCGGTGACCAGCGGGTCGGTGGGCACCAGGTATTCCCACTCGCGGCGCCGGGTCGTGAAGCCGGCCCGCTGCCAACTTGCTGTCAGGTCGAGGTCAGCCTCGTCGACCACCGTGTAGAGCGGTGCGGGGAGGGTCGTCAGCATCGTCGCGGCGAGTTGGTCGAAGACCGCCCCATGCCACGAGTCGATGCTGAGGAAGATCCGGCCGTCGGGCCGGCGTGACACGTCACCGCGACCGACCACTCGGTCGTCGTCCAACGCGTGCCATTGTTTGTCGGAGATCCGGGTGATCACTGCCGTGCCCGGACTGAAATGCACAGAGTTCATGGTTAGCTGCCTTTCCGGAGTGCCTTGTGGTCCAGGCGCTCCCGGCGACAGCTACGTCAATCGCCCGGCCGTGACGGACGGAAGGAGCACCCACATCGATACAACTCGCATGGGTCTCACCTCCTCAGACGGCGTCACAGTCCGGCGTACGGTATCAGCCGAACCTCTTTCTGCCAAAGCCTTTTTCGCCCGGATGGCCGCGCGCCGCTCAGGCCGGCCACGCCAGGTCGTTGGTTTTCGGGGTGGGGCGGCGGCTCGGTGAGCAGCCACACCACCCACCCAACCCACCCCGTATCGTACAGCTGTTCGAATGGGTGAATTTCGTGGGGGAGCTACATCAACTTCGCGGCGCTCCCGTCGAGTGCGGGACATTGTGCTGCAGTCGATGGGCCGGTTCCTGTCCAGTGGCACGAAAAATGTGACAGTCGCTTGCAAAAAGGAACGTGGCATCTTGACCGCGGTCACAGGCGTTTGGCCGGCGAATCCTGCCGGGTCGCGATATGCATGACATCGTGACCCGACGCCTGCGGATCGACGACCTTGCCCGCATCGCCGTTCCGGAGCGGCCGGCGCTGTCTCTGGACGGCACCGACCTCGTTTATGTGCTGCGTACGGCCGATATCGACGCGGACCGGGACGTGCGTTCGCTGTGGCGGGTGTCGCCGGACGGCGGCACTGAGCCGTGCCGCCTGACGTACGGCTCGTCCGATACCGCGCCGGTGTGGTCGCCAGACGGCAGCCGCATTGCGTTCTTGCGGGCCACTGACGGTCCGGCGCAGCTTTGGGTGCTCCCGATGGAAGGCGGCGAGCCGGAACAACTGACGACACTGCCGTTGGGCGCGGCTACCCCAATGTGGAGCCCGGACTGCGGTCGCATCGCGTTCAGCGCGCCGGTCGGTGAGAATGACCGGCGTACGCGCGCGCCGATCGTCGCTGACCGCATCGACTATCAAGCGGACGGCGCCGGGCTCTTGGGTACGACGCGTACGCAGGTCCATGTGTTCGACGTGGCCGACCGGACGTGTCGTCAGGTGACCAGCGGCGACTCGTACGCGAGCGATCCGGCCTGGTCGCCGGATGGTGCCCAGCTCGCGTACGCCGCGCGGACCGCGGCCGACCTGACCTTCACAGCGCCGGTCTACGTCATCGACGCGGTGGATCCGCAGGCGACGCCAAGCAGGGTCGGCCCCGCCGACGCGATCGCCGACACTGTCACCTGGACCGCGGACGGACGAGCGCTGCTCGTCTCCGCAACGCTGGGCTGCCCGGTCGGGCACGCGGGGCTGTGGCGGATAGCCCTCGACGACGGATTTGAGCCGCTCAATCTCGCAGCCGCTCTGGACCGCAACGTGATGCCAGGCAGCCTTGGCTACCCGGGCGGATTGCCGCAGGTGGTGGGCCAGACCGTGACGTTCTGCGTACGAGACCGCGGTTACACCCACCTCTACGCCGTGGACGTGTCCGGAGGAGAGCCGCGCCGCGTTCTCGGCGGACGGCGCCAAAGCGTGTCGGACCTCTCGGCCGCCGGCGAGGTGGTCGCGACCGTGCTCAGCACGCCAACGTCGTTCGGTGAGATCGCCATCGTCGACAGCGGTGGTACGCGTGTGTGCACCACGCACGGGTCAGAACTGTCCGAGGTAGAGCCGTTTGAGCGGATCGAGCGCGAATTCGGCATCTCCGACGGCACTCGCGTACACGGCTGGCTGGTTCGTGACCCAGCGGCGGCCGAGCCGCAGCCATTGCTGCTGGACATCCACGGCGGCCCCCACAACGCTTGGAGCGGCGCCGCCGACGAGGCCCACCTCTACCACCAGGAGCTGGCGGCCCGTGGCTGGACCGTTTCTGCTGCTCAACCCGCGCGCGAGCGACGGCTACGGTGAGCGGTTTTACCAGGCCGGGCTGAGCGGGTGGGGGGGGGATCGCGGACGCGAAGGACTTCCTGGAACCGCTGGACGAGCTCGTCGCCGACGGCACCGCCGATCCGGAGCGGCTCGCGGTCGCCGGCTACAGCTACGGCGGGTTCATGACCTGCTACCTCACCAGCCGCGACCAGCGCTTCGCGGCCGCCGTCGCGGGCGGTCCGGTGAGTGACCTGACCAGCATGGTCGGCACCTCGGACATGGGCCACTACCTGGCGACGTACGAGTTCGGTGGGCCGCCGTGGCAGCGCGCGAGCCAGTACGAGGCGATGTCGCCGTTGAGCCAGGTCGACCAGGTTCGTACGCCCACGCTGATCCTGCAGGGTGTCGCGGACCTACGGTGTCCGGTCGGTCAGGCCCAGCAGTGGTATTCGGCGCTGCTGGAGCGGGCCGTACCCACCAGGCTGGTGCTTTACCCGGACGCCTCGCATTCGTTCGTCCTGGACGGGCGGCCGTCGCATCGGCTCGACTTCAACCACCGGGTCGCCGACTGGGTGCAGCAGTACGCGGGACGGCGTCCGGCGCGGATCGACGCGGGCCACTGGCAGCGCCGGTTGGACGAGCTGGCCGAGCGGCACCGCGTACCCGGTGCGACGTTGGGTATTTTGCGACTGGGGCCTGGTGGTGAGGATGAGCTGGTCGAAGCCGCGTACGGCGTGGTGAACGAGCACGCCAGCACCGGCGTGCCGGTCACCACCGACACCGTCTTCCAGATCGGCTCAATCGGCAAGGTGTGGACGGCGACAGCGGTGTTGCAGCTGGTTGACGAGGGCAAGCTCGACCTGGACGCGCCGATTGTCGAAGTGCTGCCCGAGGTGCGGCTGGCCGATCCTGAGGCCGCCAGACGGGTGACGATGCGGCACCTGCTCACCCATACCATACCAGCGGTATCGACGGCGACGTGTTCACCGACACCGGCCGGGGTGATGACTGCGTGGAGGCGTACGTCTCCCAGCTCGACAAAGCCGCACAGAACCACCCGATCGGCGCCACCTGGTCGTACTGCAACTCCGGGTTCGTCCTCGCTGGCCGGGTGATCGAGAAGCTCACCGGCGACACCTGGGATGCCGCGATGCGCGCGCGAATCTTCACGCCGCTTGGCCTCGAACGAGCGGTCACGTTGCCGGAGGAGGCGCTGCTGCAGCGAGCCGCCGTCGGTCACCTCACCTCGCCGATGGCGAGGCCGCGCCGGTGTGGTGCCTCCCGCGCTCAGTCGGCCCGGCCGGGCTGATCACCACGACCGCCGCCGACGTGCTGGCGTTCGTACGGATGCACTTGGCCGGCGGTCTCGCGGCGGACGGGACCCGGGTGCTCAGCGAACAGGCCGTGGCGGCAATGGCCGCGCATCAGGTCGACCTGCCCGACAAGCACACTCTCGGGGATTCGTGGGCCTGGGCTGGCTCCGGATGGAGTGGGACGGCCACCGGCTGATCGGCCACGACGGCAGGACCATCGGTCAGGACGCCTTCCTGCGGGTGCTGCCGACGCGCAGGGGCTGGCGGTCACCCTGCTCACCAACGGCGGCAACAGTCGCGACCTGTACGAGGACCTCTATCGTGAGATCTTCGCGGAGCTGGCCGGCGTCGCGATGCCCGAACCGCTGGGCCCGGCCGCCGAGCCGGTGAACGTCGACACCACGCCGCACCTGGGACGTTACGAGCGGGCCAGTTGCCGGGTGGATGTGTTCGTACGCGACGGAAAGCCCATCTTGCGTACCACGGTGACCGGACCGCTCGCCGACCTCGAACCCGACCCCGTCGTGGAACACGACCTGATGCCCGCTGATGGATCCGGCAACCTGTTCGTGATCCGGCGGCCGGGGCTGCGGACCTGGACGCCGGTGACGTTTTATTCGTTGCCCACCGGGGAGCGCTACGTGCACCTGGGCGGACGTGCAACACCCCGCATCAGCGACTGAGTGAGCCATCGAAGCGCGACAATAACAGCGGGTTTCGCGCAAGACACACGGTGAGTGCTGATATTGCCGCGCAACTGTAGGGATTTCCCGATGCAACCGGGCTTTTAGCCGTACAAATCAGGTATTTGATGAGTCAAGGATTTCTCGTCGGTCAGAGCGATGCCCGGCCATCGCGGGTAGCGATGGCCGGGCACCTGTTGGGGTCGGCGGCCGGTCGATGGTTGGTTACCAGCGATACCAGCGGGAGCCGCCGGCGACGCGGACGAAGAATCCGACGATCCACACCACGAGGACGATCGCCGCGATATACCAGAGTGCGTGGAGCGCGAAACCCGCTCCGCCCAGGAGCAGTGCCAGTACGAGAACGATGATGAGAAGAGGCATGACAACCGGGTACCACGGGTGGCGAGAATCAAACCTGGTAGCCAAAAGTGGCGAGGTATGTCCTCGGTGCGCGATTGGATCCGTTTGTCGGAAACAGGTTTTGCCCTATCTGCGTGATTGAGCGGCTCACGTCCGGGTAACCCAAGAGCGACACCATGACGACCGTGGAAGGGGGCGACCACCGATGCCGACACACCGCAAGCAGCTGATCCGACCGCAGGATCGCGATCATGTAGTCGAAATGTCGGTGCCGGCGAGGCCGAGCCAGTTGCCGGTCATGCGGGCGGTGGCGGGCACGATCGCGGTCCAGCAGGAATTCGAGTTCGACGCCGTGTCGGACATCACCATGATCGTCGACGAGTTGTGCTCGACGATGGTCGCGAGAGCCATCAGCGACGCGGAAACTGGTCTGCCGCTTCGAAATGACGGCCGGCGCGCTGACGGTGACGGCCTCGGTGCGGACGAACGATGTCACAGCGCAAAGCACGACGGGCTTCGGGTGGCGGGTGTTGACGGCGGTGGCCGACTCGGTCCGGAGTTGGCTGACCGATGTCGGCGGTGGCATCGCGGCCCTGCACATTCAGGCGGTCAAGGTGCGGCGCTGAATCTCCACGGTGACGGTGAAAAGAAGGGTGACTCGTGGGGTCGGGCTGTGGTCGCGAGGCAAACCTCCGCACGGTTATGGGCAGTAGCGGTTGAGCAGCAGATTGAAGGGATGAATCTCCGCACGGTTGAGGATCGGTTGCCGCGGGTATCCACCTGGGAAACCCGCGTTCGTCCGGATCCCCTGCCGATTGGATGCAAGGAAATGACCTACCGTGATCCCGTACCGCAGCAGCCCGTCGTCGAACAGACCGAGGTGGTGGACGACGGCTATGGGAAAATCAGGGCCGTACGGGCGATGTGTACGGTTATCAGCGCCATCTGTACGTTGTTCGCGGTCGTGCTGGCCATCCATATCCTGCTGGTCCTGGGATCGGCGAATGGCGGAAATGGCTTCGCGCAGTTCATCGCCAGCTGGTCCGGCGCGATCACACTGGGACTAAGCGATCTTTTCACCCCAGGGGACGCCAAAATGCAGGTGCTGCTGCAATCAGGGCCTGGCCGCGATTCTCTGGTTGATCATCGGCGCGGCGCTGACCGCGATTATCGGCCGTCTCGCTTTGCCTGTGCAGGCGCGGCGGATCCGTTACAGGCGGACCATATAGCGGGCCGAGACTTTCCTCACGCACCTCGTCGTATTCGGTCTGCTCGTTCTCGGCACGCAAGTCACCGGCAATTGTGACGACAGGCCCCCCAGGATATTTCGGGTTTAGAACCTGGCTGAGGTGGTACTCAGCTGATGGGCGTTCCATCAGTGCGGCTGGAACGTACCCGGCAATACAAGTGTTGATATGTTGAAGAAAGAGGAGGCCAGATGTCTTTCGGTAGCAAGTCGTCGACCCGTGAGCGGGCCGCGGAGATCTCGGCCGAATTCGGTACGGGTGTGGGCCACTGGGAGAACGCGGCCAGCGCCGCTGTGACGAACGCGCGGGACGCGGTGAAACCGCGAGTCGACCAGCTGTTGGCCAGCCTCGCGCCAGTGGTGGAGGCGGCCGTTCAGGCGCAGAGCGCCCACGCGAAGTCCGCCAAGAAGGCGACTCGAAAGTGGCAGAAGAAGGCCGATGTGGCTCGCAAGGACGCGAAAAACGTCGCAGGTGAGGCAAAGCGTCGTACCAAGAGAGCAGTTCTGGCAGTGCAAGGCGAAAAGATGCCCAGTCGGTGGCCGGTAGTTGTCGGCGCGTTCGCGATCGGGGCGGCCGCTGGCGCGCTGGGAGCGGCCCTGCTGGCTCGACGCGGAGAAGAGATGTTCGACCAGTACGGCATGCCGCTGGCCGAAAGCGAGTGGGGGACCACTGGGGAGGCGGTCGCCCAGAAAGCAGCGGCGGCAGCGCAGACTGCGGCCTCCCAAGCCTCATCGGCGGCGGACAAAACCGCGAACACGATATCGGGAGCCGCGCAGACCGCTGCCGACAAGACAAAGTCGGCCGGTGACAAACTGTCCCACCGGACAAGTCAGTTGGCGGGCTCAAAACAGAGTACTAGTTAGCCGGCATTCGCCAAGAAGCCGCCAGCCCCAGACGCGGGCTGGCGGCTTCTTGTTTGCGCTCTGACCCGCGCTCGGGGTTGACAACGAGCGAGTCGGTAACGAAACTGAACCAGTAAGGAGAATGAACCGACGGAGAGGAACCGTGGTGACCATCGGCACCGAGTACGACAAGTTCTTCGCCGCCGCGTACGAATGTGCCGGGTTGGCCCGGTCGCTCGCCGCCGTCACCGAGCAGCAGCGGTCACTGCCGCCGGAGTTGGTGGACCGGCTGGTCACCGCGGGACTGCTCCGGTCCGGCGTCGCCGGCGGGCTGGGCGGACCGGAGTTGCCGCCAGCGGCGAGTCTTGAGACGGCGGAGGTGGTGGCGCGCGGTGACGCGTCCGCAGGATGGTGCGTCTCCATCGCGGTGACGAGCAGCCTGCTCTCGGCGTACCTGCCCGCCGAAGGCGCGCGGGAAGTGTTCGGCGATCCGTCGACCGTCGCCGCCGGCGTGTGGGCGCCGCGGGGCACCGGCCGCGCAGTCGACGGTGGGGTCGTCGTGTCCGGCCAGTGGGCCTTCTGCAGCGGCATCCCGCATGCGCAGTGGCTGAGTGTCGGATTCATGTTGCAGAGCAAGGACAGTAAGCCGGTTCTTCGGGTCGCGACGATTCCGAAGGCAGAGCTGGAGGTCCTTGACACCTGGCACACCGGCGGCCTGCGCGGCACCGGCAGCCACGACTGTGTCGCCTCCGAGGTTTTCGTTCCCAGCCGTCGAATTTTCTCCGTTGTCGACGGTCCACCAGCGGACGCCGTCGCGTTGCATCGCTTTCCACTCTTTGGTTTTTTCGCGCTCTCCATCGCGGCGGCGGCGCTGGGCAATGCCCGCGGTGCCATCGATGATCTGCTCGAACTCGCCGGCACCCGCAAGACACTGGGGTCCAGCCGTACGCTCGCCGAGCGATCGCAGACGCAGGCCCTGATCGCCGGGTCCGAAGCCAAACTGAGGGCGGCCCGGCTGCTGATGTATGCGTCGATTGACGACGCTTGGCAGGCCGCCCAGCGGACCGATCCGATTCCGCTGGAGCTGCGGCTCGGCCTCCGGCTGGCCGCCACCCACGTCACCCAGACGGCCGCGGACGTGACGACCGCGATGTACGACCTCGGCGGCGGGGCGGCGATCTACGAGACTTCGCCGCTGCAGCGCCGATTCCGCGATGCCCGTACGGCCACCGCCCACTTCCAGGTGAACAGCGCGAGCTGGGAGCTGCCCGGCAAGCTGCTGCTCGGCCTGGACGCGCAGACCGGGCAGCTGTGAGCATCGGGGTCGTCACGCCGTACTGGCTGGATCGGCCGGACAGCGAGGCCTACGCCAAGGAGACTTCATCATGACTGCCCTGACCAATGCCCAGTTCCGGCTCGCGGCCCGGCCGTCCGGGCTGCCCAAGCCGTCCGATTGGAGCTACACCGAGGAGCCAGTCGGCACGCCGGGGGAGGGTGAGATCCTGGTCGAGCTCGAGTCGAGTATTTCACTCGACCCAGCGATGCGGTCGTGGATGAACGCCGGTCGATCGTACGTGCCGCCGGTGCAGATCGGCGAGGTCATGCGGGCGGCCGGGATCGGAAAAATCGTCGCATCCAAGAATGCGAATTTCACCGCCGGCCAGCACGTTTATGGCACCTTCGGGGTTCAGAAATTCGCCATCTCCGACGGCGCGGGTGTGTCTGTTGTGGACACTGAGCTGGCACCGGCACCGGTGCACCTCGGCGCGCTGGGACTCAGTGGCATCAGCGCCTATTTCGGCCTTCTCGATGTCGGCCGCCCGAAGCCCGGCGAAACCGTGGTGGTGTCCGCCGCGGCGGGTTCGGTCGGCAGCATCGCCGGGCAGATCGCGAAAATCAAAGGATGCCGGGCGATCGGCATCGCCGGCGGCGCCGACAAGTGCCGTGGATTGGTCGAGGAACTCGGGTTCGATGCCGCCATCGACTACAAGGCCGGTGACGTAAGGGCGCAGTTGCGAGAGTACGCACAAAAGGCGTCGATGTCTTCTTCGACAATGTCGGCGGCACCATTCTCCAAGACGTACTCGCGCGGCTCGCCAAGGGTGCGCGGGTCGTCATCAGCGGAGCGGTTTCGCAGTACAACAACGAAAAACCGGCCCAAGGCCCGGCGAACTACATGCAGTTGCTGGTCACTCGCTCTTCCATGACCGGGTTCGTCGTGTTTGACTACGCCGCCAGGTATCCCGAAGCCGTCGCCGAGCTGGCCGGGTGGCTCCGGTCGGGTGCCCTGCGTTCGATGGAACACGTGGTCACCGGCGGGATCGAGAAATTCCCCGAGGCGTTGCTGGAGTTGTTTGCGGGCAAGAACTTCGGCAAGTACGTCCTCGCACTGTGATCGGGAGTACGGTGAGCCCCATGCGGTCCGGAGATGATCTTGAGCACCGCTTCACCGCCGATTCCGTCGGCCGCGCGCTGGCGCTCGTCGGGGAGCGATGGAGCCTGCTCATTCTCCGCGAAACCTTCTTCGGCGTACGCCGTTACGGCGAATTCGCGCGGAACCTGTCCATCCCGCGGCCGACCCTGTCCGCACGACTGAAATCCTTGGTGGACGCTGAAATTCTCGAGCGCGTCCAGTATTCGACCGAGCCCGAGCGCTACGAATATCGGCTCACCGCGGCCGGCCGCGATCTCTTCCCGGCGGTGGTCACCCTGATGCAATGGGGGGATCGGCACCTGGCCGGTCCCGACGGGCCGCCGATCGTCCTGCGCCACGAGGACTGCGGCGAGATCGCGGACACCTATGTCGCCTGTCGCACCTGCGGTGGCGATATCACCACCGACCGGGTCACGCCGGAACCCGGGCCCGCCTATCGGGCGAAGAACGCGACACCGGAGTGATCCGGTCGCGGCCGCCATGGACTGGAGAGAATCGATGACCGGCGTACGCATAGTGGGAATCGGCGGCACCCTTCGCGCCGAGTCCACCTCGGAGCAGGCGCTGAAGTACGCGGTGAACGCCGCCGCCGAGCTCGGCGCGGAAACCGAGCTGATCGTCGCGACCGAACTGGATCTGCCGATGTACGCGCCGGGCCGGCAGCTGCCAGCGGCGGCCCCCTGCGGCTGCTGGACGCGATCCGTCGCGCGGACGGCCTGATCGTGTCGAGCCCTGGCTACCACGGCGGGATTTCCGGGTTGCTCAAGAACGCCCTGGACTATCTGGAGGTATTGGCCGCCGAACCGCGGCCATATCTGCACGGCAAAGCCGTCGGCTGCATTGTCGCGGCGGCCGGCTGGCAGGCCGGCGCGACCTCGTTGATGTCCCTGCGATCGACCGTGCATGCGTTGCGCGGCTGGCCCACTGCGCTGGGAGCCGTGGTGAATTCGTCGGCGAAGCCGTTCGACCCGAAAACCCGCGATCAGCTGAGTACGGTCGGTCGGCAGGTCCTCGACTTCGCCCGGGCGCGTGTCGAGCTGTGCTGAACCGTGCCGTCACGCGTCCAAGGTCGTGACGGCGTCCGCGCGGGGGGGACTGCCGCAGCAATGCCCAGCCGGCCAGCAGGAACGGCGCGGTGAGCACCACCACCAGCAACGCGGCAAGCAGGCTTTGGCCGGCACCGACAACGAAATAAGGGACCCGCTCGGCCAGCACACCGCCGAGCGCTGGAGCGGGCGCAAACACCCCGACACCGACGAACTGCTGTCCGATGAGGACGGCCAGCGCCACACCCCAGGCACTGAGCAGCAGGCCGCCGGCCGTACGGACCATTGCCGGAACCGAAGCCAGAGACGGCCGGGCGAGGCCGGGGACCGCGGTGGCCAGCCGCGGAGCGAGGATCAGCGCGAGAGCGAACACGGCGGGCCACCGGTCCGTGCCGACCAGGATCAGGCCGGCCACCATCAGCGGAGCCACCATGACCAGCCGGCCCGGTGCGAGCAGGGCCTCTGCGACCACCCTGCCGCCGCGCGGCAGCTTGCGCTCGAGCACCACCGCCACCGCTCCCCAGCTCAGGCCCACCATGGCCGCGATGGCGACACTACCGAGGGAAATCAGCCAGGCGTCCCGAAAACCCACCAGCAGCCGAGCCAACACATCGCGGCCCACCGCGTCCGTACCAAGCAAATGCGTCAGCGACGGGCCCATTCCAGCGTGCTGTTCGTCGAACATTGTGGTGCTGCCGGTCAGCAACGAGCCGGCGAGGGCGAGTACGGGTGCGACCAACGTGACGAGTGCCGCGACGCCGAGCACGGTCCCCAGCACGGATCCCTCCGGCGTCGACGATGGTTCTGGAACGTCCAGCCAGTCGCCGAACGCACCCGCCAGCGCGCCCCACCAACTGTCCCATCAGCGCGACAACCAGCAAAGTGGTCGCGGCTGCGGCCACCGCGGTGACATCCAACCGGACCAGCGACTGGACGAGCAGGTTGCCAACGCCTGGCTGGCTCACCAGCGGCTCCAGAACCACCAGTGCTCCGGCGCTGGCCGCGAGGCCTTGGCCGACGGCACCGACGCCGGCCAACGCGCCCGCCAGCCACGCGCGCCGCCGCCAGCGTTCGCCGACCGTGACCGCGACCAGGACCGCGACAGCACTGCCAAGGCCGAGCGCGAGGATCGCCATCCGGCCTGCGCCGGCGGCCCCTGCCGCACCCGCGACGACCAGCGAAGCGAACGTCATCGCCAGTGGTACGGGCGGTGTCCACAGCACGCCCAGCAGCCAGCCGACACCGCCGGCGACCCGGCCCGCCGGCGACGGCAGCACGGTCCGCAGGCCGGCCACGCCGTACCCGACCAGAGCACCCACCACCAGCGCCAACGCCAAGACGAGCAGGCTGGCGCCGAGCCGGGAATTGACCAGCTGCTGCACCGGCTCATGGGAGACGATCGAGTAACCCGGGCTCGGCGTGCCCCCACCGCGGACTGTGGCCGGTGCGGCGGCCAGCGCCAGCGCCCGCCAGACCAGGACGCCCAACCCACCCCAGGACCAGCACGCCAGCTGCCCGTACCAACCCGCTGACCAGCGCGGATCCCGACCTTCACGAGGGGCTGTCCAGGTGCCGGCGGAGTGCCCGTCGGCGGTGTGCCGGGATACTGACTGGGGATGCTCATCTCGTCCTCACCGTGCTCGGCCTCCGTGTGGAACACCGTTCAGTGTCCGGGCGCCGTCAAGACGTACGCCCCGCCGCGACGATGCCTCAGCCTCCCCAGGTGTGCCAGTCGTGGAGGTCCGTGTCCCAGGCGTACGTGCCGCTGGCGGAGATGATGTATTGGTAGGTGCTCCCGCCGAGGCTGCCTTTGGTGATGTAGTAATCCGTGATCTCGTCGCTGGCCGACGAGATCGGCTTGCTCACGATCGGTCCGCCCAGGGTGGTCCAGGCAGTGGATCCCGCCTTGGTGACCGCCACGATGGCCTCGGTCCGTTGACCGGCGCGGCAGGTCAGTTTCCGCAGGACTTCTGGCTTCCCGTCGCTGTTGAAGTCGTGCTGCGGAACCACCGGGTCGCCGTTGGGAGATTTGGCGGTCGGTTTCGCCTCCAGGGCCAGCGGACCGCCGTGGCTGTCGCTGGTTCCGCCGCCGTCGAACGACCAGGTGCCGGCGGGGCATCCGCCGATGGCCGGCAGCTGAACCGTCTCCACGATCGCCGTCGTTCGTACGTGCGTGATCACCGGTGCCGGGCGTACCGGCTCGGCTTTGTGGTGGCCAAGGACGTTCGTGCCAACCACGATGCCGGTGAGGATCAGCGCGATGCTGGCGACGACGGCGGTGACCGCCCCGACCTGGCGGGTCCGGCGGACGCGGCGGCCGCGTCGCACCAACGCGCGGGTAGTGAAGGACGGCGTTGGAGTCGCCGCGGCGCGGCGCGCAAGCGACTCTCGCAGCCGGTCCTCGGGACTCATGTCCGTGCTCATCGATACACCTCCTGCGTTTCCATCAGCTCGCGTAGCCGAGCGAGTCCGCGGGACGCCGTGCTTTTGGCCGTGCCGCGGCTGATGCCGAGCGCCGCGGCCACCTCCGCCTCGGACATGTCCTCGTAAAATCGCAGAACCAGGACCGTGCGTTGGCGGCGCGGCAGCTGATTCAGGTACGCCCAGACCTCGTCGGCCTCGGCGCTCTCGGCGCTGCGGTCGGTCACCGCCAGCTCGGGGAGCTCATCTGTTGGCCGCTCGGACGAGCTGCGTAGGCGCCACCATGAGGTCGCCGTGTTGGCGAGGATGCGGCGGACGTACGCCTTGGCAGCCGCTGGATTCTCGATCCGTTCCCAATGCACGTAGGCCTTGGTGAGCGCGGTCTGGAGCAGGTCTTCGGCGCGGTGGGGGTCGCCGATCAGCAGATGGGCCGTGCGCAGCAACCCAGCCGCGTTCGCCGAGACGAACGCCGCGAAGACCGCGTCACGGTCGCTCATTCGCGTCTCACCATTGGCTCCCCCCTTGTCAGGCCGCCATTTCTCGCCGCCGTTACTCATGGGACGCGGTGAGTCCCGGCGGAGGTTGACTCGGGGCTGACCCAACCGCCTGACCGATGAGTGCCGGCTCAATGGTGTGCAATATCCGCATTATATGTGGCAAATCCGGCGATGGGGTGCGCGGACAGCGACAGTGCTGACGGTGGTGTGGCGGGGAAAGTGGGCTACTCGCCGCTGGCTTGGCGCTCGATCATGGACACCAGGGTCGACACGAGGTCCTCGGCCGTGAGGCGCCACTTGTCGGCGGACAGATGCCCGTTGACCTCCATGTCGGTGATCCCGTGCGCGCTGGTCAACAGCAGTGCCGCGAACCGACGGGCGTGTTGGGCGCCGACGAGGTCGCCGACGATGGCGAAGAACTCGTCCTGCGCGTGTTCGGCCGCCTCGCTCGCCGCGTGGATCGCGGCCGGATCGCCGGCCGGGGTGGCGTAGATGAGTCGGTAGAGGTGCGGCTGACGGCGTCCGACCGTCATCAGTACGGCCAGGGCGCGGTGCAGCTTGTCGGCCGGAGAAGCCCGCGGCTCGGCGCGTACCGCCCGCGCCTGTTCCGCGATCCGGTCCAAGGCCTCCGTCGCGACGGCCGCGAGCAGGCTGTCCTTGTCCGGAAAATGCCGGTACGGGGCCCCTCGAGTGACCCCCCCGCACACGCCGCGACCTCTCGCAAGGTCACCGCGTCCGGACCACCGCTGTCGAGCAGGGCGGCGGCGGCGTCGAGCAAGGCACGTCGCGTCACGGCGGCGGATTCGGCACGGCTGACCATGCCGTTCACCATACAGTTGACAGTGTCATCTGAGATGCCTAGGGTCGCTAAGATGACAATGTCATCTGAAGGTCGAGGATGGGTAGTCGTGACCGGCGCGTCGACCGGGATCGGCGCTGCCTCCGCTCGGGAACTGGCTCGCCGGGGATTCCAGGTGCTGGCTGGCGTCCGCCGTGACCGGGACACCGACGCCCTTCGCGCTCCTGGCATCCACCCAGTGATCCTTGACATCACCCAGCCTGACCACATCGCCGAATTGGCCGCTCGTGTCAGCTCGCAGAAAGGTGCTCTGCGAGCGCTGGTGAACAACGCCGCCACCCAGACCAACGGCCCCCGGTCGAGACCCTGCCGCTGGCCGAGTGGCGACAGTTGTTCGAGGTCAACCTGTTCGGCCACATCGCCGTCACCCAGGCGCTGCTGCCCGTATTGCTGCGTGATTCGGGCCGGGTGGTCAACATCAGCTCGGTCGGCGGGCGGATCGCCATGGCCACGTACGGCCCGTACGCCGGCACGAAGTTCGCCCTGGAGGCGGTCAGCGACTCGCTGCGCCGGGAACTGGCGCCGCTGGGCGTGCCGGTGGTGGTCGTCGAGCCGGGCGGGATCCGTACCGAGATGGGTGAGCGGGTCATCGCCAACAGCAACCGGCTGGCCGCCGGGATGTCAACGGACCAGCGGGCTCGCTATGGCCCGCTGGTCGAGGCGATCAACGCGCAGGCCGCCGCCGGCACCTCCGGCGGCAAGTCCGCGGCCGAGGCGGCCCAGGTGATCGCGAAAGCCGTGACCGCTGGAAAGCCCCGTACCCGCTACACCATCGGGCGGGACGCCGCCGTGATCACCCGCCTCGCGCGGGTGCTGCCGGATCGAATGCTCGACCGCATCCTCGCGGCCAGCCTCCGGCCGCACTATCCACAGACCACTGTCGCTGGAAACTAGTGTCCTTAAATCGCCGCGCACTGGTTTGCCCATTCAGGTACGGCCATTTCCATGTGATCGGTGAGTGGCCAAAAGGTGTGCAGAATGGCTGCTGATGAGCCTCAACATGCTCATCGAGGACGAGGGCGGCTTCGACTACACCGGAGCCGACTGCCGCGAATGGCTCGGCGCGGCGGGTTCCGCGAGACGTACGTGGAACACCTCGCCGGGCCGGACTCCATGGTGGTGGGCATCAAGTAGACGGCATCGACGGGGTCTGCTGGAGGAAGACCATCCGCCAGCCGTCCGCCTCGCGTCGGTAAACACTGGTGGAGAAAATCGTGACCGTCGTGTCGCCGGCCGTGCTCACCAGTCGGTACGTCAGCACCGCGCTTTCCTCGTTGACAATCAAAATCCGCGGATCGTTGATCTCGTTGCGCCGGCCGGCCGGACCGCCTTGGGCGTACATTTCCACGACCTGTTCCTTGCTGGCCACCCCAGCGGTGCTCACCGTGAGGAAGTCGTCGGCGCAGGTGACCCGGAAGAACTCCGGATCGTACGCGGCGTCGGCCGCCAGCATGTGCTCTTCGAGGGCCAGCACGGTTTTTTCGATCTCGTTCATGGAAGGAGGCTATGAGGATCACCGGCCAGGCGTCTTGAAGAAAAGCGAAACGTAGTGTTGGCCCATGATCGACGCGACGAGCCAGGGCAGCGGAGCGATCGTGCACGCGCGTACGGCGCAGCAGCATTTCGAGCTGACCAGGGCGGCGCCGGCCGTCGCCCTGGAGCCGTTTGTGGACCACTACTGGATCGTGCAGTGGGATCTGCGCGGCCGGGAGCCACATCGGCAGCGTGTCATCACGCATCCGTCGGTGCACATGACTTTCACGTCCTATCTCACCACTGGTGAGGGGCGCGCCCGCGTCACCGGGGTGCAGCACGGCGAGTTCGTCGAAGAGATCGCCGGACAGGGCCGGGTGATCGGCGCGCAGTTCCGGGTCGGCGGCTTCCGGCCGTTCCTGTCGGCTCCGATGTCGACCATCACCGACCGGTTCGTGCCCGTTGACGAGATCTTCGGCGACCGTGGCCGGGCTGCCGCGGCCGGGATCGTCGCGGCCCCCGACGCGGCCGCTGGCGTCGCCCTAATAGACGACTTCCTCACCGGCAGCTGCCCGAAACCGGATCCGGCGATCGTACGACTGGCGGAAATCGTGCGCAGGATCAGAGCCGACCCGACCCTGACCCGGGTGGACCGGCTCGCCGAAGACCTGGCGATGACCCCGCGGCGGCTGCAGCAGCTGTTCGACGAATATGTGGGCGTTGGGCCGAAATGGGTGATCCGCCGGCTCCAGATGCATGGCGCCGCCGAGCGCGCGCGGACGGCGCCGACATCGACTGGGCCGAGTTGGCCGCCCATCTCGGCTACGCCGACCAGGCCCATTTCACTCGTGCCTTTACCGCCACTGTTGGCGTTTCTCCGGCGCGATACGCCCGAACGACGGCCACGTAGTCGCAGATCGGCTGAAGGCGGCCCTTATTCGGCCAGCTGGAAATGCCACATCACCATCACCGGACTGCCGACACCGGCAGCACGGGCTGCCGCGGGAACCATGTCTGCCAGGCTCCACGGCCAAAAGTCCCACGGTCCCGCCGCCCCCAACGTGCCGTTATGTTCGGATGGATAGCTGCCCGGCAGAAAAGGTTCCTCGCACCGGCGTACGAGCAGCCCTGCTCGCAACGCGGCGCGCAGATAATCGCCGATCAAATGCCGATAGCTGCTCAGTCGTCCCGGCCGGCCGTCCGCATCGCGTACGGACGGAATCGAACCCAGCGCCACTCGTTCGGGGTGCATGTCGACGATGACCAGGTGCCCACCGGGTCGCAGGACCCGCGCGAATTCCGCGATGACCGGTTCGAGGGTGGCGACGTGCGTCAAAGCCAACGCGCAGACGACGAGCTCCACCTCACCATCGGCGACCGGAAGCTGGTGCAGATCGCCGGGCCGAAAATCAGCGCCGGGCACTCGTACGCGGGCCCGCGCCAGCATGTCGGGCGAGCTGTCCACCCCGATGACGCGATGTCCGCGTCCGGCCAAAAACTCGGCGTACCGGCCGGTCCCGCAGGCTGCGTCCAAAGCCATGCCCAAGGGCAGTGAGTCCACGATTTCCCTGACCACCGGCTCGTCGATGTCGAACGCCGAGTTGGGATGGTCGTACGTCGGCGCCCACCGTCGATATCCCGCGACGGTGTCCACTCGCTCGACTTCCACCGCCGCGTTCGCCAGCTCTTTGTCTGCGAGCACCTGGCGAATCTCGGCGATCCGGGCCTCGACGGAGTCACGATCGGACTCGCCGGTGAACGCGCGCATCAACGCGATGCCTTCGAGCCCTAGCAAATACGCCCGCGGATCCTCGTAAATCACCCGGTGGAGCCTAATCACCCGCCCCTCGGCGGGCCATCGAATTTGTCTCGAGGTATGGGGATTCCAGCGGGTAGCAGGTGATCCCGTACGCGACGGTACGGTTGCCCAAATGGGTGACTCGCCGAGCATCGATCGGCGGCAAGGTGGTTCGTCGTATGAGTAGGCGGGCCAAACCGGGCCCGGGACGATGGGATTCGAGATGGCGAAATATCTGCTGCTTATCTACGGGAACGAGCAGAGTTGGGAAGCGATGTCCGGGCAGCAGCGGAACGAGCTCCAGGCGGGCCACGCCGCGCTCGTGGCCGCGGCGGGTGCTGCGATCCTCGCGACCCACGAGCTGTTGCCGTCGGCTACCGCCACGACATTGCGGGCCAGTGTCACCGGAAAACCGACGCCAACCGACGGCCCGTTCCTGGAGACCAAGGAGGTGCTGGGTGGCTACTACGTGGTGGAGGCGGCTGACCTGGACGCCGCGATCGCGATCGCGCAGCGGCTGCCCGAGGTTTCGGCCGAGCACGGCGGGGTCGAAATCCGGCCGATCCGCGAGGCGAACTGAAGTCGCTTGATGGCGCACCCGGACGTCCGCGAGGCCGTCGCGCAGGCGCATCGTCGCGAGTGGGCCACCGTGCTCGCCGCGACGGTGCGGCTGGTACGCGATTTCGATCTCGCTGAGGAATGCACTCAGGACGCGTATGCCCGCGCATTACGGGACTGGCCTGCGAACGGCGTTCCCTCCCGGCCGGGAGCCTGGCTGACCACGGTCGCGCGCAACCGCGCGAAAGACCTGTTGCGGCGGGAGTCGGTGTTCCGTTCGGCGCTGCCGTTGTTGGTCACCGACGAGGTGGTGGCCGGCCCGGAGGAGGCCACCGATCCGCCGGTGGTCGACGACGACTGGCTGCGGCTGATCTTCACCTGCTGCCATCCGGCGCTGTCTCGTGAGGCGCAGGTGGCGCTCACTCTCTGCGACTGGTCTGCGGTCTGTCCACAGCGGAGGTGGCGCACGCGTTTCTGGTCCAGGAGTCCGCCATGGCGGCGCGGATCACCCGCGCGAAGAAGAAAATCAGCGGCGCCCGGATCCCGTACCGGGTGCCGTCGCAGCAGGATCTCCCGGAACGTGTGGGTGCCGTTCTGGATGTCGTGCACCTGGTTTTCACCACCGGCCACGCGGCGCCGGTGGGCGAGCAGCTCGTACGCCCGGACCTGGTCGACGGCGCGATCCGGCTCGCCCGCACCCTGCATCGGCTGCTGCCTGACAGCGGTGAGGTGACCGCTCTGCTGGCGTTGATGCTGCTTACCGATGCTCGCCGGGATACCCGCCGGTCCGCGGACGGGCAAATGGTTCTGCTCGCCGAGCAGGACAGGTCACGATGGGACCGCGGGCTGATCGAAGAAGGTGTCGCGTTACTGGTCGAGGCACTGCGGCGTACGGGTCCGACGAGGTATTCGGTGCAGGCGGCGGCGATCGCGGCCGTCCACGCGGAGGCGCCGAGCTGGGAGGACACCGACTGGGGCGAGGTGGTCGGGCTCTATGACGTGTTGCGCGAAGTGTGGCCATCGCCGGTGGTGGAGTTGAACCGTGCGGTCGCGATCGGATTCCGGGACGGGCCCGCTTCGGGCCTCGCGGCGCTGTCGCCGCTGTTAGACGAGCCGGCGTTGGGCACGTACGCCTATCTGAGTGCCGCCCGCGCCGATTTCCTGCGCCGGCTCCAGCGGTGGGCCGAGGCGGCGACCGCGTACGACGAGGCGCTGGCGATGACCGACAACGAGATGGAACGTGCCTTCCTGACTGGGCGCCTGGCGGAAGTCAGCAAGCACCTCGACTGACGGCTACGGGATCTACGTAGTTCTCGCCGATGCGAACCCTGGTTCGTCACGGGCATCGTCGACGCTGCGCGATGGAGTACGAGCGGGGACGGGGACGTTTCAGAGATGCGAACGGCAGTCGCAATGGGAACGTTTTTCAGTTACTCCGTCACAAGACCCAACCAGATATCGGCGGACAGCGTCTTGGGAAGGACTGTCCAGGGTTCTGACGAGATGGGGGTGTCCCACGTACCGCCAGGCACCGGATCAGGGAACCGTACGCGAGGCGTGGTCGGTGTCGTCGCCGTTGGCAGCCGGTACGGTGATCGCATGATCGGACGGCGCAGCTAGTGGCCGACGAGGACACGGTCGAGGCGGAGCGCAAGGCTGCCGGGGGACGTACGAGCGAGGTCGATGACCAGGCACTGCGCGACCTGTATGAGGCGCACCGCCCGGTCCTGCTGAATTTCCTGATGCGCCTGACCAACGGCGATCGGCAGCGGGCCGAGGACATCGTGCAGGAGGCACTCGTACGCGCCTGGCGCCACCCGGAAGCGCGCCGGGCCGACGGCAGTTGGAGTAGGGCCTGGCTGTTCACGGTGGCCCGCCGGATCGCCATCGACCAGGTCCGCGCCATCCAGGCCCGGCCGCCCGAAAGCCGGACGAGCGAATGGAAACGTTCTCCGTAGCCAGCGACGAGGTCGACCGGCTGCTGGACGCCCGTGAGGTGGTGCGGGCCGCGCTGGCCGCGTTGCCCGAGCGGCTGCGTACGGCCGTGGTCGCCATCTACTTCCAGCAGTATTCGGTCGCAGAGGCCGCTGAGCTGCTCGGCGTGCCACCTGGAACGGTGAAGTCGCGGACGTACTACGGCCTGCGGGCCCTCCGTGAAGTGCTGGTCTCCCGCGACTTCCTGTTCGGCCCGCCGAGCCAGCCAAAGAGCTGACCTCTCGGTTGCCATGGGTGTCCTTCCTAGCCGTGCGCCGGCTCCGGTACGTCGGCCTCCAGCAGTGCGCTGAGCTGCTCCTTCGTCGGTTCGTCGAGGTCCGCGACACGGTACGCGTGCCGCTCGGTCATCTCCTGGAAAACCTGCCGGGCGAACCGGCCATTGCCCGAGCGCTGGCCGCCCGCACTGTCTGAGAAGTAGCCGACCAGCGCCTCGCGCGGGTAGCCGTCGGCACCTCGTACTCATGGTCGGCGGCGTGGTGCACCACGATTTCGACCAGCTCGTCGACCGTGTAGTCGTCGAATGTGAGAGTCCGGTTGAAGCGCGAGGACAGGCCCGGGTTGGCGGCGATGAAGCGGCCCATCTGGTCCGGATACCCCGCGACGATGACCACGACCTGGTCCCGGTGGTCCTCCATCAACTTGACCAGGGTCGAGATGGCCTCCTGGCCGAAGTCGTTGGACTGGCCGGCAGGCACCAGCGCGTACGCCTCGTCGATGAACAGGACCCCGCCGATGGCTCGACGGAACGCCGCTTGGGTCTTGGGTGCGGTGTGGCCCACGTATTCGCCGACCAGCATGCCCCGGTCGACCTCCACCAAATGTCCCCGGGCGAGCATGCCCAGCGCGTTGAGGATGCGCCCGTAGAGCCGCGCGACGGTGGTCTTGCCGGTGCCCGGGTTGCCGGCGAAGACGAGATGGCGGGACAGCGGCGGGGGAGCGAGGCCGGCCTGCTGCCGGCGTTTTTGACCATCTGCATCAGTCGTACGAGGGTGCCCACGTCGTGTTTGGCGCGGGCCAAGCCGACCAGGTCGTCGAGCTGACGCAGCAGGTCATCCAGGTCGTCCACCTCGGACCCATCGGTGGACAGCGGCGCCGGTGCCGCGCGATGCCGCCCGGCTCGCTGACTAGTAAGCGCGCGACGGCGGTGGTCGCTGGCATGCTGACCGCGCGCACGTCGTTCGTCGTACAGTCCACGAAGGTCGGCTCGCCGCCGTCCAGGACGTTCAGGTCGCGGTCGGTGTTCTGTACGTGGCAGCGCCGGAACCGGGGGCGTGCGCCCTTGCCGACGAAAATCGCCGGAAACTGGCTCTCGGTGATGGTCACGTCGTCCAGCGCGCCGGCCGCGTCGGTGGCCAGGTAGACGCCGTTCTTGCCGGAGCGCTCGACGCGAAGCGTACGGACTGTCGGCCGGGCCCCGTCCCACACCACCAGGCCGCTGCCCTTGCTGTCGCGGATCACGCAGTCCTCGATGGTGGCCCTGCTGTCCCGGTCCAGGAACACCCCGGCGCCCTCGCTGTCCGTGAACCGGCTGTCCCGTACGGTCGGTCCGCAGCCGGCCGCGACCTCCATCCCGGCCTGCGTGGTGGCGCCGACCGTACAGTCCTCGAACAGCGGACGGTGCGGCGTCTGCACCCGAATCCCCACCGCGGCGTGCTCGATCGTGGTGTGCCGGACCGTCGCGTCACCGGTCTCCTCGACCTGTACGCCGGACATCGCGGCGTGCTCCACGCGCCCACCGGTCATCCGTACCATCGCCTGCCCGGTGACCCGTACGCCATGCTGCGGGGACTCCGCGACCGTGCAGGTGTCCAGTTCCGCGACCGCCTCGCCGGCGAGGTGGACGGCACTGAATGACGAACCGCTGACGATGCACCGGCGGAGCGTGACATGGGCCGCACCGTCCAGAAAAACACCGTTCGCGCCGGCCCGCGACAGCGTACAGTCGGCCGCTTCGACCCGCGCCCCGCGAGCGACCAGGGCCGTACTGCCACTGCCGGAGACCGTACAGTCGTCAGCTGTTATCCGCCCGCCTGCCTCCGCGATCAGGCCGCTCTTCGCCACCGTGTTCACTGTGCATTCGCGCACGACCGCATGCGCCGCACCGTGCACGGAGAGGCCATGCGCGCCGCTGCGGGCGATGGTCGTCCCGGTCGCTTCGACAGTGCAGGGATCCTGCTCCGCGACCGTGCTGTCCAGCGCTCCTCCCACCAGCTGGATCGCATCGCCGGCGGTGTCGGTGATCTTCGACTCGCGCAGGACGGCCCGGGCCTGCCGATCGACGTGTACGCCGACGCCGCCGGTGTGTGCGACCGTACAGTTCGCGAGCTCCACGAAGGCCCGATCGGACAGCGCGACTCCGTGGCCGGACGGCCTGAGCATCACGGTGTCGCGCAGGCCTGCGCGAGCGGACTGGCCGACCACGACCGCGTCGCCGTCCACCCCCTCGATGGCACACCCGAGCGCTTCGACCTTGGCGTCGCCGTGGACCCGCAGCCCCGCGCCGATGACCGAGTGGACGCGGCAGCCGCGCAGCACCGGGGGGTGCATAGCCGTCCGCCTCCAGCCAGCCGTCCGAGACCTCGCAGTCGACCATGGTCAACGTCCCGGCACTGGTCTGCACGGCAGCCCCAGATCCGCTGCCGCGTACGGCCAGCCCCCGTACCTCCACCGTGCCGCCCCGGCTGACCAGCGCGGGACCGTCGGCGCCGACCAGCTCCACGCCGCCGTGCTCACGGTCCGCGATGATGCTGATGTCCCGGTCGACCAGCACATTCTCGTGATAGACCCCGGGAGCCACGCTGATCACCGAGCCGTTGGACGCCGCCCGCAAGGCAGCCGAGATGGTGCGGTGGCTGCCCCATCCTCGAGGCGCGACGCGTTGCGTGCGTACCGGCACCGGTGCGGCGCCGCGCGGCGTGGTGGCGGTCATGGTCTCGGTAAACGGACGCCGGAGCCAACCGGTTCACGGACCCAGCAAGGAACATGGCGGAGCGCCATCTCGGTCACCGGCGGGAGTGGAACCGATCGTTCGGTTCACCTGATGCTGTCGCGAAAGTCAGCCGGTTCGCCTCGACGTAGTCCAACGCGTGCCGGATCGCGCCAATGGCGACGACCGCGTCACCGAGGGTGGAGACCGCGAGCCGGGGTGGGCTGTTGGCGAAGGTGGGCAGCCGGGCCTGGATCGTCTCGAGAAGTACGCCGGCGGCTTGGGCGACAGCGCCGGCGATGACGACGAGCTCGGGGTTGAGCAAATCGCTGATGGCGGCGACGATCCTGGCCATCCGGGTGCTGAGCCGATCGAGAACGTCGAGGGCGACCTGGTCGCCGCCGGCGCTGCGGCGAAAACCATCTCGGCGGTGACTGTGCCTGCCATTACGGTCGCGTGCTCACCGCTGGCGACTGCCTCAGTGCCCCATTGCCGCGCGAGAGAGGCGATGCCGTCGACCGTACCGACGCCTTCCAGTCGTCGCAGGAAAGCCAGCTCACCGGCGCCGCCACGGCGACCGTGCAGGAGCCGGCCGGACTCAAGGAGTCCGCTGCCGATGCGCTCACTGGCGAGCAGCACAACCAGGTCGTCGACGCCCCGGGCGACCCCCTGCCAGCGCTCGCCGAGGGCGGCGAGATTGGCGTCGTCGTTCTCCATCTGAACCAACAACAGCCGTGCCGGTCTCGTAAGGCCGCGCCGAGGTCGATGTCGAAGATCTTCCAGAACTGGTCGGAAACCGCGACTTTCCCGTTCCGGTCGACTGGAGCGGCTACCCCGACCGTCACGGCGAGAACCGACGAGACTGGCACGCCGGCGGCCTCGAGCACGCCCAGCGCGGCGCGCTGTCAACAGTGTCGACCCGTTCGGCCGCCGGCACCTTCACGTCCGCGAAGGCCAGACCGCAGCGGGCCAACTCCTGGCCGCGCAGGTCAGCAACCATCGCGGTGGTTTTAAAGGCGCCCACGTCGATGCCGAGCACAAACCCGGCTCGGTCGTTGAACTGGAACCGACGAGATGGCCGGCCTCTCTGGTAGCTGCCGGTCGTACGTTCATTCTCCAGCTCATGCGCCCAACCGAGTTCGATCAGGTCCTGGCAGACGGCGTGCACAGTGGCGCGGGTCAGCCCAGTCGCGTCCACGAGTTCGGTGCTGGTCAGCGGCTCGCCGGTGGACAGCACGCCGAGCACCTTGCGGGCGTTCAGCTGGCGCAGCAGGCGCGGGGGGGTAGTCGCGGAGGGTTCGCTCATCTGCCTCTTGATTTCGGGGATATTGCGCGTCAGACTATCTGCAGGGTCTAAATATAGAAGCTATATTAATTCAGGAAGGAACACCATGTCCGACCCGAACTGGTGGCGCCAGGCCGCTGTCTATCAGATTTATCCGCGCAGTTTCGCCGACGCTAACGGCGACGGCATCGGTGATCTGCCCGGTGTGACCTCACGGATCCCGTACCTGAAGGCATTGGGCATCGACGCGGTGTGGCTCAGCCCGTTCTATCCGTCGGCCCTGGCGGACGGTGGGTACGACGTCGACGACTATCGCGACGTAGATCCGCGGCTGGGCACCTTGGCGGATTTCGACGAGATGGTCGCCGCCCTGCACGCGGACGGCATCAAAGTGATCGTCGACATCGTGCCCAACCACTCGTCGAATCGGCATGTCTGGTTCCAGGAGGCGCTGCTGCTGCACCGCGGCACTCACCGGCTCGGGACCGATACATCTTCCGGGAAGGCCGCGGCGACCTGCCGCCGACCGACTGGAAGTCCGTGTTCGGGGGACCGGCGTGGGCGCAGGTGCCGGACGGGCAGTGGTATCTGCACCTGTTCGCGCCGGAGCAGCCCGACTTCAACTGGCGGAACCGCGAGGTCAGGGATGATTTCCTGACCACGCTGCGATTCTGGTCGGACCGTGGAGTCGACGGCTTCCGGGTGGACGTGGCGAACGGGCTCGCCAAGGATCTACCAGACCCGCTACCTGCCGACATCGTCGACACCGCCGACCTGATGAACGGTTCGAAGCGACTGTGGGACCGCGACGAGGTCCACGAGATTTATGCGGAGTGGCGCAAGGTTTTCAACGAGTACGACCCACCCCGTACAGCCGTCGCCGAGGCATGGGTGAACACGGCCGAGCGCCGGGTCCGCTATGCCAGCTCGGAAGGGCTCGGGCAGGCATTCAATTTCGATCTCCTGAGGGCCGACTGGGATCCGGCGCAGTTTCGGGACATCATCAGCAAAAACCTGACCGAGGCGGCCACGTCCGGCGCTTCGTCAACGTGGGTTTTCTCGAACCACGACGTGATTCGGCACCCGACTCGCTACGGCCTGCCGTCCGGTACGGACCAGATCGCGTGGTTGCTCAGCGACGGCAGGAATCCGCCCGTCGACCTCGAGCTGGGCCTGCGTCGCGCCAAGGCCGCCACCCTTCTGATGCTCGCGCTTCCCGGCTCGGCTTACCTCTATCAGGGGGAGGAGCTCGGCCTGCACGAAGTCGCCGACCTGCCGGCGGACGCGTTGCAGGACCCCACCTTCGTACGCTCCGCCGGCACCGAGAAAGGCCGCGACGGCTGCCGCGTTCCGCTGCCATGGACCGTCGACGGACCGTCTTTTGGCTTCGGTACGGGCAAAGCCCACCTTCCTCAGCCAGCGTGGTTTAGCGCGTACTCGGTTGAGGCTGAGGAAGCGGATCCTGCCGCCATCCTCCACGTCTATCGGCGGGCGCTGGACGTACGACGTCGATCGCAGGCCGCGGAGGAGCTGGAATGGTGGGGGAATCCGGGCGAGCCGGTGCTGCATTTCGTCCGTCCCGGTGGTTGGCAGTCGATCACCAACTTCGGCCCGCACCCGGTCGCCCTGCCGGCCGGCACCGTACTGGTGAGCAGTGGCCCGCTCGACGATGGTCACCTGCCCACCGACACTACCGTCTGGATCGGCCCTGCCTGATCAGCAGTGCGCACCTCCGTAGAGCGCCCAGATCGCGGTCGAGTTGTTGGTTCCGCGTTCAAATCGGTAAATGACGACGTTCCAGTCGCTTTGTACATGCAGCTGGTTGATTTCGTTCGACGCGGTGCACTGATTCGTTCCGGTGGACCAGTACGAAGAGCCGTCGGGGTGGTAGAGCACGAAGTTCCCGTCGTTCTGCAGGCTCGCTCGGTAGGCGGCCTGGCCGGCGGTGTTGCTGGACCACAGGGCCTGGCCGTCGTACCGGTAGAGGACCAGGTTTCCGTCGGACTGGTAGACCAGGTTGGCGGACCAGCCATCCTCATTGAGGACCCTGCCGCCCGGCGCCGGCCCAAGCCGGCGGCTTCGACGGGGTTGGCGCCGGACCCGGGTCGGCGTACGCGGCTGGCGCGGTCACCAGCGATCCGGCCATCACGGCCGCCACCGAGAAACCATTGACAATGTCAGAGAAGGCTGAGTGAGCAATGCCCGTACTGCCCCTGCTGACCACCGGGGCCTGAGCGTCTCATGTTGGAGCACATGCTCGACCGGAACCGGCAAGCGCTCATCGACACCGTACGAGGACTGTCCGAAGCCGACTCGCGGCGGCGCCTGGTCACCTCGCTGACGACACCGATCGGCCTGATCAAACACGCCGCCGTCGCCGCCGAGCGCCGCTGGTTCCAGTGCATCCTGCTCGGTCTGGACGCATCCGAATGTGACGGCAACGCCATCCCCGGCGACGGCAGTTTCGTTGTCACCGAAGGGGAAACGCTGGCCGAGGTGATCGCCGAATTCGAACGTACCAGCGAACGTTCGCGGCGGATCGCCGCCGATTTCGGACTCGACGACACGAGAACGCATCCTCTCGCCGGCGATGTCAGCCTCCGATTCGTCTACTTGCTTCTGATCGAGGACTTCGCCCGTCACGCCGGCCACGGCGACATTCTCCGAGAACAAATCACCGCCGCACGCTAAGCCTTTGCTTTATCTCGGGCTACGGCGCTGCCATACCCACGTACGGAGCCACGGCACCCTACGCACCCCGGGCTGCCGGCGCCCGGTACGGGTTCGCTATGGTGGAGTTCTCCCGCTGAGCGTTGGCGGCGAGAAACACCTGTCCGGGTGGCGGAATGGCAGACGCGCTAGCTTGAGGTGCTAGTGCCCTTTAACGGGCGTGGGGGTTCAAGTCCCCCCTCGGACACCACAATGGGTGGACTATTACCAATCCGGTGGCGCCGGACTGGGGATGCGGACACCATGGTTTGGCGTACCTCGCGCTTCTAGCGCGTTGGGTAGCACAGCGCTCTAAGTATCGCGTTGCCGCAGGTCAGCGGGTCGGGATGATGACGGCATGACCGATCATGACCAGGCACTGTCGGCGTGTGCGCAGGAACAGGTGGTCGGCGCGCTGGTTCCGCGTCGAAGTGGACCGCAGGTCGTCGTCGTCGTAGCCTGGACACGGCGGCCGGGTTGATTATGGGCACGCCGTCACATGCTGGCCAGCATGTGATCGACAGCCGCGGCGCGCTCCGCCTGCCTGCTGCAGTGCGGCGGATGTGCGCAATCGAGCCAGATCAACCAGTCGTTTTCTTGGCGGTCGTACCTGAGGATCTGCTGCTCATCCACGCCGGGGGAGTAGTGGCGCGCTTGTTGGCTGCCTATGGACGCGGACCTGCTGGGCGGTCGCCATGACCGTTGAGGGCTCGCGTACCGCGCTCGCCCGCCAGCTTCTCGCCCAGCTCGGTGTCAGCATCGCGGACCTCCTCAACGACGAGTCCGCGGTTCTGGTCCTGCCGACATTCGCCGACTACCTCCCGCGGGTGATCGCTGCCGCTGGTCCGGGGGCGAATCGTAGCTATTGGCGCCCGCTGGCGGTCGTGTGGGGCGACCGCCGGCTGGATCGGATCTATGCCAGCGATATCGAGGCGATGCAACATACCGCCGCCGCGAGCGCGCGGTCGCGGCCTAACCGCCGCCATGGCCGGCATGCCGGCGAACACGTCATCGCCGCCGCCCGCGCGGTCTACAACCGTGCCATCGCCGACGGCATCGTCGCGCCCGGCCTCAGCCTTGCCCACCGCGTCACCAAGGCCCGCCGGCTGCCCAGCACCCGACGCGCCCCCACAGACAGCGAGCTCGAACAGATCAATCTCGCCGCCCGCTCCAGCGGTAATGACGGCATCCTCGACGCGCTATTCTGCGGCTGCACACCGGAACCGCGTGCCGACGCGGGGGAGCCCTCGGTCTTCGCGTGCCAGACCTGGATGTTGAGCGTTGTTTGGTGCAGCTGCGGGAGAAAGGCAGCAGGTTCGTTTTCAGTGTGGTGTAACAGGTTTCGCGCGGTGCGCGACGTTCTCAGAACCCTGGATGCGACTAGTAGTACTTTGTTAGGTTCGTAGAATTTGGTGGCAGGTATGGCATGCGCCGGCCCAGGTGGCGAGGATGTGCTGGATTTCTCGTATTATTTGGTAAAGGGTTGGGGGTGGGCCGGCGCTGGTGCTTTTTTGGGTTGGTGAGCCTGGTTTTGGTGATGAACAGGTGTGCCGCGCTGGTGAGGGTGACGTGGTGGTGCCAGCCGAGCCAGGATCGTCCTTCGAAGTGGTCGAGGCCGAGTCCGGTTTTGAGTTCTCTGTAGTCGTGTTCGATGCGCCAGCGGATTTTTGCGAGTTGCACGAGGGTTTTCGGTCGGGTGCTGGGGTGGAGGTTGGATAGCCAGTATTTTGTGGGTTCTTCTTCTTTTGGGGGCCATTCGGCGATCATCCAGGTGATCGGTAGTGTGCCGTCCGATTGACGGGGGATGTGGCGGTTGGCGGGTCGGACTTGGATGATGACGAACCGGGAACGAAGTGGACCGATGGTGCCTTTGCGCCAGGTGATCGTCTGCGCGGCCTGGGTTGAGGCACGTATCGCGTGTTGCTTGAGGCTGAGGGGTTTGGTGCGGTAGCGGGCTGTCGGCGGGCGACCGGACCCGGAATAGGGCGGCATATCGGGTTCGGTGTCCACGGCGTGCGCGCCGGTGTCACCTTTGACGCCGACGACATAAGACAATCCACGGTCGGTCAGTGCCGTGCGAAAATCGCCGCAGTCACCGTAGCCGGGGTCCGCGCATATCACGCCGGGGCGCAGGCCCCATTTCGTTGTTTCGTCGATCATTTCCAGTGCCATCCGCCATTTTTCCCGGTGTCGTTCGGTTGCCGGGATTTTCGCCGCGGCTCGTCGCACCGCGACCGCCTCGGCATCACCGTCGTCGGCGAGTGAGTCGTCCCAGCGCTCAGGCACGAACAAGCGCCAGTTCACGGGTACCGACGCCACGTCGGTGGCCAGGTGAAGGCTGGGCGCGACCTGGCAGTTCCCGACCTTGCCCAGGCTGCCGCTGTACTGCCGCGCCACACACGGGGAATGCTTGCCGTCCTTAGGAAACCCGGTGTCGTCCACGACCCACGCCACCGGGTCGACCAACTCCTGGGCGAGCCGCGCGATTCGCGCGCGAACCGGCTCCACCGGCCAGGTCGAGGACGACACGAACTGCTGAATCTGCTGGTAGTCCACGCCGACCCGCTCCGCCATCGGCCACATCGACTTACGCCGACCATCGGTCAACACGCCACGCAGATACGCGCCCGCTTTCACCCGCTGATCCGAACGCGGCAACGCGCCAAAAACATCCAGCACGTACCGCTCAAGATCCTGACGAATCCCGCGCTTCAGGTTCATGCCACACATTGTCCCGAATAACAACAAAAACTCCGACTCGACACGCCGAAACAACCTAACAAAGTACTACTAGGTGTCCGCCGATGATCGGCTACCCAAGGTGCGTTCTCGGCGTTGTGCCTTGATGTCACTGTCCAACATTCCATCGCGACGTGGTTTCTTGGTGAATAGCGCACACGTGTCAGCGAGCCAAAATCCGGGCTTGCCGCCGGGCGATCCATACGCGACCATCGTCGGTGGGTGGCTGCTGCCGATCACGAGGCGCCGCGTAAGCAGCCACACGGCGCGAACCTGAGCGAGGCTCATCGTCGAATACACGGCGATCGCCCGCGCTCACCAGCGTCAGGCAACCCAGTAGTAGCGAAATCCGGATCCGTCGTTCCTAGCTTCAAAGCCCATGCAGGTCAGTGTGCGATCCTCAGGACGACGGCTAAGCCATTGCACCAGATGAACAGTTCCTGGGTGCCCGACCACACCGGACGTCTCTTCGAACAATTCAGCCAGGTCATAGTTCAAACGTCGCGCAGCATCCTCAACAAGAGCCATACACATCAGCGTTTCAGGCGTGTTCTGGTCAAGGCCGCCAATTACGAGCGCGATCAGGGCCCGCATGAGATCCTCAGGGGTCTCGTTCCTCACAGCCCGAGCTGCTAGGCGTTCGGCATATGTACACAGCACTCGGCGACCAGGTTCCGCCACCGCGGCCAGTGCGGTGTAGACAGCTGTCTCTCCCCCGCGCCAGACGGCGTCGATGAACTCATCCATCTCGGTATCTCGGGCGGCCGGAATCGGAGCCGGTCCGTAGTGTGCGAAGCGTCGCTGGTGAGGAGCTCCTGGATCAAATGTCATGCGACTCATGCTCCCCCATCAGGAGGCAGGAGGTTCCACCCGTCCCATCTGTACCATGTCTTCTCCAGTTGATTGATTTCATGCGCAGTGACGGTCTCACGGTCTTTGTCCGAATCCCATATATTTTCCCATATAAGTGGACTCGCCACGTATACGGGGCAACTTGCGATCGATCACGCTCTGCGCCCCACGCGTCATTGGCTACGATGGATCACCCTGTTGGCGTGTTTGAGACCTCACGGCCAGGCCAATCGCAGGGTACCCGGTATCCCATTGGTGTCCAACCACAGCTACTGGGATGGATTTGGGAATTCCGTTTGCCCCTAACAACTCTTCTGTGACTATCTATTGAATTACACGGAAAAGAACTTTGTCAAGTTCCGTCAGGTAGTCATGGCCATAAGGCCCATTCTCCAAATCCCGGAGCAACGCATGAGGTAGGTCTGCAACTAGCTCCGTTGTGCACGATGCCGCGGCGAGAGCGATGGTTGCGACTGTGTCAACATCCCCTGTGTAGTTGACGCATCGCGTTAGCAGGTCGCTAAGGCTGGATGCGGCAGACAGGGCTGTGAGTGCCGCGAGAACACTCATCCATCCGCGACTTCCTACAGGGCCATTCCATACTCTTGCCCATCCACCAAGACCGCCATATTCCTGAATTTCCGCATCTATCCATGCGCCGATATTGCTGACGGGGCCGATATTGTAACGGCAGTAATGTACCGCCAGGGCTGCGGCCTGTGCTGACTCGATGCCGAGGGGGGTTGCATGCGTCACGCGAGCCTGTATGTCGGCGTACCGAATAACTTGGTCTACATCTGAACATAATCCAATTGCGCCTGCCCGCCCGCATAGCGGCGCCACTCTTGTCGCTGTGGGGTGTGATGCGGTCTTGTAGTTCACTTCCACTGCGCACATGGCTCAGAACATTGTAGAATCCGCCTGCCTGCATATCCCTCTCTCGGGTCTCGGCGGAATACTTCAACGAACTTGTCCGCCACAGAGCCCTCGGTCCACGGCTCGTTTGACACAAGGAGTTCGGCTACGGCCAGAGTCATCTGGGTATCGTCAGTATATTGACCTGGGCGAATTCCACTATGCTTCGGATGTTGCACATAGCGATTGAGTGTATTATTCGATGCAACGAAGTCCGGATCGGCGTACTCGAACCCGGCTCCGTAAGCATCTCCTACTGCGAGTTCGACAAGCACAAATCACCATCACCTAATACTTGTTGTCAGGTCTACTCAATGATACGGCCTGGGTTTGGGTTCCTGGCCAGGTATCCACCATTTAGTTTTGGAAGATAGAAAATTTCCTTCGCCCAGTAGTCTGACGTCTCGTGAAGAAACATGATCTCACTATCTTCGGTCGAGATGGCATGACCGCTCCAGTGTACGTTGACTCGCCCTATGGCTTCCTCGTGACTGATCGCGAACAAGTTGGACATCGAGACGACAACTTCGCCGAGGAGGGCTTCAGCTCTTGGCGTCACAGGTATGTTGATCTTGCTCATCGCTCGGGCTCCAGGAACCTTTCGAGTAGCGCCAGGGCATCAGACATGTGGAAGGATATCTGGGGTCCTCCTGTCAGTGCCGGGTCGCCCGCCAAGAAGCGCTGCGGCTTCAGCAACAGCGGGCCTTCGACCCCATCATAGCCATGCATGGGTCCTTGGCTACGTCCAAGACGAACCAAGTTCTGATAGGATTCATCGGCGCTAGTGAGGACACGCCATTCATTTGTCGCAACGCACTTATCGGGGCTCTGAAATGAAGCACGGCCGGATTGGACTTCGCTGCCATCCAACTCATCGCTTGTTTAAGCGAGGTTGTTGTGTAAGGCCTGGCCCGAAGTCGGGATCCGGGCGCCCGACGGAGAGATCAATTCCGTTCTGCCGGACTGAAGCTGCACCTGGTTCTGTCGCTCCGTGGTATTGGTCGAAATACTCATCGCCAGAGGAACTGTTCCCGAAGTCGGATTCGGCATATGCCGATAATCGACAGGCTGATCCATGGCTTGTTTCAGAGATAATCGTGAAGAGTACTCGTTTCCTGGTTCCTCTTGTTGCAGTTCAACCGCTGTGCATGCGTCCGTTCGTAACCGCTAAGGCGGCCAGTATGTTCGGCTGGCTTTATGGGTGCGAGACATATCTGAACATGGTCGCAGGGGATTTCGAGACGACCTCATCGCATTGAGGGATCAGACAGCACATGACCAACGCTATGACCGGGTGGCTGAGTACGCATTCATCGTCAAGCAGTTGCTGTCTGGTAAATCGCCGATTACGTTTGACGGCGCCTACTACACGCTCAAGTGTCTGAAGCTCACGCCGGCGCCTGCTCCAGGCCGCACTGCAAAAATGTTCACATCGGGCTCGTCGACAGCAAGCTTAGCGGCGGCCAAGGCGATCGGCGCGACAGTCGTCGGCTACCCTCGGCCCCCGGCCGAACAGACGGAGATGGAAATTGCTGGCGGGAGCCGAGGTGTGCGCGTCGGGGTTATTGCGCGTAATAGCTCCGCGGCAGCGTGACGGGTCGCTCGTGCGCGCTTTCCGGAGAACCGCAAGGGGCAATTCACATATGCTCTCACAGTAAAGTCGTCTGACTCGCGCTGGTTCCGTCGCCTGGCGACTCTGCGTGACGGGACGTGCCAGTGGAATCAGCCCCCCATTGGACCGGCCCCCTTCGTAATTCCCAGTCGTTTTGCCCGTATTTAGTCGGTAGCTACACCGAGGTTGGCCTGGAGATCGCGCGGTACATCAAGCAAGGCAACCGAATATTCGTTCTTGACGTGCCTGCTTCAGAAGAAGAGCTGGACCACACCGCAAGTGCATTCGACCAAGCTTTGGCGACGATGGAGTGAAGCAGTCAACTCGCCATCGGTTGGGCCTGAGACGTGGCCGGGTGTGTGTACTGGGGAGCGGGTGGCCGGCTGCATTGCCCGGGCGGATGACTCGCCTGAGCCCGCTTCGCATGCTCACTATATCCTCCGCCTCTGATGAGTAACCTAACAGTGCAAATGCGTTCCGATGCTGGGCCGCGTTCTGCTGTGCGTTCACTCCTGCGGTTGTGGCCTTATGTGCGGCAGGTGCGCGTGCGGCTGTTCTTGGCTTGCCTCTTGGCGACCATTGCCTCCTGTCTGGGGTTGGTCATGCCACTCGTGCTGAAGTGGTTAGTGGACGGCCCTCTGACCAGTGGTGATCTTTCCGGGATTTGGCTGGGCGGGCTGGTCCTGGTGTTGCTGGGTGCCACTGAGGCTGGGATCTTCGGTGTGCGCCGCTGGCTGACGGCACGGCCGCTGGCCGACGTCGAGGCGTCGATGCGGGAATCGCTGTACGGCCGACTTCAGCGGCTGCCGAGTGCCTTTCACGATCGGTGGTCCTCGGGTCAGCTGCTCTCACGGGGCACCGCGGATCTCGGCCAGGTGCATGCGTTCCTGGCTCAGCCTCTCACGTTCCTGGTGGTCAACGCTGTGACGTTTGTAGCGGGTTGCGTCATCTTGCTGGAGCAGCAGTGGGTGTTAGGGCTGGTGTTGCTAGTGCCGGTCGTGCCGCTGACCGTGCTGTGCTCGTGGTTCCAGGCTCGGCATGTGCTCGCATCGCGCCGTGCGCAGGACCTGGAGGGGGACCTGACCACGCTGGTCGAGGAGTCGATCCGGGGCATCCGGGTGATCAAGGGATTTGGCCGTCATCGCAGTCAGGCCCGGGCTTTTGAGAAGATGGTGTTCGAAGTCCGCGGCGTCGAGTTACACAGAGCACGCCTTCTCGCGAGTCTGTCAGGGATGTTCGTCCTGCTCCCGGAAATCGCCATGGGGACAACACTGGCGCTGGGCGTGGTCCAAGTGGCCGACGGGACACTCGCTGCTGGGACTTTAGTGGCATTCCTGGCAACTGTTCTAGTGCTGCGCCCGGTGGTGGAATCGACCGGACCGCTGCTGGCGATGTGTAACCAGGCTGCGACCGCGGTCGACCGCTACTGCGAAATCATGGACGAGCCGCTGCCTACGCAGGACCACCTGCCCGACGTGGGGCTGTCAGCACCGCCGCGGCCGGCCGCTCTCGCTTTCGAGAATGTGCACTTTCAGTATCCGAACGCTTCGATGGACGCTCCGGGGGTGCTCCGCGGTGTTGACTTGCGGATCGAACCCGGTGAGACGATGGCGCTGGTCGGTTCGACGGGCAGCGGCAAGACCACCCTCGTCGGTCTGGTGCCGCGGCTGTACGAGCCGACGGCCGGACGCATCACGCTCGACGGCCAGGACATCGCCGACCTGCCGCGCTCGCAGCTGCGGACCATGGTCGCCGTCGCCTTCGAAGACCCAGCGCTCTTCTCCGCGTCAGTCATGGAGAACGTGTTGATGGGCGGCGAGGCGGCCACCGAGACCGATGGTGCCTGGGCCTTGCGGGTCGCGCAGGCCGACGGCTTCGTCCACCTTCTGCCCTCAGGCCGCACACGCAGGTGGGCGAGCAGGGGCTGACGCTTTCCGGTGGCGAACGCCAGCGGCTCGCTCTGGCCCGGGCCGTTGTCGGCCGACCGCGAGTACTGATCCTGGACGATCCGTTGTCGGCGCTGGACATCCACACCGAGGCCGCGGTCGAAAGGGCCTTGCGGCAGGTACTGGCCACCACAACGGCCCTGATCGTGGCCCATCGGCCCTCGACGGCACTGTTGGCCGACCGGGTCGCCCTGCTCAGCGATGGAGTTGTCGCCGCCGTAGGCACCCACAGGGAGCTGCTTAAGACCAACCCCGACTATGCCCTCCTCATGTCGGGGATCGAGCCTCTGACACTGGGCGGCGGCACAGGCAAGGGGGGGCGAAAACGTCATGACGCTTCCGAACCCTCTCGCCGCGGCGGGCGCCGACCGTGTCAGCGAGACGCAGGCACCGAATGCATCCGCGCGTGCTGCCCTCGACCTCTTCACGCAGGATCTGCTGCCCGCACCTGAGGACGCGTCGCGCGCGCTGTTGGCGTCCTTGCTGCGCCCGCATCGTCGCCGCGTGGTGCTGGCCGGCCTGCTGCTGATTGTCCAGCGCGCGATCTCCCAGTTGGGCCCGCTGCTAGTCGCGTATGCGATCGACCACGTGATTCCGGCGGTTCGCGCCCACCAATACGGCCCGCTACTGGCGGTCTGCTTCGGATACCTGCTGTCTGCGGTAGCCTCGGCAGTTTTCCAATATGCCTTCGTACGGGCCGAAGCCCGGGTTGGTCAGGATCTAATCGCCGACCTGCTCAGCCGGATCTTCACCCACGCGCAAGCGCTAAGTATCGACTTCCACCAGCGCTACACCTCCGGTCGGCTGACCTCCCGGGCCACCAGCGACGTGCAGGCGTTGCGCAACCTGCTCACAGGCGGCCTCGAGGACATCGTCGGTGCAGTCCTGACGACCATCTACGTCTCTGTCACCCTGCTCTACCTGGACTGGCCGCTGGGTCTGGCGGCCATCCGGTGGGCGGCCCGCTATACCTGACCGTCCGCGACTTCCGGCGCCGGGCGTACCAGGTCTACCGCGAGCGGTCGACCGCGACCGCCGCTGTCACAGCAAAATACGCGGAGACGTTCACCAACATCCACCCTGTGCAGACCTTTCGGCTGGAGACCTCCAACGACCGGTCCTTCATGCGGATCAACCGTCGGCACGCCCGCATCAACGGTGACTCCGCGCTTGTGATGGGACGCTATGTGACCTCGTCCCGGTTGGTGGCCAACATTGGGATCGCTGTCCTGGTCATGTGGTGTGCTTTCCGGGTAGCCGGGCATGACCTGGATCTGGGTGCCTTCGCCGCCATCGTGCTCTACCTGCGCCGTCTGTACGACGACCCGCTCAAACTGGGTGGCGTCCTGGACGCCTACCAGTCAGCCGTCGCGTCTCTCTCGAAGATTGCGGCCTTGCTGGCCCAGCGAGCCTCCGTACCTGAGCCGGCATCGCCCCAGACGCTCTCTCTCGCCGAGCACCTCCTCCTCCAGGCAACGGGGCCGTGGCGTTGTCTTCGAGTCGGTCGCCTTCGCCTACCACACGGGGAGCGAGGTGCTGCCACGATTCGACCTGACCCTCGTCCCCGGGCAGACTGTGGCCGTTGTTGGAGCCACCGGTGCGGGCAAGACCACCCTGGCCAAATTGCTGGCCCGCTTCTACGACCCTACCCACGGTCGTGTTCTGCTCGACGGAGTTGACCTGCGCTACCTCACCACGGCCGAGCTGCGTCGTGCCGTAGTGATGCTGACCCAGGAAGCCTTCATCTTCTCCGGCACCATCGCCGAGAACATCGCACTGGGCCGACCCGACGCCAACAGCGAGGAAATCGAACAGGTGGCCGGGACCATCGGTGCGCACGAGTTCATCTGCGCCCTGCCTGACGGGTACGACACGGACATCCAGGCCGGTGGACACCGGGTCTCCGCCGGACAGCGGCAGTTGGTGGCGCTGGCCCGGGCGCTGTTAGCCGACCCCGCCGTAGTGATCCTCGACGAGGCCACACCCTCCCTAGACATGCCCAGCGAACGACTGGTCCAGCATGCGATGAACACGGTGCTGCATGGACGCACGGCTCTGGTCATTGCCCACCGCCTGTCCACTGTGCACATCGCGGACCGGGTGCTGATGATGGCCGACGGGCGGATCGTCGAGGACGGCACGCCCGGCGAACTCCTCAACGAGCACGGACCATTCGCCGACCTGCACACGGCATGGCAGGACAGCCTCACATGAGCGCCACCTGGATCCAGCAGCACGTGTACCGCTCGGGCGTGACGTTCACGTATCTGGCCCTACCCACAACTACTTAGTACCCGTACACACGAGTGGGGGAGCAGAAAATAGACGGCGAGCAAGCACACAGCGGCCGACCATCAGTTGGGTGATCGGCGGCTGGTGTCGACGCGGTAGGCATCGACGGGAGCAGTGGTCATGCGACCCTCTATCTAGTCTGCCGGCGAGATCGCCCTGACCAGCATGTTGTGTTTGATCTACGGATGACCTATCGAGTTTTCGGAATTGTACGAATTGTAGCGCTTGGCGATGCGACAATCACGTGGTGGAGTGCTGCAGGAGTCGCATGTGAGTGGTGTTGCCGAGCGGGACCTGATGCGTCTGTTCGGTGTGGGCAAGGAGCCGATGTTTGTCCCGACCAATGCTCGGGGTCCGCCCCGGATGTTCATTCGAGCCGCAGTCTGACCTTCCTGCCTGACGACGCAGTCAGGAGTCGCGTGGGTGGCTGCGATGCCCGGTGTGTCGGTGTCGGGGTTGCCGCATTCGCGCCTCCGTACCACGCCGAAAGGTGGGTGAGCAAACATGGACGTGGATCTTCTGGAAAGGGCACGATCGAGATATTCGAGTTGGATCCACCTGGTTCGCACTTATCGCCTCGATCCTCATGTCGAGGAGCCATCCATCCGGCATGCAGTCCGCCGTGCAGCCGTGCGAGAGTCGGCCCGCTGGGACTGGTGGTCCGGCTACGAATTTTTCGTCATATCAGCCGGATTAGCGACAGTCCTGACCTTCGTCGCGGCCGTATGGGTGATCTTTGCTATCGAGCAGGTCAATCGCATGGGCAGCGGCGCAGTCTTCTGGATGAGTGTCGCGGCGGTTTTCGAACTCTGGCTTTCCTGGATGGTGATTGGGCAGCTGACTGAGATGCTGCAGTTCCTTCCCCGTCCTCGCAGCGTGAGTATCGCTGTGCTGTGTTCATGCCAGTTCTGGTTGTCAAAATCATCAGCCTCAGAATCCTTTCGCATTTTCTATCGATCCATCGATCCGCGGTTAGCCGACTTGGACCGATTTGTTCAGCCTGCGTCGTGGGCAGTGTTAGTGTTTCTGACAATTTTCTTCACGTCGTCGCTGACGCTTTCGCCGCTGTGGGCATGGATCAGCGAAGTCCTACATGACCGGAGGCGACGCGCGCTCTCGCCGCGATTCGATGCCCTCATCGTGTGTCTGCAAGCTCTGGAGCAACTCGATGAGTGTCGGCGCGTCTGGATGAGGCCCAGACAGCGACGCGTTGTGGTCCGAAGTATGCGTTTTGTCAGGCTACAGTTGGTACGTCAGGTCTCCCGAAGTGTCAGGTCCTTGGGCGGCAACGCCGAGGATCGGCGGTGGTTCCGAAGAGCTGCGGTCGCTGTCGAAGAAAGGATGAAGGGGTATGAGCGGTCAATGCTCGCAGCTGCGTCCTACCGCGACTTCCGTGTTCTGCTCAATGTGGTTTGTGCAGATGTGATCCTGCTTGCGCAAGGGCGATGGCCTGATCGGCAAGAAACGGACGTGCGGAGTCCCCGGTTAGCGGCGCTGACAAAGGCCTGGAACAGGATCGGTGGTGCAGTTGCGCTCGCTGGGCTCGCGTTCGCGCTTCCGTTCCTTCCCGGTATATCCCTACAGGCTCAAGGGTTTGCCACAATCCAAACCACACTGTTTGTCGGAGCCGTCGCCAGTCTTATCACCGGCGAGCGAGCGATCACCGGCTCAGCGATCGACCTCGTCCGTAACGCAGGAAGTCGATAGCTCCGAGATGCTGGGCAGACCAACAGAACGAGCCTCCGAAAAAGACAAGACCGACATCATTTGTCCACCAGGATCAATCATCAGTCGATTCCACATGTGGTCGACAGATAGGTGCTGCGAATTTTCGCGCGCAGTTGCCAACGTTGCCACGTCAGGCACGTCGGCCGCTTCTGACTGTCGCATTGGCAAGCGGGGAGGGGACCGCGGAGTTGCCATGCGTTCAGAATTCGCAGGGGAGACGTTGACCACCAGTACGGCGCATTGACACGTGAGGCACTGCGATTATCCACATGGATACGTATTCGAGTCCCCCCTCGGACACACAGGTTTGGCATATCTGCCACAAACGACGTGTGGTGTTCAAGCACACTTGGACACCCGAAACTATCAACTCCGCCCGTTTCGGGTGCTTCGCGGTGCGAGGTGGTCGCCGTGAGCGGCAGCGCCGTAGTGGCGCCGCTGACCGTGCCCTCGTTGCGTCACAGTCGTCGTCTGCCCGCCGGAGGCGGGTCTGCCCCAGCTCGCGACCGCGGTGGGGTTGATCTCGGGCGGGCGTTGGCGGGGCGAGAGCGAGGCGGGCCAGCGTCGTGTGACGCCATCGCGGCGATGCCGACCAGCGCTGCGGTGGTGTAGGCGTGGTCGTTCGGGAAGAGATGACCGGTGTCGGTGCCGGTGGCCAGGACCAGGCCGCCTATCGCGCTGCCGAGGGAGTACCCGACGCTGCGGACGACGTAGTTGAAGCTCATCGCGCTCGACGTCTCGCTCTTGGGTGTGACGGCCAGGATGACGCCGGGCATTGCGGCGGAGAAGCTGCCGACGCCCAGGCCCAGCACACCCATCGCGACGAGCAGTTCGGCCAGGTTTGACCGGGCCGTGGCGAAGAGGACGAACCCGCCGCCGACGATGACCGCGCTGCCGGCCAGAAGCACGGGTGCGTCGATCAGCGTCCGAACCCGCGGCGTGAGTTTGCCGGCGACGAACCCCAGCACCGAGAACGGGACGAGGACCAGCCCGGCGACGAAGGTTGTCAGTCCGAAGCCGTAGCCGGCGCTGTGCGGCGTCTGCGCGTACCGCGTGATGAGCGTGAGCAGGAGGTACATGCCGCTCCCGCCGACGAACATGGCGATGTTCGCTCCGGCGACCGCCGGGTGCCGTACCGCACGGACATCGACAAGTGGCGTCTTGCTGCGCAGCTCGGAGGTGGTCCAGACGCACAGCAGGGGCACGGCGGCTACGGCGAGAACCACCGCCACGGCGAGGTGACGGCTCCACAGGCTCCTCTGGCCGGCCAGGAACAGGACGAGGAACAGTCCGCCCGCCAGGGCGAGCGTGCCCGCCACGTTCACGTGAGCGGACCGGCCTTCGGGAGCCGCGGGTATCGAACGCCAAGCGGTCAGGAAGGCGACAGCGGTGACGAACAGACCGAAGCCGTAGGCGGCCCGCACGCCGCCGATCTCGGCGAACAGCGCGGTGAGCGGGTAGCCGACGCCGGCGCCGATGATCGAGACCACCGAGATCAGGGCGATCGTCGCCGTGCCGCGGTCCTCGGGAAGATGGTCCCGGGCCACGCCCATCATCAGCGCCGTCAGACCGAGCCCGACGCCTTGGGTCGCCCTGCCGATCAGCAGCCAGGCGAACGGCAGCGGCAGCACGGTGAGCGTACTGCCGGCGACGACGATCGCCAGCGTGGCGAGGATCGTGGCCCGTCGGTACGGGCCGGCTCCGAGCCGGCCCAGGACGGGCGTGGCGACGGCGCCGCTCAGCAGTGGGACGGTCAGCGTCCACTGCGCGCTGTCGAGCGAGACGTGGAACGTGGTCGCCACACTGGTGATCAGCGGCGCCCCGAGGCTGGCGACCGCCGCCACGACCAGGGCGATCAAGATCAGGGCGGGGACCAGCAGCCGCGCCTCGGAGCGCTCCAGGGTGCGCTCCGTCACCGCTTCGACCCTTCTTGGTCCTGGCTTTCGAGCTCTGCCAGGTGCGCCAGCGCCGGAAGCGCCGCCACCAGGGCCTCGACCTCGTCGTCGGTGAGTTCGTCGATCAGCCGCGCGAATGCATCGACGCCCGTCTGATGCCGTGTCTGAACGTACGACGTGCCGGCTTTGGTCAGACACACCAGCGTGACCCGCTTGTCGGACGCGTCGCCCCTCCGCTCGACCAGTCCGGACTCCTCCATCACCCGGACCAGGACGGTCATCGCGGGCTGGGTGACACCCTCGATCACGGCCAGATCGGTGATGCGTCGCGGGCCGGACCTGTCCAGGGTGGCCAGGGTGGCGGCGGACGTGATGCTCATATCGCGCGGAAGGCGTCTCACAGCCCTGGTGGCCAGCCCATAGAGGGTCGATCCGATTGCAGCGGAAGCGCTACGAGTAGCGTCTTGACGGCTCATAGGTGAAGCATACAATATTTATATGAATGCTTTATGTATCTCTCGTCCCGAACACCGCGCCTCACCCCGCACTCGGCGCGGGAGGGGATCCGTCGCCGGGATCGAGCGATCTGAGCGTGAATTCGAAGTCGGACGTGTCCGGCCGAACACAGGAGGTTTCCATGGCCAAGGGGGCTACTGGGTCAGTGTCTACCCCGCTATTTCCGACCCTGAGACGCTGATTGCCTACAACAAGTTGGCTCGTCCGGCCGTCCAAGCTGGGGGCGGACGGGTCCTGGCCCGTGACGGCCGAGTCGTCGCCCACGAAGCCGGAATCACGCAACGCGTCGTTCTGATCGAGTTCGACAGCTTCGAACAGGCCGTCGCGGCGTACGAGAGCGAGGCTTACCAGGACGCGCTGGTGGCCCTTCCCGACGGCTTCCAGCGCGACTTCCGCATCATCGAAGGCATCGACTGACCGACAGGCTCAGCCACCGCTGAGCGTCCGTCACCTGATATGCACACGGTGCTGAACGACGACTCACGAGACGAACTGGGACGCAGTACCCCCCGCGTCCCAGTTCATCGTCGACTTCCTGATCCCTGTTGGGCGGATCGAAGGAGCGAAGCGACGTCCAGGCTGGCTGGACTGTCTCGCTGACCCCGTCGACGAAACTCACCCTCGCCCGAAGCGAACCGTCACCCCGTCGCTGGTATACGCCCTTCGGCGAAACCCGGCCACCCGCCGTCGGCGATCCGTGGCCCACCACTCTCGGTTTCGTTAACGGCACGACCAGTATCCCGGTTTTCTGAACACCGCCACCACGTTGTCGTGGATATTCGGGGCATGGTGTTTTGCGGCCAGTAAAAGGATCCCAGCTTCCGGACGGTCAAGTTACTGTATGTGGTCGAGATTGGAACGTACTGCGCGGCAATCGCCATCAAAGACCCTCGAATGTGGTCGCGGCTGTTCGACTCGCCAGAACTGGGAGGTCGAACATCGGCCAAGGCAGGTAGCTTGTTCAGTTCGCGGTATAGGAACTGGAGGGTGGGTTATCGATCGTGACTGGCGCCGTCGATCGCCAACTGTGAATCTTCGTCATTTCTTCTTCTGCGCTGGACAGCCGAGATATCTGTTACCAGCTGCTCGCGACGACTTCTGAGGAATGCCATTGCTGAGAAAGTACTCGGGTCCGTTTATGGTGGCTGCGGCGTGCGCGGCCCTGTTGCTGGTCTTCGCGACGGTCACTGTCCTGCGATCCGCACCATCGTCCGGAAGTTCGCAAGGATACTGTGCCACTCCCTCGCAGATGAACTTCTATCCCGGAATAAAGACGGGGCAGGTGCGGTACGGCGACGTGAGCATCGCCATCACGGCATGCAAGAACGCCTGGGTGAGTTCCTGGCTGGTGGATGCGTTCCCGATCACCAACGCCGTCGGCTTGACGGCTCGGCATGAGGTGCTGACCCAGCGGATCAACGGTCCGATAGACGAGAACGGCCGGAGTATCACGATCAGGATCCTGATCAAGTTCTGCCCGGGAGGGCAGGTCTGCAACTACGGCGGGATCTGGGATGTCGGCTACGTGTTCAGTCGGGACACTGACCAGAATGTCCTGGTGAGTGACACTGTGACACGTGTCGACGACGGAAAGCTCGGGTACGAGCTATACACCACACCCAAACAACAATGACGGCGCGCGACAAGTTGCGCGAGACGGTAGAGATGGTGATGGTGTTGCGCTGAATGACGCGCGCCATGATTCTGTTGGCAATAGTCGAGTCCTACGTCAGCTGCTGCTCATCGTCGAACCGGACTTTCCCATCTCATCGTGCATCCGCCGGCAGCGTTGGACGCCGTTGTCGCCGCCCGTCACGAGATCGTGTTCGGTGGTGAAACCGATGAGCACTGCGGCAGACCTGGCGACCGCGCTGGTGCTGCGGATAGCTGGTTGTTAGCGAAAAGTTAGCGGCTCCTGCGCATATTCCTGCCGGTGATCCTGGGCCGATGGGCCCCTGCGGCGTGGAGGAATGAATGTCGACAGCGGCGCTGACCCTGCGGGTGCTGCTGGCTGTTGTTCTCGGCTGGAGCTCGGTCAGCAAGCTGACGCCCAGCGGCCGGCGCGGCCTCAGCGACATGCTTACGCAGCTTGGCATCGGCCGGCAGGCCGGTTGGGTCGGTGGTCTGTTGATCGTCGGCGAGGCCACCTCGGCCGTGCTCTTGCTGCTCCCATGGACGGTGGTCGTCGGCGCCGGGCTGGCGACCGTCCTTATGGCCGTACTCACCGCCGGAACAGTGCTCATCCTGCGCCGCCGGTTGAAGGTCACCTGCGCGTGTTTTGGCTCGTCGAGTACGACGATCGCGCCGATCCACGCGGTACGAAACGGGTTGTTGCTGCTTGGCGCTGCCGTCGCCGCGAGTCTAGGACCGGATGTCCCAGCTGACCTGGTGACCGCCGCGGTCGCCGTCGCCGTCGGTGCCGTACTTGCCATTGTCATGACCCGGTTAGACGACTTCGCGTTCCTGCTTTCGCCTCGCTGATTGGATTCCTCATGGCTGCTATGGCTGTCGCGGTGGGCCTGCTCGCCGTCCTCACCCTGCTCAATCTGTTCATCCTGCTCGGTGTCGTCCGCCGCCTCCGTACGATGGCATCAGACAAAGAAAACGAGGCACAGCCTGAGCTACCTGCGGTCGGCGCGACGGTCGGCGCCTTCGCCGTCACCTCCGTCGACGGGACGGCCGTCACCGAGGCGGACCTCAGCAGCGGCGAGTCGCTGGTGCTGATGATGTCGCCGAGCTGCCAGCCCTGCAAGGAAACCGCGGCCAAGCTCGAGAAGGACCGTGCCGACCTACCGGAGCGTACGTTCATCCTGCTGCGGGCCGAGCCGGACGAGCCGGAGCTCGACACAATGCTCACGAAGCTTGCCGGGATCGGGACGATCGCGGCCTTCGACGGCACGGCCGGCGTCGAGGACGCGTTCGGCAGCCGCGGCTATCCGACTGCTGCGCGAATCAAGGACGGAGTGGTCGTCGCATCGTCGATCAAATATGCCGACGTACTGCCTGACCACGTACCAGCGTGAAGCGCAACAACCTCCCGACCAGCCCTGCCGCTCTTCTCGCGGCAGGCTGGTCTGCTCTCGTGCTGGGTTGGCGAGCATCGGCCCGCTGCTCGATCGGCCGGCTCGCCCTGACCCTGGTCATCGCGGCCAGCGCGCCAGTCGCCGCCTGGTACGGCAAGCTGCTCGTTGATGAGTTGGCGCTGGGACGGTCCGGCCAGGCCGCTCATGTGGTGTTCTACGCCGTCGCGGCCGCGATCGCAGCGGCCGTCGGACTGCTCGGTCAACAGCTGACAACGTACCTTCTCGGCAGGCACAACGCCGCCATCACCTTGCGCACCGAGAGCGACCTCTTCGAGAAGGTCTGCGGATTCGTCGGCCTGCGCTACCTCGAGGACCCTGGCTTCCAGGACAACCTCATGGTCGCCGAGAGCGCAGCGTCACACGGCCCCAGCAGCATCAACGACTTCGCCGAAGGCAGCACTCGCGCGGTCATCTCGATCCTCAGCTTTCTCGGCATTGTCGCGGTCGTGTGTGGCCCGCACTTGCGGTCGTGTTGCTGGTTGCAGCGGTTCCTGGTCTGGTGGCGGAGATCATGCTGGCCAACCGCCAAGTGGTGGCCAGCCTGGCGATCTCGCCGCTGCAACGGCGGCGATTTTTTCTACCGGATGCTGCTGACCAGCGAACAGGCCGCGAAGGAAGTGCGGCTGTTTGGCCTCGGCGACCATTTCCGCGGCCTCCAACTCGATGCGCTGCGCCGCTCGCAGGAGGTCACGCTCGGGCTGGCCGGTCGGACAACGGTCGTGCAGTCCGGCCTGAGCCTGCTCGGCGCGGTGATCTCCGGCGTCGCAGTGGCGATCGTCGCGCTGCGGGTCGTACGCGGTGAGCTGACGCCTGGCGATGTGCTGCTGTTCATGGCGGCCGTCGGGAGCGTACAAGCCGCGCTGTCGGATCTGGTCGGGCGGATCGGGTCCGTGGTCGAGTCGCTCAAGTCTTTCCAACGCTATCTGGAGGTGATGGCGCTGCCGGCGGTCAGCCAGCGGCGAGCTGGTCGCTCCAGACCTGAGCACCTGCGTACGGTTCGACGACGTCTGGTTCCGTTACCATCCGGACGGTCCGTGGATCCTGCGCGGCGTCAGCTTCGAGATCGCCGCCGGCAGTTCCCTTGCGATCGTCGGCGTCAACGGTGCTGGCAAAAGTACGCTTATCAAACTGCTGTGCCGGTTCTACGAACCCGAACGGGGCCGAATCCTGTGGGACGGCATCGATCTGCAGCAGATCTCACCAGAATCGCTGCGACTGCGGCTCGCCGCCACGTTTCAGGACTTCATGTCGTACGACCTGCCGGCCCGCGACAACATCGGTCTGGGTGACCTGTCTCGGTACGACGACATGAATGCGATTCGTGCTGCTGCGGTACGCGCGGATATTGATAACGCGATCGCAGCGATGCCGCGCGGCTACGACACGATGCTCAGTCGGATTTTTTTCTTCGCCGAAGACGACGAAGACGAGCAGGAAGCCGGTGTCAGTTTTTCTGGCGGCCAATGGCAACGCCTGGCACTCGCGCGGTCATTGATGCGTGACCGTGCCAGCCTGCTCATCCTCGACGAGCCGAGCTCGGGGCTGGATGCCGAGGCCGAGCATCACATTCACCAGACGCTCACGGAATTTCGCAGCGGCCGTACGTCCATCCTCATTTCGCATCGACTCGGCACCTTGCGCAATGCCGACCACATCGTGGTACTCGACGGCGGACGGATCACCGAGCGAGGCGACCACGACGACCTGATGGCGTGCGGCGGCGTCTATGCACGGCTGTTTACGCTTCAGGGACAGGGATATCAGCCGGCAACAGTGCAATAGTAAAGGTGAGCACGTCCGGTCCGGACGTGCTCACCTGTGTTGCTAGCAGTCACCTGTTTCTTTTACAGGCAGGCTCCGACAAATTTTCCTACCGAACAAACCGTCGTCTTGCCGATCGTGCACTGGCCGTTGCAGTTGTTCACCTTGTGCGAGATGAGCGCCTCGTAGCGCCTGCGGTTCGCATCGCACACAAAGCCAGGAACGCAGTTGTCGCACGGCTCAGGCGGAATACATGCGGCCGCGGTCGTCTGTGGCACCAGCCACCGAACCACCGCGTCGGACAGTTTTGTGATGGACATTCTTTCCCCTTCCGTTGGGATAATTCGACAAATCCGTGCCGTTGTCAGCAGGTCCCGCCGACCACCGGCGCCTTGCATTCGGTCGTTCTGTGCAAGACGCATTGACCGAGGCAGTTGTAGGCCAGGTGCTGGTAGTAGAAGACTGTCCAGCGGTGGTTGTAGCAGACCCGGGGATTGGGACGACAGGCGTCACAACCATCGGGTTGAATACACGCGGCCGCGGTCGTTTGTGGCACCAGCCACCGGACCATGGCATCGGACAGTTTCGTGATGGACATGGAATCCTCCACTTTCCTCGGGGTTACAGGACAAATCTTTGGCCGCTATGCTTGCAAACGGCGTACGACAACACCAAGCAATGTGTGTCGGCATGCAGATAGCCGACCCGCCGTGAGTCGTAGCTGCGCGCCGAGTTGTCGCCGAGCACCACAAAACGGTCGGCTGGTACGCGTGCGCCGGCGAGGTGCGGAACCTCCGCCGGCACCACGTCTCCGGGGAGCGCGACCGCGCGTTTGATCAGCCACGGCGGATCGTCATCGGCCAACTCCGCTGGTGGCGCGAAAAACGACGAGCTGCCGGCGGCGTATCCAACGAAGCGGTACTTTGACCACGAGTACGCGGTCGCCTGGACTCAGCGTCGGCGCCATGCTTTCGCCCACGACCGTGACCGCGACGAGCCGCGCCCCGTACGACCAGGACGGCACCGACGACGCCGAGCAGAACCAGGCCGAGCAGGACAAAGCCGAACTGGGCAACGCTGAGCCCGATCATGCTGGGACGGGGATCGCCAGCGCACCAAGCTTGCTGCCGCTGGCGAGTACGAGCCCGTCAGCGTCAACGAGCGCGAAGGACGGGAAACCGTCTACGCCGACGCCGCGGCGACCGGGCCGTTGTCGTTCTCGCGTACGACCCGAGCGACTGGCGCGAGCTTCGCGACGTACTCGGCTGAGGCATCCGGCGTGCCGGCAACAACCGCGAGGACCTGATCGCGGTCATGGTTCGCGGCCTGCTCGATGAACAGCGGCATTCGCTCCTTGCACGGCGAGCACCCCGGGGTGAAAAAGCCAACCATCGTGGTGCCGGTCATCAGGGCGCGGCTGAGGTCCGCGCCGTCGACGGTGGTGGCGGTGAACTCCGCGATGCGCTGGCCCGTGGCGTACATCGGCGCGGGGCGGCGGTTCTGGCCACTGTCACCGAGTTGGGTGTTGAGGATTTCGGTGTGCTCGCGAAGCCTGCGTACGATTCCGATACATAACAAGAGGTTGACCACGCTGAGAGCGCCGACAACGGCGACCGCGGCGACAACTGCGGACATTTGGTGCTCCTGAGTACTGGTGCGCCTGCGAAAAGGTCCCCAGTGACCAACCGGCCACTGGGGGAGAACCGGTGGTGATAATGGGTTTTCTCAGCAGTAACCGCGGTAGCAGACGCCACAAACGGTCTTGCTGCAGTCGCAGTTGTCGCGACAGTCGCGGATGTAGCCGGCCGGACAGCCGTACCTCGTGCAGTAATAGTCGTTGCAGGCACACGCGCTTGCGGTGGTTTTCGGTACGAACAGAGTCAGCAGCCGGTCGCTCACGAGGCCGAGGGTTTTGGTCACGGTGTCTCCCGTCGTAGATGGACGGAAGCCGAGTTTTCCCGGGTGCGCGCTAACACTGGGCTAACACTGGGCTAAGTTGACCTTTGGGTACGGGCATCGGCACCTCAGGGTCAGTGATGAATGCGGCGCAGTCACATACCGTTGATCGGGTCGTACGCGTCGACCAGGTCGATCGCCGGGTAGTCGGCGTAGCCGCTGGGGCCAGGGGTGTAGTGGGTGGCTTCCGCGGCTTCGGCAAGCGGTGCACCGACCGCTATCCGGATCGGCAAGTCGGGGTTGGCAAGGAACAGCCGCCCGAACGCGACCAGATCGGCCGCTCCGGAGGCCAGCAACAGTTCACCGGTCGCGGGGTTGGTCGGCTCCGGCGGATCGTAGTTGCCGATCAGCGTTCCTGACCAGACTTGGCGTAACTCAGTGATCGCTGGATAACGGCCTTTTTCCGACAGATGAAGGTACGCCAGGCCGCGCGAGTCCAATGTGGACACCAGCGGTGCGTAGAGCGCTCCGGGATCAGATTCGTGCACGTCGTTCTCGGTGTTTCCGGGCGACAGTCGAAGCCCGACCCGGGCGGCCCCGATCGCGCCGGTCACCGCGTCGACCACCTCGATCACGAACCGGCGGCCGTCGGCGTACGCGTCCGAGCGCAGATTTGTGTTGTCTCCGAGGAATTGCTGGAGCAGGTAGCCGTTCGCCGCGTGGACTTCGACGCCGTCGAACCCGGCGGCCAGTGCGTTCCGGGCAGCGTCCGCGTACGACCGCACGGTTTCGGCGATCTCAGCGAGCGCCATCGCCCGGGGTGTCACGTAGTCGGCCTTCCCGCCTGGTACGTGCAATTGTCCCGGCGGCCGGACCGCCGACGGCGCGAGCGGCGCCGCCCTGCCGGGCTGGACGGACGGGTGGCTGACCCGCCCGACGTGCCACAACTGCGCGAAAATCCGACCGCCTGCGGCGTGTACGGCCGTGGTGACGGTCCGCCATCCGGCCACCTGGGCGGCGGTGGCCAGGCCAGGCAATCCCGGCCCACCGATGCCGGTCGAGATCGGCCAGATTCCTTCGGTGACGATCAGGCCGGCGCTGGCGCGCTGCGCGTAGTAGGCGGCGGCGAGTGGGTGCGGTACGCCTGCCGCATCGGCGCGTCCGCGGGTCATCGGGGCCATCACGATGCGGTTCGGCAAATGTAACGCGGCCGAGTCGTACGGGCGCAGCAGGGGATTGGTCGGGGAATAGGTGGTGGTGTCGGTCATGTTGCGAACGCTAAAGGGTCACGTTGACGTGATGGTCAAGCGTTGTGAGGACGGCGACATGAAGATCGGCGAACTGGCTCGCCGCACCGGTGTCAGCGTTCGGGCGTTGCGCTATTACCAGGAGCAGGGCCTGCTGGCGCCCACCCGCGACGCGAACGGCTACCGTTGTTTCGCCGCCTCGGACGTGTCACGGGTGGCGACCATTCAGCTGCTTTTTTCGACCGGCATGAGGAGCAGTTGCGTTATCGAAGCCCTGCCGTGCATGACCGGCGCTACCGACGATGCCGCCCCCGCGCTGGTGAAGAACCTGCTTGTTGTCCGTGAGCGGCTGGTATCGGACATCCAGCACCGGACCCGCTCCCTGGCCGTACTAGAGCGAGTACTGGCCTCAGCCATCCCCGATTCAGGTCCCGCGCCGGTATTTGAGGGCGGCTATGACGATTGCATTGTGCGTACGACGACACCAAGGACTGCGTTGCCGTCGAAATAGCCACCGCGCCGGGAGCCGAAGCTCGTTCCTTGCGTTGCATCGGTAGACGATCTCGCCGTCGCAGGCGCCGGTACGGGGAGCGACGAAGCTGACAAGGCGATCGGCGACGGCGTTCAGGGCTGTGCGCATAGGTCGTATCCTTTCGCTCGTGGACCTGGAAAGGTGCGACTGGGGAGATGGATGCCCCAGTCGCACCGAACCGTCGTACAATGCCGCTTCAGATCCGCTTCACCGATGTTCCGCTAAAACGGCAGGTCTTGGCCGAACACTCCAGGACCAGGTGTCAGCAATCCAGCAGGGTCCGACTTTTCCTTCAACGCCACCAACTCCGGCCAGCGATCGCCGTAATGGCGGGTCCAGTCGGTTCGATCAAAATCAACCGACTCGATCGGATAGCGCCGGCCTCCCAGCGCACGCGCCTTGTCGTAAAGGTGCCTGTTCCGCCGGACCATCTCGTGACCGAACGCCACGTCGCCGACCGCGCCGGAGGTCATCAAGGTGAAGAGATAAACCCAGTCGCTGCCATCTTCGTCGGCCAGCCGCAGCGACGGCCGGGTCAGCTTCGAGCGCCGGTGGACGTACATCAGCACGAATCCAGCGTCCCCGACATCGGGTGGCCGCAAGGACGGCACGACATCTCGTACGTACGCCTCAATGGTCGACTCCGGCAGCCACAACGTCACCCACGGCTTGATCCGGTTGTCCCAGTCGAGCGCCTCGCGCAGCTGGTCGACGGCGACGTCGATGCGGGTGACGTGCGAGAGATAATCGTTCTCGGTCACCACGGCGCGGTCCGGTAGCTGCGTCAGGCCGCGCAGCAAATGGGCGTCGTCCGGTGGATTATCCGTGTCGTAGAAGGTGAACGCGTTGAGGTGGTAGGTCTCCCCGTGCTCACCGGGACGCCACCAGTCGCCATAGATCTCGGTGATTTCCCCACGGCGTACCAATGTCCGGACGTCCTCGAAGAAAGCCGACGGATCGGTGTAGGACAGCTCGTGTCCCCGTACGTTCGTGGGCGCGGCGACCAGTCGTCGTACGGTCGCTTCGGTGATGATGCCGAACTGACCGAGTCCGCCCAGCACCGCCTCGAAAAGCTCGCGGCGATGGCTGGCCGAGCACCGGACCAGTTCCCCGGTGCCGGTGACGACCTCGAGCTCCAGCACACTGTCGACCTGTGCGCCGGTCTGGTACGCCGGTGGGATGCCGCCGAGCGACAGCGTGCCACCCATCGTGAGTCCGATATAACCGGTCAACGCCGGCGGTGTCAGGCTACGTGGGTGCGCTGCCCTGGTCAGTTCGAGCCAGGTCGTGCCGGCGCCGACGACGGCGTGGTCGGCGCCGATCGTCCGGATGCCGGCCAGCGATCGGCTCTCGATCAGCAGGCCGTTTACCAGGCCCTGGCCGTTCGTCGTGTTCGCCAGCCCACGAGCGGCGACTGGGATCCGGTGCCGCCGGCAGAACCGGATCATCTTCTGTACGTCAGTGACTGAGCCCGGCCGCAGCACCGCGTGCGGCAGCTGGGTCAGATAGCGACCCGGCGTCCTGCGAGTCCTGCCGCCGCGTCGGATCGTCGAGGTGGACAGTGCCGTCAAGTGGCGGCAGCGCCTGCACTCCGGGGCCATCGCTGGCCCAAGCACGCGCGCCCGGATCGAATCCGGCTACCAAGGCACCGATTCCCAGCGCTGCGAGGACATGGCGGCGACTCCCCATCGGCTCGCTCCCGGTTTCGCTTGACTGGGCGCGAACTTTACCCGTTTCGGTCGCCTCAACCCAGGTTTGGCGCAGTGTTGGGACCCTCCGGCGGCCTCGTACGGCGGCCGAACGGCGCCTTGTCGGTGAAGCTCAGATCCCCTGGATGGCGCGGGAGGCGAGGTCTCGGATGTTCTGGATGGCCCGCATGCCGCCGTCGCCGGGGCAGTCGGTGTTGCTGGTCTGCCGGTGCGGCCAGACGGACGGCAGGACGACGGTCACTTCGTGGCGGTACATGGTGTTCGGGCCGCCGGTCATGCTGATGGAGCCGTGGGCGTCCCGGTCGTACATGCCGAGTTTCCAGCCGAGCCAGGTGGCCGCGGTGTCGCGCATGATCTGCGGTACGTCGTCCTTGACGAAGCTGCCGAGCATGGAGATGCCGCCGGACCGGTAGTTGAAGCCGCCGGCATGCGCGCCGATGACCGGCCGGTCGATGCCGCCGTAGCGGCCCTCCCAGAGCCGGCCGAACTTGTCGACGAGGGCGTTGTAGCCGATATCGCCCCACCCTCTGGTGATCGAGTGGAAGTGATAAATGGACCGCAGGATGGCTGGTACGTCGTCGGCCGTGTAGTCGTTGGACGTCTCGGTGTGGTGCAGGCAGGTGGCCTGGAGGGTGTCCGAATACTCCGGTTTCCAGTGCATCTGCGTCTCGTCGGCCTTCCAGGTCGCCCGGCTGAGTACGTCCGGGCGAGTGGCCTTGTCCATCAGGTGCGGTCGCTGGCTGACCTGGTGATCGGAGGCCAGCCGGGCCGGGTTGACCAGGGCCAGCCGGATATCCCGCGGCGAGCGGGCGCCAGAGCCGGAGACGACGACCTCGATGCCGCGGGCGTTGCCGGTCCACAGCGGCTCGGTGCCGGTCCGCTCGCGGGCGGCGGTGTCGAAGGCGTCGTCGACACCGATGGCCTGCCAGCCGGACCAGCGACCGGCGGCGTCGATCGTACGAGCGGCGACGGAGACCTCGCCGGCGTAGAGCTCGGTGGGCTTCTCCGCCGCCCAAGTGAGCCCCAACAACGCGAAAGGCGGGATGTCCTGGGAGCGGTACCGTACCGACCGGACCTCGGCGGCGGACCGCATGAGCCGCATCTTCGGCGCCTCGCCGGCCGTCGGTACGCCGGCGGGCACTCCGGTGCTGGCCGTCAGGCCGGCTGCCGGCCGGTCCAGGTGGCCGAACTCGACCTCGTGAGCGCTGGTCGCGGGCGTGGGCGGCGGGCTGGCCGCGGCCGGGCGGGCGGCGCCGGCCACCGCGAACGGCGCCAGCGCCGCCATCGATAAGACGCTCCGTCGTTTCATCTGATCCCCCAGAACTCTCAGAGTGACTTGGGGGAGTATGTCCGATATAAGCCTTCTGTGGCTAGAGTGAAAGATGAGAAAGTCTAGCTGAGCTACGTGTTCACCGAGATGCGGTCCGCCTCGATGATCAGCTCTGCCAGCTCGGTGAGCTCGGTTTCGGTGAGGACGGCCAGGCAGCCGGCGAACGCGACGCTGGTGGTCTCCTCAGCCGCGTTCCAGCGTCGCTGGAAGTCCGGTACGGTGCTGGCCCGGCGCTGCAGCTGCTCGATTTCTTCCGGCCGCCAGTCCGTTTGCCGCAGCCGCGGCAGCCCGCCGGTCGGGGGTCACCGATAACGGCGATCGGTATGTCCAGACCCGCGGCCCGCAGCGCCGCGAAGTGCAGGCCGCCGCGCAGCTCCCTGAGCAGCATCAACGCGTATCCGGCGCGTCCTGGGCCGGCCGCCGGCCGGTGGGCGGCCCGCCAGCCGGCGAACAGCGGCAGCGCGGTGCTCTCGGCCCGGTCGATGACCTTCTCGGCCACCTCCACCACCTGGTCGGCGCGCTCCAGCCCGCTCAGCGCCTCGGCACCCCAGGACGTACAAGCACCGGCGTACGCGGACACCGCGGCAGCCGCCGGAAAGGCCGCGGTCTCCGCCCAGATCCGCTCGACCAGCCAGTGCGGGAAAATCCCGAGCAGGCTGGTCGCCACCGGCGAGGGCACCTCCCCGACCGCCCCGATCCGGCCGCGGAAGTAGAGCCCGGTGGTCGGAATCAGCTGCGCCCGCGCCGCGGTTGCCAGCTGATCGCCGGTCATGAAACGGCCGCCCACCCTGACCAGCGAGGCGGCCGTGGAGCGGGACACGTCCAGGGTGATCGACATGCCGACATGGTCGCAGGTCCGGCATGCCAGGATCGAGGGCATGCCGAACACCGTCACCGCCGAGGACGAGGTTGTCGACCTGTGTCGCGACCTGATCCGGATAGACACCAGCAACACCGGGGACACCGCCACCAGCGCGCGCGGGGGAGCGGGTCGCCGCCGAGTACGTGGCGGAGAAGCTCTCCGAGGTGGGCCTGGAGGTCACCCTCAGCGAAAGTGAACCGACTCGGGCGAGCGTGGTGACCCGGCTGACCGGCGCGGATTCCTCGAGACCAGCGCTGTTGCTGCACGGCCACCTCGACGTTGTACCAGCGCAGGCCGCCGACTGGCGGCAGCCGCCGTTCGCCGGCGAGATCACCGACGACGGCTACCTGTGGGGCCGTGGCGCGGTGGACATGAAGGACATGGACGCGATGATCCTGGCGCTGGTACGCCAGTGGCGCCGGGACGGCTGGACCCCGCCGCGGGACATCGTGATCGCTTTCTTCGCCGACGAGGAGGCTGGCAGCACGTACGGCGCCCACCACTTGGTCGACACGCGGCCCGAACTCTTCGACGGAGTCACCGAAGCGATCAGCGAGGTCGGCGGTTTCAGCGTCAGCCTGGACTCCGACCGGCGGCTCTATCCCATCCAGGGGGCGCCGAAAAAGGCATCGGCTGGATGAAGCTGACGGCCACCGGCCGGGCCGGGCACGGCTCGTTCCTGCACGAGGACAACGCGGTCACCACGCTCGCCGAAGCGGTGGCCCGGATCGGCCGGCACCGGTTCCCGCTGCAGATAACGGACACCGTCGAGGCATTTCTCCGGGCCGCCGCGGCGGAGCTGGGCATCGAGGTGGACCTGGACAATCCCGAGCTGACCGTGGACAAGCTCGGCCCCATCAGCAGGATCGTCGGCGCCACCCTGCGCAACACCGCGAACCCGACGATGCTTTCGGCCGGTTACAAGGCAAACGTCATCCCCGGCAAGGCCGAAGCGGTCGTCGACGGCCGCTTCCTGCCCGGCACGCAGGAGGAGTTCGAGCGGATCATCGACGAACTCGCCGGCCCGGACGTGACCCGCGAGTGGATCAGCTGCCAGCAGGCGCTGGAGTTCCCGTTCGAGGGCGCGCTGGTCGACGCGATGGGCGCGGCGCTGATCGCCGAGGACCCTGGCGCGCGGCCCGTCCCGTACATGCTCTCCGGTGGCACCGACGGCAAGGCGCTGCACCGCCTCGGCATTCGCTCGTACGGCTTCGCGCCGCTGAAACTGCCCGCGGACCTGGACTTCGCGTCACTGTTCCACGCCGTCGATGAGCGCGTACCCACCGAGGCGCTGAAGTTCGGCGTACGGGTTCTGCGCCGGCTGGTCGAGAACTCCTGAGGACTGCTCAGGTGGCCTCGATGGTCGGCTTCAGGCGCGCCCAGGCGAGGGTGGCGGGGACCGAGATGAAGAGCCCCGCGAAGGCCAGCGCGGCGATCGTGATCGCGCTGGAGCCGATCAGCTGAGCGACGGCACCGCCGGCCGCGATGCCCAGGCCCTGCGACACCCGCAGGCCGGTACGGAAAACGCCGTTGGTGCCGCCCCGGAACTCCGGTGGCGTCCACGTGCTGACCGCGGAGATCACCGAGATGTGGTACGCGCCGGTGGCGCCGGCCACCACGAGCAGGATCAGTGCGACCGGCAGGCTTGGCCTGATGAAGAAGAGCACCAGGGTCGTGAGCGACGCCGTACACAGGATCCCGACCATCCGCAGCCGCGTCTGAGCGTGAAAGAACCTGGACAGCACGTACGCACCGAGAATGAACCCGAGCGGGTCGGCGGCGAGCAGCCAGCCGACCGCGGCCCTGCCGGCGTGCAGTTCGTCGGCCAGTGGCGCGGCCAGGCCCTCGGCGATCACCGCCAGCCCCACCAGCCACGACAGGATGAACATCACCCGCATCCGCGGCTGCTTGAAGACCCAGCCGCTGGAGGCGAACCAGCTGGTGAACTGGCCGCCTGGCGAAGGTCGCGGGGAGAGCAGGAACCACACCGTCAGGGCGGCGAGTACGCAGGTCGCCGCATCGATCGCGAGCGCGGGGGACGTACCGATGGCGGCGATCAGCAGACCGCCGCCGGCCAGTCCGACGAGCTGGATCGTGTTGTTGCTGATCTGCCGCCGGAGATCCTGCGATCGGACGTACGTCTCGTCGCCCTCGATGACCTCCCGGGCCAGCGCGTTCTGGGCGGCGTTGGCCGGCGCCAGCAGGAACTGGGTCAACACGACCAGGACACACAGCACCACCAGCGGCATGCCCGGGACCGCCATCAGCCCCACGCAGACGGCTTGGCCGCACGAGCTGACCACGAGGACCGTACGGCGGGGGAACCGGTCGGCGATCTGGGACAGTCCGAGGCCGCCGGCGAGCGCTGGTAGGAAGGTCAGTGCGAAGACCCCGGCCGCCCACAGGGCCGAGCCGGTCCGCGAGTAGACGAGCACCATCAGGGCGACCTTGGCGAGCTGGTCGCCGGCGGTGGACTGCGACTCTGCCAGCCAGAGCGCGCGGAATTCTCTATTGCCCAGGACATCGCGCATGCGCGGCCGGGTGAGGACAGTGGTCACCTGCGCACGTTCTCACGTTGTAAACGGAACGTTGAAGCATTTGTTGAGATGGAGTAATCCTTTACACAGCGTCCAGCTGCGACCACAGCCAGCTGGGGGACTCGGTCTCGGCGCCCACCGCGTGGACCCGCTCTCGCAGTGCCCGGTCGGCGGTGACGACCACGGTCGGGCCGACGCTGGCGGACGCTTCCGCGCGCTCGACGATGGTGTCGTCGCCAGAACCGGGCGCGGCGAGCACGTACACGTCGCCGCGGTCGTCCTCGGCGACCGGGGGCGGCGGCGCCTCGACGACCAAGATCACACCGCTGACTCCCTCGGGTTGGTCGGCGATCCAGTCCTCCAGGTGATCGCGCAGGCGGCGGGCCGCGCCCACCCGGTCCTTCCACCAGCCGTCCGGCCGCGACCCCACCACGTTCGCTCCGTCGACCACGACAATCCGTTCCATCGCGATAGGGTCGCAGGTTCCCCCGCAACCCGGCAGGAAGGGCCTCGGAGTGAGCGAATTCAGCGATGATCTCGATGTGGCACTGGAGCGCGTCATCCACGCGTCGAAGGTGCACCTGGACGCTGTGCGGTCCGGCCACGAGCCGGCGATCGCGGAGGCTTTCAGCGAGCTCGCCGCCGCGTCGGAGGTCTACGGCGCCCGGCTGCGGTCCGCCACCGGCGAGGTGACTCCCTGGCGGCCCGTACGCGCCTCCCGGCGCAAGCCCGACCCGGCGACGCTGGTGCACGACGGCATGACCGTCTCGGTTCGCAAGCGCCGCGACTACACGGTCCCGAACGTGGATGACCTGCTCGCCGCCGCCACCGACATTCGCAACGACACCTTCTCGGCCGGCGGTGCGGACGTGCACTGGTCCGACCTGGACGCGGACATCTCGGACGTGGGCGAGGCGATTTACGAGCTGCTGCAGGCCGCCGACGGCTCGCTGGCCGGGCTGGACATCCCAGAGCTGTGGGCCGGCGCCGGCCTGATCATGGTCAACGCGGTGCCGCGGCCATTGGACCTGACAGAAGACGACGACCAGGAGGACCTTCCGTTCCTGCTGGGGCCGCCGTACGGCCGTACTCATGCGCATCGACGAGCAGGTCCAGCCGGCCGATCCGGAACAGCGGGACCCGTTCGACGACGACGGCGCGTGACCGCTCGCGTGGACATCAAAAGACCGGCCGCTGTCGGCGTGGGCAGCGACCTCAACCTCAGGCTGTCAGGTGGACAGTCCGGGTTGCAACGGGCTCGTACGCCGCCGCCGGAGCAGGACCTGGCGGGTCCCGTCCGCGAACAACCGCAACCGCGCCAGCTCCCAGCCGGAGAACTCGGCCTGGATCGCCAACTGGGTCTGCGCCGTCGCGGTGTCCGTATGAGGCGGAATCCGCAGCGGGGCGTACTCGTAGTCGGGTGGAGGCACGCTTCCATCCTGCCTGTTAACCGCCCGATCGTCTCCCCGACACCGGCAGTTTTTTTCGGTCAAGAGAGCCCATCCAGCGATCCGCCGTCGCCGCGGAATCGGACATTTCATCGCTCCAGGGGAGCGGCGCGAAAATGTCCCACCCGCCGCGAAGACTCGAATTCGGGGGCGGCATTTTCGGCGCCCAACCGTCAACCAGCGCGTACGGGTGAGGAAACGTCGTCGAGGGCCGCCGTGATCTCGGCCGGCAACGTGAGTTCCTCGGTGTCGAGGGACACCACGAGCTGTCCAGCCGTACGAGCGCCGACCACCGGCGCCACCACCCCAGGCCGGTCCCTTACCCAGGCCAGCGAGACCGCGAGCGGCGACACACCCAATCCGTCCGACGCGGTCGCGACCGCTTCCACGATGCCGGCCGAATGGTCGTCCAGGAAGCGGCCGACGAAACGGTCGAAACGGGATGAGGCAGCCCGGGAGTCGGCTGGTACGCCGCCGCGGTATTTGCCGGTGAGGACGCCACGGCCGAGCGGTGACCACGGCAGCACCCCGATGCCGGCGTCCCCGCAGGCCGGCAGCACCTCGGTCTCGGCCCCGCGAGCCAGCAGCGAGTACTCGACCTGGGCCGAGGCCAGCGGCGTACGGCCCGGCCAGGCGGCCTGCCAAGTGGCCGCCTTGGCGGTCTGCCAGCCGCTGTAGTTCGACACTCCGACATAGCGGACGCGTCCGGAGGAGACCGCGATATCGACGGCCGCGAGGGTCTCCTCCAACGGCGTACGGTCATCCCAGGCGTGCAACTGCCAGAGATCGAGATAGTCCGTGCCCAGCCGGGCCAGCGAGGCGTCCAACGCCGACAACAGGTGCCCGCGGGAGGCGTCGAACCGACGCGGATGGTCCGGGCGCGCCACCGCCTTGCTGGCCAGCACCAGCTCGGCGCGATCGATCGACTCGGTCAGCAGCTGGCCGAGAATCCGCTCGGCCGCACCACCGCCGTAGACGTTCGCGGTGTCGATCAAGGTCCCACCGGCCTCGGTGAAGACCTTGAGCTGAGCCCCCGCGTCATCGGCCCCGGTGTCGGAACCCCAGGTCATCGTGCCCAGCGCCAACCGGGACACCATCAGGCCGGTGCGGCCGAGGCTGCGCGCAGTTCCATGCTCGCGGACGCTACCGCCGCCCTGGTGGATCACTGTGCACCGACCCGCCATAGGCTGCACGGCGTTACCCCGCGTCCTGTTCCGGGGACGGGTTTCGCGGCCGAAGATCGGCATGAAGGAGACAAGCGTGCGGCTGGCGGTGAACCTCGGTTACTGGGGAGCCGGGAACGACGCGGGCAACCTGGCCCTCGCTCGGGAAGCCGACAAACTCGGCTATTCGGTGGTCTGGGCGGCCGAGGCGTACGGGTCGGATGTGCCCACCGTGCTCTCCTGGATCGCCGCGCAGACCAACCAGATCGACATCGGCGCCGCCGTCATGCAGATCCCGGCTCGTACGCCAGCGGCCACCGCGATGACCGCGGCCACCCTCGACACGCTGTCGGGCGGCCGGTTCCGACTCGGCCTCGGCGTGTCCGGCCCGCAGGTTTCCGAGGGCTGGCACGGCGTCCGCTTCGACCACCCGCTCGGCCGTACGCGGGAGTATGTCGACATTCCGGATGGCGTTGAGCCGCAAGAAGGTCCGATACGACGGCAAGCACTACCAGCTGCCCTTACCCGACGGCCCCGGCAAGGCGCTGCAGCTCACCGTGCACGGCGCCCGCCAGGACCTGCCGGTATACATCGCGTCGGTCGGCCCGAAGAACCTGGAGTTGACCGGCGAGATCGCGGACGGCTGGCTGGCGATCTTCTTCGCGCCGGACTACGCGCCCGAGTCGCTGGCCTATGTGAAGGCCGGCCGGGAAAAGGTCGGAAAGACCATGGAGGGCTTCGACGTGGTGCCGTCGATGGGCCTGGTGGTGGGCGACGACCTGGCCGCCTGCGCCGAGCCGCTCCGGCCCAACGCAGCGCTCTACATCGGCGGCATGGGCAGCCGGGAGAAGAACTTCTACAACCAACTCGCCGTACGAATGGGCTACGCGGACGCCGCCGCCAAGGTGCAGAACCTGTTCCTGGACCGCAAATATCGTGAGGCGGCCGCCGCAGTGCCGCCGGCCGAGTTCGTCGACTCGACGTCGTTGATCGGCCCGAAAGAACGGATAGCCGAGAAGATGCAGGCGTACGCCGAGCTGGGCGTCACAACGCTCAGCATCTCGCCCTCGGGCGCGGACATGGACCAGCGGATCGCCGCGCTGCGGACCGCGGTTGAGGCACTGGACCTGGCGGGAGTGGGCGAATGATGATTCTCGCGGATGCGGTGACCGGCGACCCGGCCAACCAGCTGAACTACATCCAGGCGGTCATCCTCGGCATCGTCGAGGGGGTCACCGAGTTCCTTCCGGTTTCTTCCACCGGCCACCTCACGGTGGTCGAGAAGATCATGGGCCTGACCATCGACAACAAGGGTGTCACCGCGTTCACCGCGATCATCCAGGTCGGTGCGATCCTCGCGGCGGTCCTCTACTTCATCAAGGACATCGTCCGGATCGTCGTTGGCTTCGTCAAAGGCATCTTCTCCGCCGACGCCCGCCAGCAGTTGGAGTGGCGGTTCGGCTGGGCGATCATCGTCGGATCGATTCCGATCGCCGTCGTCGGCCTGCTCGCGAAGGACATCGTCACCGGTGCCCTGCGCAGTCTCTGGTTCGTGGCCGCCGGCCTGATCCTGTGGTCCGCGGTGATGGTCGCGGCCGAGTGGTATCACAACCGATTGACCGCGGAACCGCTGGGTCGGCACGGGCCGGACGACAGCGGTGTCCGCCATGAGGACCAGGTCACCATCATGGACGCGCTGCTCATCGGCCTCGCGCAGTGCATCGCACTGGTGCCGGGAGTGTCCCGGTCCGGTGCGACGATCTCGATCGGCCTGTTCCGGCACCTGGACCGGGTCGCGGCCACCCCGCCTGTCGTTCTTCCTGGCCATCCCGGCGCTCAGCGCGGCCGGCCGGCCTGCTGGAGGCCGTGCAAGCCCGCAAGGACATCTCCGTGACCGGCGGCTGGGGACCGACGATCGTCGGGATCGTGGTGTCCTTCATCGTCGGGTACGCCTCGATCGCCTGGCTGCTGCGACTGGTCGCCAAGCACCCGATCAGCGTCTTCGTGCCGTACCGGATCGTGGTCGGCGTCGCGGTCATCCTGCTGGTCGCCACCGGCCTCGTCGCGGCCGTCTGACCGGCACCTTTTCCCGACGTAGGCTGGGCTGCGATGACAACGGTGCTGCTGGTCCGACATGGTCGTACGATCGCCAACGCGACCGCCGTGCTGGGCCGGCTGGGATCTCCTCCGCGGCGTGACCTGGATCTCTACCGTCCAGGCGCCAGGCCGCGATCTGGCCGAGCGGCGTCGTGGGCCTTGTCGCGGTGGTGGCAGAGCCCGCTGGAGCGTGGCCAGCAGAACGCGGGGCGCATGCCGTTGGGGTGCTCGTCGCATTCTTGCGTATCGAATATTCACAACCGACGACGTTTTTTGTATTTTGGCCGGTACGGCGTAGCCTGACCGGTCTGCCAATCAAGGAGCTAGCCAAGCCGCTTTGGAAGGTCGGGACAGCAGCACCCATCGGCGG
>NZ_WOTO01000023.1 GCF_010993775.1 Fodinicola feengrottensis | reverse complement strand
TGACATCGCGAGCGCGCGGGCGTTGGTGGCCAAGGAGCTGGCCGACGAGAAGAGTGACGGCGTCGTCGACGTCGTCAAGGCGATCGTCCACCGCCAGGTCCTTGGCCTCGCCGCGCTGGTCGACGGCGAACCCGAGGAGGCTGTCGACGTTCTCGGCGTCGCACTGCGAATGGCCCGCTCCGAGGGCATCCACGAGCCGGGCCGGCGGCACCGGCTGGAAGGCGATCTCGGGCAGGCGCTGGTCGCCACCGGCCGACTGGCTGAGGCCGCCGAGCTGGCCGCCGAACAACGGGCCCTCGGCGAGCGCGGCGGCCGGCCGACGGTGCTGGGCGTTGGGCTTCGCATCGAGGGTCTGGTGCGCGCAGCGGAGGGCGACTTGGACGCCGCGCAGGAGCTTCTTGAGCAGGCCGTACGCGCGCACGAGGAGTCGCAACTGCCGCTGGAACGCGGTCGGAGTTTGCTCGCGCTCGGCCAGGTGCAGCGCCGCCGGCGGACCAAACAGCAGGCCCGGAAGTCGCTCCAGGCCGCGCTGGACTGTTTCACCGAGCTGGGTGCCGTGCCGTTCGTGGCCCTCGCGGCCGCCGAGCTGGACCGCATCGAACCGGCTCGCGGCAACACCGGTCTGACCCGCGCCGAACAACGCATTGTGGACTTGGTCGCGACCGGTCACTCGAACAGAGAGATCGCCGCCGAGCTCTTCGTCAGCGTCCGTACGGTCGAGACGCACCTCGGCTCGGTCTACCGGAAGCTGTCGATCCGGTCCCGCACCGAGCTGGTCCGCCGGTTTTCCGGCGGAGGCTGAAACAGCAGGTCAGGGTGTCGCGCTGACCAGCAGGGCGCCGACGCTGAGCACGATCGCGGCGGCCATCGCGGTGGCCATGATGGTCAGTCAGCCAGATCCCGACGGACAGCCCGGTGAGCCGGGCCAGCTGGTCCACGTCGGACTGAACACGCAGGTCGCGCAGGTGTGGTGACTGGATGAACTGGTTTCGGCGCTGCCGGTGCAGCTCGACCAGCGTCCGCGGGCCGGCGAAGAGCAGGAAGCAGCTGAGGCCGCCGCCGATCGCGGCATGCAGGGCTGGTGGTGTCAGCAGCGACACGGCAAGCAGGGCGACGGCGGTCAGCACCAGCGACAATGCGCCATATGCGTTACGTACGAGGACAAGCATTGTCAGCAGGATCGCGGCGCCGATCCACATCACCCGGGTCGCCTGGCCGAGGCTGACCAGGCCGGCCACCACTGTGCCCACCAGCGGCGCCGCCAGGTAGCCGGCGGCCGCGGTGGCCACCATCCCCGGCCCTTCCGGCTGGCCGGCGGACAAGGTCAGGCCGGAGGTGTCCGAGTGCAGCCGGATGCCGCTGAGCTGCCGGCCGGTCAGTAGCGCGACCAGTGTGCGTGGCCGCCTTCGTGGGCGATCGTCACCACGTTCCGGGCGACCCGCCAGACCCGGTCCCAGAGGACGCAGACAGCGGCGGCGGCGGCCACCGCGATCAGCAGCCACTCCGGCTGTCGCCACGAGGACGTCAGGTCGGCGGCAGCGGCGTACTCATGCATCGGCACCGAGATTAGTCCGTCAGGGATACGTACGACGGCAGGTGCGGCCGGTGGCTCCAGCCGGCACGCGAGGTAGCGCGAGGGCGAGATCAGTCGGAGCCGTTGAGGGCCCTGAAAAGGAAGGCGGTCAGCGTCTCGATGACTTCGTCGTCCGAGACCGCGCGGCCGGTCGGTTTTTTTCGTCGCTCATCTGCCATCGCAGGCTGAAGGCGTCCAGCAGTGAGCTCATCGCGGCCAGGGTCAGGTCGGTCGAGCCGGGGAGCTGTCGGCCAGCGCGGGTGATGAACTCCAGGTGACTGGACATGTGGTTCTGGTCGTCGGTCATCAGCTCCTGGAGCTGCCGCCGAACTCGGCGTTGACCAGCGAAGCCTGCCGCAACGCGGTCAAGACGACCATGTTCGTCCGGAAGAACTGCCAGAAAGCGGCCACATGCCAGCGCACCGCGGCCCGGTCGGTGAAATCCGAGCTGTGTCTTGAGCCGGGTTCGAAAACGGCCTCGTCGCCGGCCTCCAGCATGTCCTTCAACAAGGCTTTGAGCAGCTCTTCCTTGCCGTTGAAGTGGTTGTAGAACGAGCCGGCGGCGCGGCCGGCCTCGGCGGTGATGTCGGTGATCTTGGTGTTCAGGTAGCCCTGCCGGGCGAACACCCGGCAGGCGGCTGCCTTCAGTGCGGTCTCGGTCTCGGCCGCCTTCGCCTTGCGGCCGCCGGTCGCCAGCTGTTCGGACATTTTCGCGGGTCGCCCTCCTTGACAGCACGCTAGCAGTCGAGGCATTCTGAATTCAGATTCACTGAATCATAATTCATTCGAAAGGGGTTGTCATGAACGCAGAGGTGCTGATCGCCGGAGCGGGGCCGACCGGGCTGACCGCCGCCATCGAGCTGGCCCGCCGGGGCGTGGCCGTACGGATCGTCGACCGGGCCGACCAGTTCTCGGTCGGCTCCCGCGGCGACGGGATGCAGCCGCGTACGCAGGAGGTTCTCGAAGACCTCGGGGTCCTGGACCAGATCCGCCAGTCCGGGATCGGGGCGCCGCTGATGCGGATGTACGCCGGCGACGAGGTCACCTGGGAGGGCCGGATGGCCGAGCCGGTCGACCCGCGGCCGGACGTGCCGTATCCGAACGCCTGGTTCGTGCCGCAGTGGCGGACCGAGCAGATCCTCCGCGAGCGGCTGGCGGACCTGGGCGTGCGGGTCGAGCTCAGCACCGCCCTGGTCGGCTTCGAGCAGGACGCCACCACCGGGGTGACCGCGACGCTGGAGCGGGACGGCGGGGCCGAGGTCGTACGGGTCAGTTACCTGGTCGGCGCCGATGGCGGGCGCAGCGTCGTCGTCGCAAGACACACTCGGCATCTCCTTTGTCGGGGAAACCGACGAGCAGGTCCGGATGCTGCTCGCGGACGTACGCACCGATGGCCTGAACCACGACCTCGGGCACGGCTGGATGCTGGACGACGGCCGCGCCTTCTTTGGGTTCACCCCGCTCGCGAGCGGCCCGGACCACTACGTGATCGCGACCCAGGGTGTTGCCGGCGAGGAGCCCGACCTCAGCCTGGACTATCTGCAGCGCACGCTGGAGAAGGCTTCCGGCCGTACCGATATCCGGCTGCACGACCTGACCTGGATCACGCTGTGGCGGCCGAACATCCGGATGGCCGAGCGGTTCCGGGACGGCCGGGTCTTCCTGGCCGGCGACGCGGCGCACGTCCACCCGCCGACCGGTGGGCAAGGCTTGAACACCGGGATCCAGGACGGCTACAACCTGGGCTGGAAGCTCGCCGCGGTGCTCGGCGGCGCGCCCCCGCGGAGCTGCTGGACAGCTATGAGGCTGAGCGGGTGCCGGTCGCGGAGCAGGTCCTCGGGGTCTCCACGACACTGCTGAAGAAGCACCTGGACGGCGACGCCGATGCCAACCAGCGCGGCGAGGAGACTCAGCAGCTGGGGCTCAGCTATCGGCAAGGCCCACTCGCGGTCGACGACCGGTCCAACGCGACCGGTTTGGTGGCCGGCGATCGGGCGCCGGATGCGCCTTGCCTGGACGCCGATGGGCGACCGGTACGGCTTTTCGAACTCTTCGTCGGCCCGCATTGGACCCTGCTGCGCTTCGGCTCGGCCGCCCCAGACAACTCGGCGGTGGAATCGTACGAGATCGGCTCCGGAATTTTCGATGCCTACGGTCACGCAGCGCGCGCGTACGACGTGCCCGCCGGCACCTCGGTGCTCGTACGGCCCGACGGCTATGTCGGTTTGGTGACCTCGTCCGCGGCTACCCTGGAGGCTTATCTTGGCCGGGTGATCGCAATGGAGCCAGAACTGTCAGACCCGGGTCGTACTGTCTCTGCATGAGCGTCAGCACTGAGCCGAGCCCGACCGCCCGCTTCCACCACGACCTGCGTGCCGCGGTCGCCCGGCGCTTCCGGGAGATCAACGGAGACCATCCGATGACCCCCGCCGACGACCGGTATGTCGACTTTGAATACGCGTCGCTGGAGGAGCTGGCGGCCGGTCACGGGCTCGACCCGGACGCGGTCCGGGCGGGACATGCTGTCCTACCGGCTGCCGTTGCCCAGCTACCTGCGCTCGGACGGCACCGAGATGTTCCACCGGGACCTGTTCGGCCTCGCCGACCAGCTCGGCCTGGACAACCTGCGCAGCTGGTTCGTCCGCCAGTTCGCCGATCCGGTGACTGGCCGCGAGGAGTGGCAGGCGTATTTGAGCGGGCAGTATGTGTGCCTGCATTCGGTCACCCCGTGGACCATCCAGCGCAAGGGCGAGCTGGTGGGAGCGATCCAGGACGCGGTGGCCGACCCCCAGCCACGCTCCACCGCCTGGCTGGACCAACTGCATGACTGGGTGGACCAGCTCGACGTTCTCGCACCCGCGTACACCGGCTATGACGTGCTCCGCTTCGGCGGCCCCACCGGCCGCCAAACCAACATCGACGCCATCCGCGCGAAGTTCCCCCGCCCGCCGCTGAACGTCGTGGATGTCCGGTCAGTCCTTGCCGAGGGCGCTGACGACCTCGGTACGGGACGACAGGCCCAGTTTGTGCAGGATGTTCGATACGTGGACGGCTGCGGTTTTCGGTGAGATGTAGAGCTTGCGGGCCAGTTCGCTGTTGGTGAGGCCGGCCGCGATCAGGAGCGCCACCTCCCGCTCGCGAGGGGTGAGGGCGTCCGCGCCGGTGACCGCGCGTTCGCCGGAGCGGGGTGCCAGGCCCAGTTGCGTACGCACCTGTTCGAGCTGATCGACTCGCCAGCCGCGCCACTGTTCGAGCAGCTCGGCGGCAGCCTCCACGTGCGGGGCGGCTTCGGCGTTTCGGCCGAGGGCGTGCAGGCAGCGGCAGCGGGCCGCGCCGGTGTGGGCGGTGGCCAGGACGGCGTTGGGCAGGATGACGGCTTTGGTGACGGATCTGTACGCCGTAAGGACATCCGCGGTCACGCCGGCGGCTTCGGCTGCCTGCGCTTCCACCAAGGTGCGCCAGTCGTCCCAGACGTCCGGCGTCAACGACTCGGCGACCAACTCTCGTACGCGCGGCAGCGGCAGCCCGCCGAACAGTGCGGCCGACACCAGGTCGTGGGCCTGTGACCCGGACCGCCAGGGCTGTTCTTCGAGGTCGTCGAGCACCACGGTGAGCAGCCGGTCGGCGTCCGCCAGCCGATTCTGTCGGCAGGCCAGGTGGAAAGTCAGTCCAGGCAAGGCGACCGGCATCCGGACCCGCAGCGCCTCGACTTCCTCGATGAGATCGCTGGCCCGCTGCAGGTCGCCGGCTTCCAGGCTGAGGCCGGCGAGGAAAAAAACAGGTGAAAGTCCGACCGTCGGCCGCGCCGGCGATAGACGCGGTTGCGGCCCGGCCTTCCAGCAGCGCGTCGATGGCCGCGTCGAGGTCGCCGTCTTTGAGAGCGAGCCGGGCGAGGCCTTGGTAGTACGAGGCGACCGCGAGCCATTCGTAGCCGGCGCGTTCGGCGTCGATCCGCATCCGTTCCAGCAGCTCGGCCTGTTCGGTGACGGACGCGAGCGGGATCTGCACCAGCATGTTCAGGGCCCGGGCCGCGAGCACCCATTCGCCGAGTTTCTCCACCTCGTCGAGCAGCCCAGCCAACAGCTGGCGACCGTCCTGCGCGGTGACCGGCCGGTCACCGAGCGCCGATCCCTTCTCCACCTGGGCGGTGAGCTGGACTCGGCGAAGGTCGAGCTGCTCGGCCAGTACAAGCGCCCGGTCGGCCCACTCGATGGCCGCATCGGGCAGGTCCCGGAGGGTCAGGGACTGCGACAACACCGTCATCGCCTGCGCGCGGTCGGGTCCGGGCAGCTCGTCGAGCAGGGCTTCGATGTCGTCGTCGGTGAAGCGTTCCATGTCGGCGAGGTCGTCGGACTCCCACGACAGCCGCATGAGTAGGTAGAGCGCCTCTGCCCGTTCCTCCGCCCGGTCCGCGCTGTCCCGCCATCGGCAGGCGTACGCGGTGGCGTCGTCGCCGAGGCCGGCCAGCCAGGCCGCCCGGGCCGCGGCGGCCAGCAGCTCAGTGTCGTCGCCGACCTCGTCCAGCGCCATCTCGGCGAGCTGGAGGGCCTGGTACGCCGAGCCGATCGCGAGGTAGACAGCGGTGCCCTTCCGGGCCGCCGCGATCATGTCGTCGTACCGGCCGGCGGCCTCCGCGTGGTGCGCGACCAGCGCCGGGTCGGCCGCGTCGGTGGCGCCGCCGACCGTGCCGGCGAGCAGCGCGTCCAGGGCGGCCTCGTGCAGCCGCCGGCGCTGCCGGCCGAGCATCTGGCCGGTCAGGGCCTCCCGTACGAGTGCGTGCCGAAAGGTGAACTCGTCCTCGGTTGACTCGATCAGTAGACCGCGAGTGACCAGCTCGCGCAGCACCTCGATGAGCTGCTGCTCGCTGGCGCCGGTGACGGCCGCGAGCAGGTCGAACGGCACCCGGTGGCCGAGCACCGCGGCCGCCTCGACGATCCGCAGCCGGTCCGGGTCGAGGTCGTCCACCTGCTGGCGGAGCACCTCGGTGAGGCTCCACGGCAGCGGCGACTCGCAGAGCGTCTCAAGGTCGATGTCGGAGTGCGCGCGAAGCAACTCCTCAAGGAAGAACGGATTTCCGCCCGTACGGCGGTAAAGCGAAGCGACAACGCGGAAGGACACCGGTTTGCCGGTGACGGCGGCCAGCATCGCGCCGGTGTCCGCCTCGGTCAGCCGGCCCAGGCGCAGATGCGCCACCTCGTGCCGGCGCTCGAGGCGGGCCAGCAGTGCGGCCACCGGATGCCGGCTGGTGACCTCGTCCGGCCGGTACGTGCCAACCAGCAGCTGCGAGCCGGTCCGGTCCGCGAGCCGCTCGAACAGCGCGCCGCGCTTTCCGAGTCGGCCCAGTGCAGGTCGTCGAAGACGATCACCGCCGGCGCGTCGCCGACCAGTCGGTCGACCAGGTCGATGCCGGTGTGCAGCCGCTCGACCGGGCTCCGGGCCGGGTCGGTGAGGGCCTGCAGCTGCGGGTCGTCGTCGGCGAGGCTGACGGCGTCCAGCAGCAGCTCGTACGGTCTGGCCAGCGAATCCGGCTCGGCCCGGCCGACCAGCGCGACCGTGCCGGCCGGCACCTTGGCCAGGAACTCCTGGATCAGCCGGGTCTTGCCGATGCCCGGCTCGCCGGCGACCAGGGCCACTTCCGGGCGCGGAGACGACGCGAGCTGCGTCAGCTGACGCAGCTCGCGATCGCGCCCGATCATCATCGGACTGGCATTGCGCTTGGGCCGCACCCTCCCAGCGTATCGGCGGCACGCCCGCCGGTGGCCACCTTGGTGGTGGACCGCGCCTTGCGGGCCCGCCGGGCCGCGCTCAGCAGGTGCGGTGCGACGCTCAGCGTCCGCGACCAGTTCCCGCTGCCGCTCGATGGCCAGTGCGGAGATCATTCCCGAGTGCAGATACATGGTGTGCTCCTTGTTTCGCTTCCGTCCTTGTGACTCCAATTCTGGTGTGGACGGCGGCCTGGAGCATCGGGTGTCGATGTCTATCTTCGCAGCTCAGGGCATACCTAGACGGGTGCCTAGAGGGGGCGTACGCGACTAGGCATACCTACGCCCATCGGCGGATGAGAAGGTGGTTTCTCGCCTATCGCAAGGAGATCTCGTGACCGACCGCGGGTATGTCTGACGCATGAACCTCGTCTCGCTCGCCGACCGGGCCCGTGTTTTTGGTCGGAGCCAACCCAAAACGGTCCGTGCTGGGCATCACCGGCGCGCCCGGTGCCGGCAAGTCCACGCTGGCGCAGGCGTTGGTCGCCGAGCTCCTCGGTGCCGCCGCCGGCTCGGCGTGGATCGGGTCGTGGGTCGCGTACGTGCCGATGGACGGCTTCCACCTGGCCGATATCGAGCTCGATCGGCTCGGCCGGCGGGACCGCAAAGGCGCTCCGGACACCTTCGACGCGGCCGGCTATGTCGCACTGTTGCGTCGATTGCGGGCCGACGACGAGGAAATCGTCTACGCACCGGGCTTCGAACGCGAGATCGAGCAGCCGATCGCCGGCAGTCTGCCGGTCACCCGGGATGCCCGGCTGGTCGTCACCGAAGGCAACTACCTGTTGGTCGACGAACCGGCCTGGGCGCCGGTCCGGGCCGAGCTCGACGAGGCCTGGTTCTGTGACCTGGCCGAACAAACCCGGCTGGACCGACTGGTCGCCCGGCACGAACAGTTCGGCAAGCCCCACAACGCGGCGATGGCTTGGGCGTACGGCACGGATCAACGCAATGCGGACCTGGTCGCCGGCACCCGAACTCGCGCCGACCTGATCGTGCCGGACGACGTCCTCAAGTCGATGCCCCAATAAGCGTCAGCTTCTGACGAGCCGGAAGGTGCTGCGGTAAGCGCTGGGAGAGACGCCGAGGGCGGTTTGCAGGTGTTGGCGGAGGGAGGCGGCGGTGCCGAAACCGGCGTCGGCGGCGATCCGGTCGACCGACAGGTCGGTCTCCTCCAGCAGGTGGCGGGCCCGTTCGACGCGCTGCTGGGTCAGCCACTGGACCGGCGAGATCCCGACCTCTTCCCGGAACCGGCGAGTGAAGGTTCGTACGCTCATCGACTCTTTTTTTTTTTCGCCAGCTCAAGCAAAGTCAGCGGCCGGTGCAGGTGGTTGAGAGCCCAGCCGCGGGCGGTGCCGGTGGACGAGACCTGCGGTTCGGGCACTGGTCGGTGTACGTACTGCGCCTGACCGCCCTCGCGATGCGGAGGCACCACCGTGCCGCGGGCCACCGCGTTGGCGACCGCCGTGCCGTGGTCCGAGCGGATCATGTGCAGGCACAGGTCGATGCCCGAGGCCACGCCGGCCGACGTGAGGATGTCGCCGTCGTCGGTGTAGAGCACGTTCCGGGTCGAGCTTTACCTGCGGGTAGAGCAGCTGGAACTGGTCAGCCGACCGCCAGTGGGTGGTCGCCGGCCGGCCGTCCAGCAGGCCGGCGGCGGCTAGCACGTACGCGCCCGTACAGATCGACGCGATCCTGGCGCCTGGTCGAATGGTCTTCAACGCGGTGGAAAGTTCTGGTGAGAGCGAGCCGCGCGGCTCGTAGTCGGCGGTCGCGGCCGGTACGACCACGGTCTCAGCCTCGGCCAGCGCCTCGGGGCCGTGCGTGACGGTAATGGTGAAATCCGCGTCCGTACACACCTGGCCAGGCGTCGGCGAGCAGGTCACCACCTCGTACAGCGGCTCGCCGGCGGCCGACCGGGCCTGCCCGAAGAGCCGGTGCACGATCCCTAGCTCGATGGGCAGCAGGCCATGTCGTACGAGCACCGCGACCCGGTGCCGGTCGGGAAACGAGAAGACAGCCATGGCTCGATCGTTGCACATATCTGAATTTCGGCCAGAGCTTACGGCTGACCGTCACCGATTCTGTCCGCATGGGAGCGGATGCGCCCCCGTCGGTCGCATCCGCTCGTGTCGATCCCATTCGCAGCCGCTATCGGACTCCGAGGCTGACCCCGGGGGTGCTCGTTCTCATCGGGGAACATCTCCTTCGTGGCGATCTGACCCGCTCAGATCTGACCCATTCAGCATGCGCCAGCTCACTGCCGTCTCGCTTACGGCCGACTGTGGTTCCGCTGACCTGGGCGAATGCGCTGTTAGGAGAAGTGGGTGACGGGCCGCGGCAAGGCGCTGCCGTCGACGCTGATGTCGACTTTCTCGTTGTAGAAGGCCATCAGGCCGGTGATCGGCAGCAGCTGGCGGGTCGGGAAGTCGTACGCCCACGCCAGGTCCGCATGCAGAGCGTCACCGATCTTGACCGACCAGTAGCCACTGGTATTTCCCTTGTACGGGCACGCTGTGACGGTGTCGGTGGGCACCAGGTGCTCGAAATTCACGTCAGTCCGGTTGAGGTAGTAGCGAGTCGGCAGCCCGGTCTCGAAGACCATCACTGGAGACGACGACTCGGCGAGTACCGCCCCTTCGAGTTCGACGCGCACGGTCCTGGTCGACCGGAGGGCGTCGACGCGCGTGTACGGACTGCGCGGGTGGACGAAAACCTGCTCGTCCTCCTCGAACCACGCGTCCAGCGCCGCCCAGTCGAACCGGACGGTGCCAGCCAGCCCCGCCAGCGCGTCGTCGCCGTAGACCCGCGCGGACTCCGGTCGTACGACAGAGCCCGCCCGCAGGCCGTGCCGGCGCGCGGTGCCGCGCTTCAGCCTCTGGGTGTGCTGCTCGTCCACCAGCATTTCGGGATTCACGTCGGCGACCGGCACGTAATACTGCGGATAGCTCGGCCACTCCCAGACGTAGAGCGCGCGCGTCGTGTCGAAGACCAGTTGCCCGCCGAGGAAGCCGCGCACCCGGCGAGGACACGGCTCGATGTGGTCGGTCGCGACGATCATCTGCGGGTAGTCAGCCACGGGTGTCTCTCGATCCGGTCGCGGGTGGGCTTGCCGCTCCCACTTTTCCATGGAACCGTTCTGCCGCCAGTTGCGAACGCTGGTCGACGACCGGAGGAGGAGCCCGTGGCGGCACTGCCCGACTCGGACGTATCGGATCTCGCGCTGCTGGACTGGCGTCGCCGGGTGGCTGAGCTTTACGCGGCCGTACGAGCGGCCAAAAACCCGGCGGATGGTCACGCGCTGTGGCGGGCCGGCCGGGACGAGCTGTTCCAGCGGCACTCGCAGAGCCCGCTCACCGACGACCACCCGATGCGCGAGACTGGTGTGCCTTATTGGCCGTACGACCCGAGTCTGCGGTTCGAGCTGGACCTGCTGCTCGTCGATGACGCGACGACGTTGGATGTGCCGACAGACGGCGAGGGGACCACCACCATGCGCCGGATCGGTCAGGTGGAGTTGTTGGGCTCGCGCGTGGACGTGTGGTGGCTCAGGCAATATGCGGGCGGAGTTTTCCTGCCACTACGAGATGGCACCGCTGCCGACACCAGTTACGGTGGCGGCCGTTATCTCTTGGACACAGCCAAAAGCGCCGATCTTGGCGGCGGGGCGAAAAGCCTGGTCGTCGACCTCAACTTCCTTTACCACCCGTCCTGTCGCTATAACCCCGCCTGGCAATGCCCGCTCGCGCCGCCCGGCAACCGCGTTTCCTTTGCGGTTCAGGCTGGCGAACGTCTTTAAGATCCGTCCTGGAATGCCGGCGGTGTCTTAAACCAGCTGTCCGTCGCGGGCTACCAGTTGTCCGTTTTTCCACACCTGGCTGACATTCGCGGCGAGGTGGTTCAGCTCGTACGCATCGCCGGCCACGATCGCCAGGTCGGCGCGATAGCCGGTGGCCAACCGGCCGAACTGGTCGCCGTAGCCGAGCAGCTCAGCGGCCGACGACGTGGTTGCCGCCAGCACCTGGCCGGGACTCATGCCGCAGCCCGCCATCAGCGGCGGCAGCTCGTCCAGGTTCGTGCCATGCGGACCGACCCCACTGTCGGTGCCCATCGCGATCTTGACACCCGCTGCGACCGCCCGGCGGACCGAGTCGACGTGGACCTCGATGACTTCTTTTGACTTGCGCACAGCCGATTCCGGCACACTTGCGCCGGCCTGCGCGGCCCTGATCACGCTGACCGGCGCGACCAGCGTGGGCACCAGCCAGGTCCCGTTGGCGAGCATCAGCTCGATCGCTTCGTCGTCAAGGTAGATGCCGTGCTCGATGGACCGGATGCCGGCTCGTACGGCGTTTTTGATGCCCTCGGTGCCCTGCGCGTGGGCCATCACGTACCGGCCCTGCATCGCCGCCTCGGTGACCAGCACCTCCAGCTCGGCCGGCGTCAGCTGGGTGTGCCGCGGGTCGTCGGTCGGCGACAGCACACCGCCAGTGGTGGCGACCTTGATCACGTCCGCGCCAGCTCGCAGGATTTCCCGCGCCACCTTGCGAATTTCGGCCCCCGTCGGCGATGCCGCTCGGTCGGCCTGGATGCGGCACGCCCAGCGGCAGGCAGAGCCCGGACGGCATCCAGCCGTCGCCGTGGCCGCCGGTCTGGCTCACCATGGAGACCGCGATCTGCATGCGTGGACCAGGAATCAGCCCATCTTCCACCGCTTTCTTGATGCCCAGATCGGCCCCGGCCGCGTCTCGTACCGTGGTGATGCCGACCGCGAGCGTACGGGCCAGATTCTGGGCGGCCTGGTAGAACTGGTACGAAAACGGGTTCTCCACCCGGCTTTTGATGGTCACGTCCGAAACCGTCACGTGCACATGGCAGTCGATCAGGCCAGGCAACAAAGTCATGCCGGTGCAGTCGACGACCTGCTCCGGACCGTGAAGGCCAGCGCCGATTTCGACGATCCGGTCACCCTCGACGACCAGGTCGGCGGCCACCGGATCGGCGCCACTGCCGTCGAAGACCTTCCCGCCGCTGAACAGAATCCGTGCCATTTCCTACTCCGTGCCGGGGTCCCCGCAGGCCACTCTTTCACAGCCCGAGCGGCGCTCAACCAGTCCGAACTGGCCGGCTCGGGCTCGAGGATGGACCTTGTCCCCGGGGGAAGCCGCACCATCGGGACACCGGCCGGAAGGAGCTGACTGTGGAGCTGGTGACGATTGGGGCGTTTGCCCGGATGGCGCGGTTGTCGGCCAAGGCGCTGCGACTATATGACGAGCTGGGGTTGTTGCGGCCGGCCGAGGTGGACGAGGGCAACGGCTATCGCTATTACGATCCGGCGCAGGTCGAGCGGGCCCGGCTGATCGCGTGGCTGCGCCGGCTGGACATGCCGTTGGCGCGGATCCGGCTGGTTTGCGAGCTGCCGGCGGCCGCCGCGGCCAGCGAGGTGGCCGCGTACTGGCAGCGGGTGGTCGCGGACACGGCCGCTCGCGAACAGCTCGCCACGTTTCTGATCGACCATCTTTCCGGGCGGGACACCGATATTGGGGAGGCTGCGCTGGCGATTCGGTACGCGGCTAGGTCGGCGGTCGGGATGGTGCGTACGAGCAATGAGGACATCGCCTTTGCCGGCGAGCGGCTGTGGGCGGTGGCCGACGGCGTCGGCGGCCGGGCCGGCGGGTTGGCCAGCGAAGCGGCGGTGAACGCGTTGAAACCGCTGGAAAATCTGGCCGTACCGACCGCGGAGTTGTTGAATGTGTTGGCAGACGCGGTCGACCGCGCTACCGAGGCGGTCCGGGAAATCGGCGCGAAGGCGGCGACCACGCTCACCGCCGCGTTGTGGTCGGGCACCCGACTGGCGCTCGTCCATGTTGGTGACTCGCGTGCCTACTTGTTGCGTGCGGGCGATCTTTTCCACTTCACCCACGATCACACATACGTGCAGGCAATGGTCGATGAAGGCCGGCTCACCGCCGCCGAGGCCGAGTCGCATCCCGACCGGGCACTGCTGGTCCAGGCAGTAGGCGGTAAGACCGAGCCACGACCGGACTTCTCGCTGCATTCCGCGGTCGCGGGAGACCGTTATTTGCTTTGCTCTGACGGCCTTTCCCGAGTGGTGGAGGAAAGTTCGCTGCGAGCCGCACTGGCCGGTCCGGGCGAACCGGCACGGATCGTGGACGAGTTGATCCGGCTCGCGTACGAGTCGGGCGCGCCGGACAACATCGCGTGCGTCGTCGCCGACGTGTGGTGAAAGTGTGACGCTGCTGGACTACGCCGTCGACGTACGACCCCTGCGAATTCCGGCGTTCCGCCGATTGTGGCTCGCGTCGGTGGTGTCGGCGGTGGGTGGTTCGTTCAGCATTATCGCCATCCCGAACCAGCTGTTCGCGATGACCGCCTCGTCGGCTGCGGTGGGCGGTGCGGCGGCGGTCTCGTTCTTGACGCTGGTGGTGGCAGCGCTGTGGGGTGGCGTGCTGGCGGACACGTTGGATCGGCGCCGGGTGCTGGTGATCGCGCAGGCGGGGCTGGCGGTGACGTATTTGCTGCTGTGGCTGCAGGCCGTGGGGAACGTCCGGTCGGTCGTGGTCCTGATGGCACTGGTGGCATGCGAAGGAGTGAGTTTTGGCGTCACGCTGGCAACAATGGGTGCCGCGGTGCCCCGGGTGGTGCCGGTGGAGCTGCTGCCGGCCGCGAACAGCCTCAGCTCGCTGGTCCGCTCCTGCGGTGCGATAGTCGGGCCTCTGCTCGCCGGCGTGTTGATCCCAATGGTCGGGCTGGGATGGCTCTATTTCTTCGACATGCTGGCACTTTTCATGGTCCTGTGGGCGATCCTTCGGCTGCCCGCGATTCCGGCGGTTCCCCGACAGCTCGCAGCCTCCGTTGTCAGCCAGGTGACCGAAGGTTGCTGCTACCTGCTCACCCACCGTCTGCTGGTGGCGATTCTTGGTGTGGACCTGGCCGCGATGGTTTTCGGGAATCCAGTGGCTCTCTTCCCGGAGTTGGCGGCGCGTACGTACGGCGGAGGTTTCGCCTTGGGACTGCTCTATGCCGCTTTCGGCCGGGGTTTCGCCGCCGGACTGGTCTCGGGCACTTTCACCCGAGCACGCCGGCATGGCGCGTTGATGGCCTGCGCGGCGATGGTCTGGGGCGTCGCGGTCGTGCTGCTCGCGCTGGCCGCCCAGCTCTGGCTCGCCGTGCTGGCCCTGCTGGTGGGCGGTGCGGTGAACTTCGTTTTGAGTACGTTCCGGAACGCGATTTCGCAGGCGTACACGGACGATGCGCTGCGCGGGCGGATCCAGGGCGCGTTGACCGTCGTCCTGGTCGGCGGGCCGCAGCTGGGCAACGTGCTGCACGGACTCGCCGGCGCGGGGTTTCGGAGCTCGCTGGGCGATGGGGGTAGGCGGCGCGCGCTCACGGTCTGTGCGGTCGCGCTGATCGTTTGTACGGTGCCGGAACTGGGGCGCTATCGGGCTTGACCTAGAGTCGACTCTAGGTTCTAGCGTGAGGCGTGATCACGTACGACCACAAAAGGAGCAACACTGTGCGTTACCGCGTTCTCGGCGGCACCGGCATCGAGGTGAGCGTCCACTGCCTCGGCACCATGATGCTCGGCGCGGTCGGCAACCCCGATCACGACGACTGCGTCCGCATTGTCCACACCGCCCTCGACCAGGGCATCAACTTCGTTGACACCGCTGACATGTACTCGGCCGGAGAGTCCGAGGAGATCGTCGGCAAAGCGCTCCAGGGGCGCCGCGACGATGTCGTACTCGCCACCAAGGTGCATTTCGCGGTCGGCGAGGAAGGTCCGAACCGGAGCGGAAACTCCCGGCGCTGGATCGTCCGGGAGGTCGAGGAAAGCCTGAAGCGGCTGCGGACCGACTGGATCGACCTTTACCAGATTCACCGGCCGGACTATAAAACCGACATCGAGGAAACCCTGTCGACGCTGACGGATCTCGTCCAACAGGGGAAAATCCGCGCTTTTGGTTGCTCGACATTCGCGGCTGAGGAGATCGTGGAGGCGCACACCGTTGCCCAGCGGCGCGGCCTGATGCGGTTCCGTACGGAGCAGCCGCCGTATTCGATCCTCGCCCGTGGGGTGGAAAAAAGTCGGTGCTGCCGGTCGCTCAGCGGTACGGGATGGGCGTACTTGTCTGGAGTCCGCTCGCTTTTGGCTTCCTGTCTGGGAAATTTCGGAAGAACCAGCCGATTGACATGACTACCGGCCGCCCGCGCGCTGCGCCCGAACCAGTTTGATCCGACGCTGCCAGCGAACGCGGCCAAGCTCGATGCCGTCGAGAAGCTCGTCGAGCTGTCCGACGACCTTGGCTGCACGCTGCCCGAACTCGCGATCGCCTTCACGGTGGCGCACCCGGGCGTCACGTCGGCGATCATCGGTCCGCGCACGATGGAACAGCTGGAAAGCGCGCTGAAGGGCGCTTCGCTCGTACTCGACGACGCGGCTCTGGACCGGATCGACGAGATCGTCGCTCCCGGCGCCAACCTCTATGAGCCCAACGGCGCCTTCGCGAACCCGGCCCTCGAGCCGGTACGCCGGCGCCGCCTCCTGACCGACCGTCCCGCCGCCTGAGTTCTGTCCGCAACGCCCCAGTGCTTGCATCTGACGCAAGCAGCGGGGCGTTGCGGGTAAATTGGAGCGCTAACTCCAGAACGGGTAAAGTGCGGGCATGGCAACAGAACCAGCGCGGCTGACCGCCAAGGGGCGGGCCACCCGGGACCGGATCGTGGGCGTGGCGTCGGAGCTGATGCTGACCCAGGGGGTCGCGCGGACCACGATCGAGGACATCCAGCGCGAGGCGAGCGTCAGCGCGTCGCAGCTTTACCACTACTTCGCCGACAAGCACGCGCTCGTACACGCGGTCATCGAGCGGCAGACCACCGACGTGCTCGGCTTCCAGCGGCTCGCGCTGGACCGGCTGGACAGTTTCGCTGCCCTTCAGGAGTGGCGAGACATGGCGGTTGCCGTTATGGAACAGCGCAACTGTACGGGCGGATGTCCGCTGGGCACCCTCGCCAGCGAGCTCGCCGAGACCGACCCGGCGGCTCGCGACGAGCTGGCGACTTCCTTTGGCCGCTGGGAAAAGCTGCTGCGCGACGGACTCGCGGCGATGCGTACGCGGGGAGAACTGGTCCCGGAAGCGGACCCCGACCGGCTCGCGCTCGCGCTGCTCGCCGCGGTCCAGGGTGGCTTGCTGCTCAGCCAGACCCGGCGCGATTCGTTGCCGCTGGAGGTGGCTCTGGACACCTCGATCGCGTACGTGCGCACCTTCGCGCCGTCGAACTGGGGGTCCGGCCAACGCGTTGGCTAGCCTGGGAGCCTCACCACAGCTGAGGGGGACCGGTGGCGCGGCAGTTCGTCGGACGGGAGCGTGAGCGGCAGCTGCTGGACGCCCGGCTGCGGGACGCGCTGGCTGGCGATGGGCAAGTGGTGCTGGTCGCCGGCGAGCCCGGTGTCGGCAAGACCGCGCTCGCCGAATTTGCCGTCACAAGAGCCAAAAGTCTGGACATGACGGTCGGGTGGGGGGGACGGGCCACCGAAGAGGAGGGCAGTCCGCCGTACTGGCCGTTCCGTCAGGTCGTGAAGGCGACTGGTGGCGTCGGAGTTGAGCTTTGGGATCCGCGGGCGGACCGTGGACCGGGCGAGCGGTTCCGGCTTTTCCAGGCGGTGACGGAGTTCCTGCTGGCGGCGGCCCAGCCGGCCGGGTTGCTGGTGGTGCTCGACGACCTGCAGTGGGCGGATCCCGCGTCGGTACTTTTGTTGGTGCACCTGGCAAGAAACGTGGCTGGCTCCCGGCTGGCGGTGCTCGGCACCTTCCGGCACACCGAAACCGGCGGGCTGCGGGCCGGCCTCGCCGAGCTGGCGCGCGAGTCGGCGGTCAGCCGGATCCGGCTGGACGGCCTGACCGAAACCGAGGTCGGGCAGCAGCTGGCCGGGGTGACCGGGTGGGCCGTGCCGGCCACCGTGGCCGCCGCGATTTGCGAGCGTACGCAGGGAAATCCGTTCTTCGTTGCCGAGTTGGGGCGGCTGCTGGGCAGCTCCGGCGAGGTGGCGGCGGAGCTGCCAGCGGGCGTACGGGATGCCGTACGGGCCCGGCTTGGCCGGCTGTCTGCGGACTGCGCGGCGGTGGTGTCGGCCGCCGCCGTCGCGGGTCCGAGCTGGACCCGACCGCGCTCGCGGCGGTCGCCGACCGGTCCGTGGCTCAGGTGCTGGCGGCCGTCGACGAGGCGACTGGCGCCGGGATCCTGACCGCCGGTGCCTTCGCGCACGACCTCATCCGCGAGGCGGCTCGGCTGGAGGTGGCCACCGTCGAGCGGCTCCAGCTGCACGAGCGGATGGCCGAATTCCTGATGGGTCGCAGCGATGCGGACGCGCGGATCGGGCAGATCGCGTTCCATCTGCTGGAGGCGCTGCCGACCGGGGACGCGGCGCTCGCCGTCGACTGGGCCGAGCGGGCCGCCGGACAGGCGATGGACCAGCTCGCCTGGGAGGAGGCTGGCACGCTTTACGGGCGAGCGCTGGCCGCCGGCGGGCCGCTCGGGGTAGCTGACCGCTGCCGGTTGTTGCTGGCCAGGGCACAAGCGCTGGTCAAGGCGTACGACGTGGACGCGGCCCGGAAAGCGCTGCTCGCGGCCGCGGACCTCGCCCGTACGGTCGGCGACACCGAGACCATCGCGCGCGCTTCGCTCACGATGGAAGGCGTCACCGACTTCGTCTGGGACGAGACCGGCCGGGCGCTCTGCGATGAGGCGTTGGCCGCAATGCCGACCCAGGACAGTGCCGTACGAGCGAGGCTGCTGGCCCAGCAGGTGGCTTCGGACTCCTGGCGGACCCTCGCGCACGCCGAAGCGCAGTCGGCCGAGGCGCTCGAGATGGCCGAGCGGGTGGGTGACCGGCGGGCCTTGGTCGAGGCGCTCCGGGCCCGGCAGTTCGCTCGCAGCGGCCCAGACGGCGCTCGTGACCGGCTGGCGCTGGGCGACCGCCTGCTCGAGGTCGGCGGCGGGGGTTGGACGACGACGCGATCCTGTGGGCCGGTTGTGGCGGTTCGACGCGTACGTACAACTGGGGGACATCGACCGTGCCGAAGCGGAGCTGGTGCCGATCGCGGCGGCGGCCGAGCGGATCAAGTCGCCGCTGGCCCGCTGGCATGCCGTACGGTCACAGGCCGCTATCGCGCTCGGGTGTGGCCGGTTCGCCGAAGCTGAGACGCTCGGCCGTCGGGTCGAGGCGCTCGCGCGACAGGCCGGACATGAGGGCGCTTTGCTGCCGTCACTTGGCTTTTTGTTGTCCCTGCGGGCGATGACCGGTGACGAGACGGCAGTGCGCGACGAGGTCCTTGAGGCGCACGGCGATGCGATGGCGATGGCGTCGCTGCGGGCGGTCGGGGCCGTGTGGAAGCTCACCACTGGCCGCCGCGACGAGGCCCTGCGGCTTTACCGGACGTTGCCGCCGCTCGCCTCAGTGCCCGGCTTCGTGTTGCTGCCGGCCGCCGGTGGCACCGCTGATCTGGCCGCCGAGTTTGGGGACGCCGAGACTTCGGCGCAGGCGTACCGGATGCTGTCGCCGTACGCCGACCTCTTCGTCTGCGGTGGCGCCGGGATCGTCGCGGTCAGCGGTTCGGTCCGGCTGCCACTGGGCGTCGCGGCGACCACTATGGGCCGTTACGAAGACGCTGTCCGGCACCTGCGGGCGGCCGTCGACATCAATGAGAAGGCCGGCATGCGGCCGTACGCGATCACTGCCACCTATCGGCTCGCGGATGCGCTGACCAGGCGAAACCGTACTGGCGACCGGCTGGAGGCGGCTGCCCTCGCGGTGTTGGCGGCCAGCCGGGCGGGCGACTTGGGCATGCTGTCGCTGGCGCGAAAGGCGCAGGAGCTGGCCAGCTCGTTGGCCGGCCGGGCGAAGGGACCGCTCAGCCGCCGGGAGCGGGAGGTTGCCGAGTTGGTTCGGCAGGGCCTGACCAACCGGCAGATCGCCGCCACCGCGTATATCAGCGAGCGCACCGCCGAAACCCACGCAGCACATTCTCGCCAAGCTCGGGTTCACCAACCGCGCGCAGATCGCCGCCTGGGTCGCCTCCGAGAGGAGTCGCGGTAGTCGACCGACCATGATCACCACAGGAGCGCACACTTATCGGGCAACTCTGACGACCCGGCAAACCCGGGTGCGGCGCGAAACTGTCGTACCCACCCTGTTTTCTTACCCCCACCCAGTGAACGGGGCGGGGGGTGGGTCAAGAGGTAGACCTTAATTTTTAGTTGAACATCGGTCCGCAAACCCGCCCCCCGCCCGTTCACTGGGTGGGGGCAAATCTGCCGGAGGGGTACGACAGTTTCGCGCCGCTACGGCGTGTCGGGCGTGGTGTCGGGGCACCTGATTAACTGCGGTAGTGACTGAGACCCCCGCCTATATGCAGCCGTTTGTTCTGGACGTTCCACAAATTAGCCCAGAAAGGCAGGCTCATTTCGATATTTACCGACCCGCGCGGACCGATGACGGCGTCGGCAGTCCGATGGCCCGCTCCCGCCGAGGTACGGCCGGGGCCGCGAGACTGGCCGATGTATGTCGGCTATGGAGCCGCCGCGGCCGAGCGGGGCCTGGTCGGTGTCACGGTCGAGCACCGGCTGTACGGGAGCGTTGACTACGACGGCGCGGTGGAGGACGTTAGGGCCGCAGTCGAGTACGCCCAGAAGTTGGACGGGGTGGACCCCGACCGGGTGGCGCTGTGGTTCTTCTCCGGCGGCGGCCTGCTCGCCACCGACTGGCTGGCTGCTCCGCCGTCGTGGCTGCGGTGTGTCGCGCTGACCTACCCCGTCCTCGCACCGGTGCTGCCGCTCGCCCCCCCGCACCGCCCCACTACCAGCCGACACAGGCCCTGTCCGGGGTGGGTGACCTGCCGCTGTTGCTCACCCGAGTGGGACGAGAAGCGCCACCGATCGCCGAAACCGTGACCGCGTTCGTGGCCGAAGCCCACACCCAGGGGCGGTCCCTTGAGGTCATCGACGTGCCAGACGGTCGGCACGGTTTCGACATGCTCGACCACGACGACGACTCCCGGCGTGCGGTTCGTGCGGCTCTGTCATGGGTGACCAGGACACTAGAGATGCGTACCGGGCTTCAGTAGGACTACTGACGCCCGGAAGGTGCGTACGGCCGCACGCTGGTCGACATGACCACCACCGCGACCGAACGCCCCCGGCTCACCGTTCTGCGGGCCGCCCGGTTGTTCGACGGCACCACCGAAAAGCTGACGGCGAACCCGACGGTTCTGATCGAGAGCGGCCGGATCGTCGCCGTTGGCACCGAAATCGCGACGCCCGACGGCGCCACCGTACGAGACCTGGGCGACACGACGTTGCTGCCGGGGCTCGTCGACACGCATGTCCACCTCGCGTTCGACTCCTCAGACGACCCGGTCGGCCGGCTCGCTGGCCGCGATGACGCGGCGGCTTTCGTGGCGATGGCGACGGCCGCCCGGAACGCCGTTCGGGGCGGTGTCACCACGGTTCGGGACCTGGGCGACCGCGGCTACCTGAGCCTCGGGTTGCGGGACGCCGGCGCGTACGACCGGACGCTGCCCACCATCGTCGCCGCCGGACCGCCGATCACCACCCCTGGCGGCCACTGCCACAGCCTGGGCGGTCAGGCCAGCGGTGTCGAGGGCGTACGAGCAGCCGTACGAGCGCATGCCGAATCGGGCGTCGACGTCATCAAAATCATGGCCAGCGGCGGAAATCTCACGCCGGGGTCGCTTCCCGAGCTGCCCCAGTTCGGTCCGGCGGAGCTGCGCGCGGCGGTCGAGGAGGCGCATCGGCTCGGCCTCCCGGTCACCGCCCACGCACATGGCACGCAGGCCATCATCGACGCGGTGGAGGCGGGTGTGGACGGCATGGAACACGTCTCGTTCTTCACCGCCGACGGCGTCGACCCGGCGCCTGACGACCTGCTGCGGATTATCGCCGAGCGGGGCATCGCGATCGGCCTGACGCTCGGTTTCGTACCGATTCCCGGTGCCGTGCCCCTCCGCCGATCGCCAAGCGGCTGCCGGGGCTGATGGCCAACGCCGGCCGGCTCTACGCGTCAGGTGCGACCGTTGTCGCTGGTACGGACGCCGGCATCGGCCCGGTCAAGCCGCCGGACGTGCTGCGTTGGGGGGGTTGGCCACCTCGTACAGATCGGCATGAGCCCGTTCGAGGCATTGTCCGCCAGCACCGCCCGCGCGGCCACGGTCTGCGGCCTCGGCGACCGTAAGGGCCGGTTGGCCGCTGGCTACGACGCGGACATCCTGGCCGTCGACGGGAACCCGCTGGTCGACCCGGCCGCGCTGCACCAGCTCCGAGCCGTCTACGTACGCGGCGAATCCATGGTCTAGCCAGACACTGCCTAGTCGACGGCCATCTCGCCGAGCAGGGACCAGTCGTCCTGCTCGAGGGCCGCGTTCACGATCCGGGGTGTCTCGGCCAGGTGCGGCGGCAGCGTTTTCCGCGCCTTCTTGAAGTGGTCCGAACTCACTCACGCGCGCCGCCCGCGTCGCCGTCCCGAAAGGCCTCCACCAGCACGTACTCGGTCGGATCCGCGAGGCTCCGGGACCAGTCGAACCACAGGCAGCCGGGCTCGGCCCGGGTCGCCGCGGTGAACTCGGCGGAGATCTCCGGCCACTGGTCGGCGTCTTCGGGGCGGATCCGGAACTTCGCGGTAATGAAGATCATCTGTCGTCCCTGCGGGGTCGAGGCGAGCAATCTTTCCTCGACCCTAGTCGATCTCCGTCCGGTGAAACTGTCTCAATTTAAGACACCGGTTTACCGCCGACGCAGCATGGTGAACAGTCCAACCGCGACCAGGGTGTGGATGACCCCGAGCATGATCCGGGTGCCTCCGGTGGCGGTCTCCATGCCGATGGGGACGTACGAGAGCAGCAGGACAACGGCGCCCAGCACTGCCCAGATCGCCCTGCCGTGCCGGGAAATTCGCTCCAGCAGAGCCAGCGTTCCCCAGCCAGCGAGGCCAATGACCACGGTGAGGATCATGATCTCCGGCATGCTGAAGAAATGCGGCAGCTGACTCGGCCCCGGGTCGGTGATGGCGAACTCGACGCCGAAAGCGTGCGTCACCGCGAAGGTCGTGCCGGTCGCCAGCGCGGTGCCGCCGATCGCGGCCACCCGGAACAGCCGGCGACGGGTCTTGGTGCTGGCGGCCGGGGTGGCGGTGGTGGGGAGTTCGGTGGTGGTCATTGCTGGCTCCTTGGAAGCGGTGGCTTGTTCGATGTCCCCACCTTCTCCGGAGCCACTTACCGAATCATTACGGTCGCCTTCCGACACTCAGCTGGGGGGAACTCGCGTAGCGGCTGGGGTTTGGTGACAATGGCGCCATGCAGCTTCCTGTCATGCCGCCGGTCAAGCCGATGCTGGCGAAACCAATCAAAGGCATCCCCACTGGGGCATTTAGCTATGAACCAAAATGGGACGGGTTCCGGTCGATCATCTTCCGGGACGGCGACGAGGTCGAGCTCGGCAGCAGCCGCAACGAGAAGCCGATGACCCGGTATTTTCCCGAGCTGGTTGAGGCCTTCCGTCAGCAGTTGCCGGAAAAATGCGTGATCGACGGCGAGATCGAGATCGTGGTGGTGGGGAGAGCGGGGGGGACCGGCTCGATTTCGAGGCGCTGCAACAGCGAATCCATCCGGCGGTGAGCCGGGTGACGATGCTTTCGGAGCGTACGCCCGCGCGCTTCATCGCTTTTGACCTGCTGGCCCACGACGACATCGACTACATGGGACGGCCGTTCGCGCAGCGGCGCGCCGCTCTCGAGCAACTGCTCCGGTCCGTCGCGCCGCCGGTCCACCTGACCCCGACCACCGCCGACGACAAGGTCGCCGGCGAGTGGTTCAACGAGTTCGAGGGCGCCGGTCTGGACGGGCTGATCGCCAAGCCGTTGGACGGCGACTACCAGCCGGACAAGCGGACGATGTTCAAGATCAAGCACGAACGTACGGCCGACTGCGTGGTCGCCGGCTACCGGCTGCTGCACAAAAGCGGCCCGGACCGGATCGGTTCGCTGCTGCTCGGGCTGTTCAACGGCGACGGCGTGCTGGCCAGCGTCGGCGTGATCGGCGCGTTCCCGATGGTCCGTCGGCAGGAGCTGTTCCAGGAGATGCAGCCGCTGGTGACCACCTTCGATGACCACCCGTGGGCCTGGGCGAAGCAGGAGGAGGGCAACCGGACGCCCCGCAACTCAACTCCGAGGGCAGCCGGTGGGCCGCCGGCAAGGACCTGACGTTCATCCCGCTGCGACCGGAGCGGGTCGTCGAGGTCCGGTACGACCAGATGGAGGGCGTTCGGTTCCGGCACACCGCGCAGTTCGTCCGCTGGCGGGATGACCGCGAGCCGCGTTCCTGCACGTACGAGCAGCTGGACGAGCCGGTGAAGTTCGATCTGGCCCACGTTCTGGCGCCCTAGTCGTCTGTGATTCTGTAGACGCGCGTCTCGACACAGGCGGTTCCTGCGGTTACATTCCGCGCATGCCGAGCGATTTCACTCTGAAGACGATGAACGCGGTGCACCGCGGTTTCCTCAAGCTGAGCGGCGGCCGGTCCGGGTGGCGGGTCGCGAACATGCCGGTCCTGGAGCTCACCACCACCGGTCGTAAGAGCGGCCAGCAGCGGTCGGTGATGCTCACGTCGCCGCTGCAGGAGGGGGACACCATCGTCATCGTGGCGTCGCGTGGTGGTGACGACACGCACCCGGCGTGGTTTCTCAACCTGCGGGACAACCCGGAGGTTAAGGTGGCGTACAAGGGAAAACCGGCCGAGCCGATGCACGCCCGGATCGCCGACGCGCAGGAGCGCGGCCGGCTGTGGCCGCTGGTTGTCGCGGACCACAAGAACTACGCTGATTACCAGACCAAGACCAAACGTGAAATTCCGCTCGTCTTGTTGGAGCCCAAGGCATAAAGTCTGCGCAATGACCACCGAACGCCCTGAGCCGCCGCTGATCGGCGGCGAACGCGAGATGTTGCGCGGATTTCTCGATTTTCACCGGGCCACCCTCGCGATGAAATGTGACGACCTGTCCGACGAGGACCTGCGCAAGCAGTCCATGCCACCGTCCACACTTTCGTTACTGGCGCTGGTTCGGCACCTGGTCGAGGTGGAGCGTACGTGGTTCCGGATAGTCATGAATTCAGAAGACCTCACGCTGGTGTGGTCGCCCGAGAATGACTACCAGGTGGCGTACGACGCGACCAAGGCGACCCGCTCCGAGGCCTTTGCGGCCTGGCAGAACGAAGTTGAGCATTCCCGCCGGATCGAGCAGGCGGCGGAGTCCCTGGATGTGCTGGGCCACAACGCGAAATGGAAAGAGGACGTGTCCCTGCGTTTGGTCATGGTGCACATGATCAACGAATATGCCCGCCACAACGGTCACGCCGACTTCCTCCGGGAAGGCGTCGACGGGACGGTCGGCGCCTGATCTTCGCGCCAGATTCCGGCTACCAGGATTTCGCCGCGTCGAGCAACGCGTCCCAGCGTGCGCGAGGTGCGGATCCTGCCTCGCTGGCGTACGGCTGGCGAGATAGAACGTGTTGATCGGTGGATCCTCCGTGGGCAGTATTTCGACCAGGCGACCCGCCGTGAGATCCTCCGCGCACAGATAGCGCGGCAGCACGGTGACTCCTATTCCGGCCGCGGCGGCCGCTCGCAGTGCCCGCAGGTCGGGCGCGACCAGCACCGCGCGGCGGCGGTGGGTGGCACCCCCCCCCACGTGTCGCCACCAACGTCGGATAATCGGCAAATCTTCTGCGTACGCCAGCAAAGGCAGCCCCTGAAGGGCTTTCGTACGATTGCCCGCCAAATCCAGTCCACAAAGGACAGTGGGGGCGGCGACCAACACGAATTCCTCGTCACACAACGGCTCGTAATGCAGGCCGCGGCGGCGCGGTCGTACCGTACTGATCACCAGATCGAGCCGCCCATCGGCGAGATCGGCCAACAAGTCGTCGGCGAGCCCGAGGCTGGTACGCACGGCCGGCCACGCCGGCGGCGATCGTCCCGGCCAGTGCTGGCAGGGCTCTCACGGCCACCAGCTCCGCGGGCCCGCCAAGGTGCAGCGTACGGCCGGCCAGCGCCGGTGACCGGCCAAGCTCCGCGGCGATTCCCACCAGCGCGTCCAGCGGCCCATCCAGCCGCCGCGCCAGGTCGTCGTCAGCGGCCGCGGTGGGCACCACCCCGCGCGCTTGCCGAGTGAATAATGGCTGGTCGACGGCCTGTTCCAGGCTGCGAAGCTGGCTGGTCACGGTCGGCTGGGACAGCCCGAGCTCCAGCGCCGCCCTGGTGAGCGTACGAGCGCGATAGACAGCGTGAAACGTCCGCAACAGATCCAACGAAACGACAGGCACGACGCTATTGTCCCATAGAAAATACTATGGACCGACCGCCGCTCACTCAGCTATTTCCGATCGCAACTGGCGCAGGGTGACTGGACCGAAGAGGCCGGTACGGACCTGGCCGGCGTAGACGCCCAGGGTGGGGGAGGCGTCGTCCAGATACCCGGCCAGCGTGCCGCGGACGACGACCTCCAGGTCGTTCTGGCCCAGACGCAGGAAATCGGTGATCTCGGTGCGCCATGGTCCCCAGATCAGTCGGCCGGCGAGCTGGCCACTAATCCGCACGTCGGCTGTTCCGCGGAGGTCGCCCAGATCGACGACGGTCCGTCCGGCGAGGTCGTCGACGCGCAGGCACAACACCACCGCCTGCCGCACTCCGCCTTCCACCAGTTTTGCCATCTGCCAGCGCAAACGCTCCCGGGTGAGCCGGGCGCCACTCCACCACCAGATTGGCAGCGGTCCGTATTTCGGTGCTGGGTCGGTGAAACGCGCCAGCAGCTCGCGCATCAGGCAGCGGCCCGCTCGCGCTCGATTTCCTCCAGTGGCTTGCCGACCGTGTGAGGCATGCATGAAGAAGAAGCCGACAATGCCACTGACGGCCAGGAACGCGGTCAACAGCAACGCCACCGGGCCGATGCGCACCGCGGCCAGCGCCGGGACGAAGAAACTCCAGATGCCCAGCGCGGTACGGGCCAGGCCGAAGGTGAATCCCTGTGCGGTGCTGCGCAAGGTGGTCGGGAAGAGTTCCTGGCTGAAGACCTTGTAGGTCGACTCGCCGGCGATGGCGGCGCCGAGCCCGAAGAGAACGATGTTCGCGATGACCACCGGAATGGTGAACGGCAACACCAGATAGATCGCGTACGCGATGACCTGCAGGATCGCGCCGATGCCCCACATCAGCCGGCGGGTCTGGTAGCTGCGGTCGTTGATCAGCATGAAAATGAAGATGGTGCCCAGGATGCCGATGACGAAGCCGGCGCACGACAGTGCCACTCCGGCTGCCTGGCTGCCGGCGTGCAGGGTCTGGATGACGTACGGCGTGAAAATGCCGGCGGTGCCGGCGGCCAGTCCCCAGAATGTGTAGATCGTCGCGGTCCACACCAGAGCGCGCAGGTTGGGTCCGCGAAAGATCGCCCGGAACTGCGACAGCTGGTCTTTCGCGGCCTGCCACCGGGCCGACTCGGCGATCCCGCGGCGCAGCGCCCAGGTCACCAGGGCGGCGACGAAAAGTTGCAGGAAAACGATCCGGGTGCCGAGCAATCCCAGTGGTGTCAACACAAGCGCCATCACCAGCACGACGACGGGTCCAAGGTTCCACGCCACCTGGGTCAACCCGACCAGCCGGCCGCGTGCCTTGGCCGGGGCCAGCTCCCCGACCAGCGCCAGCGACGTGGGCACGTCGGCGCCGACCGCGACGCCGACGATGAACGTGCCCGCGAAAAGGAAAACCGGGTTGAAGGACAGCCCGATCAGCAGGATGCCGAACGCGTAGATGATCAGATCCCACTTGTAGATCCGTTTTCGCCCCAGCCGGTCACCCAGCCGGCCGCCGATGAAGGCGCCGACCGCGCAGCCCAGCGCGTTTGGGCCAATCGCGGCCAGCGCGCCGACGCCGAAGGTGGACAGGCCGAGCTCGCTCTTGAAGAGCGCGAGGCCGGTGCCCAGCGCGACGATCGACCCAGCGTCCAGATAGGACGCCATCGCCGCCAGGATCGACCATTTCCACTGCTGGCGACTGATTGTCGTGTCGTCTGGCACGATCGCCGCGGACGTTGTTCCCGATGATCCTGATGACATCGCGGGACTCCCTCGACCGAACCCGCCCCGGCAGCGTCGCCGGGACGCGATCCCTTTCGGTTTTGAAACGTATTAACCGGCGATGCTAATCACCGAGTTGGACCAGCACAAGGTCGAAGCGGGTGGCCGGCATCGGCCAGTTTCTGGCACGAGACGAAGGCAAATGAAAGCTTTCACAAGGTTGTCGACGTGCCCGGGTCGGGAGGTGGGTGTCATCGGCACCTGCGCTACTCGGCTGAAATCCGGCTTACTACTCAGAAATTCAGCATTCGGGCAGGCGAACTGGGCTGCCCTCTTACGGTCATCTTGGCCGCAACAATAAAAAAAGCCCTTCTGTTTGGCCGTCGTGCCCCCGTGGTCTGCGCGATCGGGCGGGCAAATCGGGAGGATCGCGGCCACCTGCGGTACGACTGGTCTGCCTTGCGGGCCGCGCGGGTAGCGTCGCCGACGAGCCGGTGATCCGGCTTATTCCACTTCTAAAAGGAAAAGAGGTGAAATCATGAAGATCACCGTCACCAAGGTCGAGCGCATCGAGGCTACCCGCAACCACCAGACCGAGGGCGAGGCCGCGTAACAATCGTTGCGGACCGCCCTTGGTGCGCCCTGGCCACCGGGGGCGGTCATCTATCGGAGATGGCGAATTTTGATGATTCCGCGACTGAAATCGATTCTCGTCCAGGCGATTGACGGAAGCGTCATCGTGCACCGGCGTGCCCTGGAACGGATGCACCTGGAGGACGCCGAGGGCAGCGTCGCGGCCCTGTTGCTGTTGCTGAGAGAAGGTACTCGTACCGAAGAAGAGCTTGTCCTCGCCATGAGTGCGCAAGGTTTTCCGGTGAGCAAAGAGGATATCGCGCCGCCGCGGTGGCCGAATTCGATTCTTGGGGGATCGTCCAGCGCGCTGGTGCGGACGAGAGCCTGGAGCCGGCGGTCCGCGACCGGCATCAAAGCAATCTCCGGTTTTATGACATCTTCGCTGATCTTCACGTCAGCAGTGCGGACCAACACCGTGCCGTGGAGTCGGCTCGCGTGCTGTTGCTCGGGGCTGGTGGACTCGGCTCCGGAATCCTGCAGTCACTCGTCGGCCTCGGGGTCGGCCGGGTCACGCTGGTCGATTTCGACGTGGTGGAGACCAAAAATCTGGCTCGGCAGTTTGCGTACGGCCTCGCCACGATTGGTCAACGTAAGGTCGAGGCGGCCCAGAACTGGGCGGCGGCCTATTCCGCGGGGACGGCGGTGGATGCCGTGCACCAGCGGGTCGAGGACGCGGCTGGGATCCGGGAACTGGCCAGCGGCCACGATCTGGTGATTTGTGCGATCGACAGCCCGGACGATGTGCAGCTGCTGGTCAACCAAGCGTGTGTTGAGCTGGGGATACCGTACGTGGCCGGCGGGCTGGCCTATTCGACGCTTTGCTACTGGTCCGTCGAGCCGGGCCGGTCGGCCTGTCGATTGTGCCTTGAGCTGCACCGAAACGACGAGCTTCGGGACGCGGAGTGGGATATCAGGACGGATCCGCTGTTCGACCGGGATACCGTGAACCGGGCGACCGGGCCGGTGGTTCAGGTCCTTTCCGGCCTGATGGCGATGGAGGCCATGCGGTTCATCAGGAGGATCGAACCGCCGGTCGCGCTGGCCTGCTATCACGTTCTGGAGCTGGCGGACGACATGAGGTCGGATCGGCATCGCTGGGAGCGCCACCCGGATTGCCAGCTCTGCGCAGACAACCGACCATGACCACCTCGGTCAGGTCAAACCGATACCAGGCTATAAATGTCGTCCCGGACGGCGATGGCTTCATCCTCGGGCGGCACGGCACGAGTGAGTTCGTGGCCGTCCCGGAGATCGGCGGCCAGATCGTCCAGTGGCTGCAAGCGGGCGCGTCCGTCGCTGACTGCGCTGCGAAAGCGACCAAGATTGTCGGCGAAGACGTGGACGTCGCCGATTTCCTGGCCGATCTGGAGGCGGCTGGTGTCCTCACCGATGACGAAAACCCGCCGACTGTCGCCGTTGCGCCCGTCGGCCGCACAGTAGGCCGGATTTTTTTCGGCCCAGTGGGGCTGGCCGTTCAGGGCGTCCTGGTGGTGGTCGGGTTGGTCCTGCTCGCACTCGATCCGACGCTGCGTCCGAGCTATCGTGACGGGGTGCCGTCGACGATCCCGTTGGCGAGCATTTTCATCATCATGACGGTGTCCATGGTGTTGACGATTATCCATGAGCTGGCGCATAAGCTGGCCGCCGCGAGGCTCGGCGTGCACGGTCGGATCTCGTTTGGCCGAAGGCTTTTCTTCATCGTGGCGCAGACCGATGTGACTGGCCTGTGGGCCATTTCGCCGAAGAAGCGCGCCATCCCGCTGGCCGCCGGGATCCTGATCGATGCCGCGATCTCCGCCGCTATGGTGATCGTGCAGAGGATTTGGGGCGCCGAGCTCGGGTCGCCTGCGACGGAGGTCGTACGAGCCGTCGTCTTCATCAATGTCGGCGCTATCGTCGCACAGACGGCGGTATATATGCGGACCGACTTTTACGCGCTGTTTCTGGTGATGACCGGCAGCAAGAACCTCTGGGTCCTCAAAGGCGCGATCGCCCGGCAGCTGATCAGGCGCGGGTCGGACGCCGACCGGGAATTGATAGCCGCGGCCGGCTCGTCCGAGGTCTTTTGGGCCCGTTGCTACCTGGTGCTGTACGTCCCAGGTGTCATCATCGCCACCTGGTATTACTTCGTATTCCGGTTGCCCGCCACCATCCGGCTGATCGTGCTGTCAGCCTCGGCCATCGTTGACGCGAAATTCTCGCTGAGTTTCGCCGCGGTCGGTGGAGTGCTCGCTTTGCTGCTGATCGTCGTGCCGCTGTCGAATCGGCCTGTTCGGCGCGGGCCGGTCGGCTGTCAGGTCGATCCGGCAGCTGGCAGGGCATTAGCACCGGGCGCATTTCGAAAATCCTTCTTTTCACTTTACTCGGTGGCCGCCCGAATATCCCCACGCGGCCCGTCTTGCGGCGGTCCGTTTGGCGGGCAAACACCCCGACTAGTGCCGTTGGACCCACGTCCCGCGACCGCTCGCCCGATCCCTGGAAGTCGATGCCGTACGTACGGTAATCACACCGGCCGCCTGTGTGGCCGGGCAAGGGGAAGCGCAATGGATGCCACCGGGCTGATAGACCTGCAGCGAAAGGCTGCCGACGCGTTGCTGGGTGCCGAGGATTCGGCCAACGTCCTCATCTCGGCGGGACAGCTCGCGCGCGCTCTTCGGGAACTTTCCGCGGACAACGAGCTGTGGGGCACCTTCGAGGCGGTGGCCGATGCCGCGCCGGCCCGGCAGCAGCTGGCGCTGGTGGTTTCGCTGGACTGGCCGGCGATTCTGGACACCGTGCTCTACCGGTCACCGCCGCCGACCGAGCTGGTGGCGTCCGAGCTGGCCGCGGTGACGGTGCGTACGGGCGAACCGCCGCCATGGGCCGACCTGCGGGAACGGCTGCGCTGGTTGGGGGCGACGCTCGGTGACGACGTCCTGGATCCGGCGACGACCGGCGATCATCTCTGGTGGCGGCGACTGCAGGAGCGGGTCGGCTTCGGCTGGGATGCGGTCCGCCGAATCAACCTCGTCACCGTGCTGATCGACGGAATGGTCGCCGAGGTGGCTCCCTGGCGCGCCGCTTTCGGATCGGAGCCGGAAGCTTTCTCGGTGATGGGCACAGCTGTGGTGGGAATGCTCGACAAAGTCGCCAGCGAGCTGCGAACCGCTGGAAAGGCCGATGAAATCCAGCACCAGGAGCTGCGTTTGCAGGAGATCAGCGACGGTACGGCCCTGGAACCCGCCCGCGCCGGTTGGGAAATCAGCGGCCTGCAAGCCATCGGCGGGCAGGTCGACGCGTACGAGCGAACGGGTTGGCCGGCCGACACAGCCAATGTTTTTGAGCAAATCCAGGGGATCCGGGCCTGGGCCGCCTCGGTGGGGGTGGAAATGGCGACGGCATGGGGTTTCGTGGCCGCGCATGCCGGTGCCGCCGGCATCAGCTACGTGAACTCGCTGGCCGATGCGCTGGCCACTTTGCGGCGCTGGTTGACCCGGCTGACCACCGGTCTACGGGAACATTCGGGCACGGCCGTACGAGCCGCGGCAGCGCAGGCGAGTGCCGCCATCGACGCGGTGATGACCCGGATCCGCGAATTCAAAGGTTTCCTTTACGGCGAAATGCTGATCCTGCACCGCCAGCCCAGCGGCTGACTGTGGCACAGTCGAGGGCGGATCACTCGGCTGACGGAGAGGAACCGCCATGGGGGCCGCTGATCGTACGACTGGACAGGCGCGCCTTTACGACGCGTTGACTACCAAGGGAACTGCGTTTACCCAGCGGGGAGCGGCTGGAGTTGGGGCTGCTGGGGCTGTTGCCGATCGCCGAGAAGACGATCGAGCAGCAGGTGGCGCATTGCTGGCAAGAGTTCAGCACCCGCCGGAACGACCTCGACAAGCACATCTATCTGCGGGCTTTGCAGGATCGCAACGAAACCCTGTTCTACCGGGTGCTCAGCGAGCACATCGCCGAGGCGATGCCGATTATCTACACGCCCACCGTTGGTGAGGCCTGCCAGCGTTTCAGCGAAATCTACCGCCGTCCGCGCGGGCTTTTCGTCGCGTACCCGGACCGTGAGCACCTGCGTGAGGTGCTGCGCAACCGTCCGCAGCAGGACATCGACGTGATCGTGGTGACCGACGGGCAGCGCATTCTCGGTCTCGGTGACCAGGGAATCGGCGGAATGGGTATCCCGATTGGGAAACTTTCCCTCTACACGCTGATAGGTGGCATCGACCCGGCCCGGACGCTGCCGATCGTGCTGGATGTGGGCACCGACAACGCGCAATGCCTGGAGGACCCGCAGTATCTGGGTTGGCGGCACCGGCGGATCGGCGACGAGGAATACCACGCGTTCGTCGACGACTTCGTTTCGGCTGTACGAGCCGAAATGCCGGACGTCCTGCTGCAGTGGGAGGATTTCGCGACTGCCCATGCCCTGCCGATCCTGGAGAAATACCGCGACCAGCTGCTGACCTTCAACGACGACATTCAGGGCACCGCCGCGGTGGCTCTTGGCGCGCTTTATGGCGCAACGAAAGTCGCTGGCCGACCGCTGGCCGAGCAGCAAGTGGTGATGCTCGGCGCCGGCTCCGCGGGCATGGGTGTGCTCGACATGATCAGCCGGCAAATGCAGGCGCAGGGTCTTTCCGAGCAGAACGCACTGGACCGCATCTGGGTGGTGGATATTGACGGCCTGCTGACCGCGGATCGTACCGATCTGTCGGAGAACCAACGGCGGTACGCCAAAACCGTGGACTGGAAGCTGGCGGGACCGGCTCAGCTGGGCTGATGTGGTGCACAACGTTGACGTCGGTGTGCTGCTCGGACTTTCCACCGCCGCCGGCGCTTTCACCGAACCGATCGTCCGCGAACTAGCCGGAAAGACCGAGCGGCCGATCATTTTTCCGTTGTCCAACCCCACCAGCAAGGCCGAGGCGCGGCCCGGCGAGCTGGACGAGTGGACCGATGGCCGCGCGTTGGTCGCCACCGGATCACCGTTCGCGCCGGTCGTACGGGATGGAGTGGAACATCGGGTGGCGCAGTGCAACAACGTCTACATCTTTCCGGCGATCGGTCTCGCGGTGACCGCGTCGAAGGCGACCCGTGTCACCGACGAGATGATGCGGGTCGCGGCTCGTACGCTCGGCGAGGCGTCGCCGGCGTTGGCCGATCCGGCCGAGCCGCTGCTGCCGCGCTGGGAGGACGTGCCGGCGATCGCCGACCGGATCGCGGTCGCGCGGTCGCGGTGCAGGCGGTCGCCGACGGAGTAGCTCTCGGCGCGTACCCAAAGAGGAGCTCGCCGAGCTCGTACGAGCAACCCGCTGGTCGCCCAGTTACTGACCCTGTCACATCTAAAATATCGCTTGACTTCTTACGGTCCCGACCGTAGCGTCATTGGTATAAGTCGCCATGACCTATTACATAAGGAGTCGGGATGCAGCGCAGCGCGGGAGCCGGCCTCGGGCTGGCTCTGCTGTCGGCCGCGACCTTCAGCACCTCCGGCGCTTTCGCGCGGTCGCTGACCGACGCCGGCTGGTCGGCCGGCGCCGCGGTGGCCGCCCGGGTCGGCCTGGCCGCGGCGATTTTGGCGCTACCGGCCGTTTTCGTGCTCCGCGGCCGATGGCCGGCGCTGCGTAAGAACGCCGGCGTGGTCATCGCGTACGGGCTGATCGCGGTCGCCGGCTGTCAGGTCTGCTTCTTCAACGCCATCCAGTATCTGCCGGTCGGGGTGGCCCTGCTGCTGGAATATTCCGGCACGATCCTGGTGGTGGGGTGGCTGTGGGCGCGGCACGGTCAGCGCCCCCGGCGGCTGACCGTGGTCGGCTCGGCCATCGCACTGGTCGGTCTCGTGTGTGTCCTGGACCTCATTGGTCACGCGCACATCCACTGGGTGGGCGTGTTGTGGGGGCTCGGCGCGGCGATCGGGCTCGCGGTCTTCTTCCTGCTGTCGGCCAGCGGCGGCGAGGACCTGCCACCGGTCGCGATGGCAAGCGCGGGTATGGGCGTGGGCGCGGTGGCCCTGGTCGTCACCGGCGCGCTCGGGCTGCTGCCGATGCACGCGACTTTCGGCACCGTCCTGTTCGCCGGCCAGCACACCAGTTGGATCGTGCCGGTCATCGGGCTTTCGCTGGTCGCGGCGGTGATCTCGTACGTTTCGGGGATCGGTGCGGCCCGCCTGCTCGGACCCAAGCTAGCGTCCTTCGTCGGTCTCACCGAGGTGGTTTTCGCGGTGCTGGTCGCGTGGCTGCTGCTGGGGGAACTGCCCAGCGGCATACAGTTGGTCGGCGGCGTGCTGATCGTCGCCGGGGTGGCGCTGGTCCGGGTCGATGAGCTGCGGCCGGCCACTTCGGTCGTCGAGCGGACGCCAGAACCCGCCTGCTGACAGGAAAGTAGTGAAGACGGTTTTCCCGCACGACACCGAGGTAGCGCTCGCGGCCGCCGCCGCGCTGGTCAACACCCTCGACGGTGACCAGGAGCTGATGCCGGACCTGGCCGCGCTTGACGCGTTCGTCCACGACCAGGGCTGGACGGGATCGCGTACGCACGACCTCGCCGAGCTGCGGGCGGTCCGCGATCTTCGGCCGCGGCTGCGGGAGATCTGGGAAGTGGACGCGGACCGAGTGGTCGAGATCGTCAACGACCTGCTGGCGAGCGCGCGTGCACTCCCGCAGCTCGTACGACATGACAGCTGGGATTACCACCTGCACGCCACGACCGCGGACGCGCCGTTGGCCAGCCGGATGGCGGTCGAGGCGGCGATGGGGCTGGTGGACGTCGTACGGGGAGAAGGAGCTCGGCCGGCTGCGGATCTGCGACTACCCGACCTGCGAGCGGGTGCTCGTCGACCTCTCGAAGAACCGCTCGAAGCGGTTCTGCGACAGCGTCTGCGCCAACCGCGCCGCGGTCGTCGCGTACCGCGCCCGCAACGCCACCACGTAGTCACAGCTAAGTGAGCATAAGGAACGGCCATAGTTTCACTTATCGATTATCTGACACTAAGATGGTTCCATGGTTTCAGATCCGCTAGCGGAGTCGGTGAGAACGCTGAGCGACGATGAGGCCTGGCCGACGCTGCGGTGGGAGAGCCATGACTGGTTGCCGAGGATCCCGCAAGGGTTGGTTTCCAGAGCGGTAAGACGTCGCCACGTTGGGCCCTATCAGGCAGCTGTGGTTCCGTTCATTGCCGAACGTACGCCACAGCTCCCGGTGTCGGTCGTGGCGTTGGCCGAGGAGGCGTTGGCCGAGATCGCCCGCTTTGACGCTGAACTTGGCGCGGAGGTGGCCCTTTCGCCGCGGTGCTGCTTCGCTCGGAGTCCGCGTCCTCATCGAGAATCGAGAGAACCTCACCTCTGGGGCGAAGGCCATCGCACTGGCCGAGCTGGGAAGCACGGACAAGCGCAACGCGCAGGAGATTGTCGGGAACGTCGAGGCGATGAAGGCCGCGTGGGAACTGGCTGACCGGCTGGACGCGGATGCCATTCTCGCCATGCACGCGGCACTCATCGACCGGCACGATCCACGCATCGCCGGCCGGTGGCGACAAGAGCAGGTCTGGATCGGTGGTGACGACTTCGGTCCGCATGGCGCGGGGTTCGTCGCGCCTTGGCATGAGCACATTCCGGCGCTGATCGACGATCTGGTCCACTTCACCCGTCGTACGGATCTGCCACTGCTCGCCCAGGTCGCCATCGCGCACGCCCAGTTCGAGACGATTCACCCTTTCGCCGACGGCAACGGACGTACCGGCCGCGCACTGATGCACTCGATGTTGCGTGGTGGTCACGGGTTGACTCGCAACGTGACGGTGCCGGTCTCAGCTGGACTGCTGACCGACACCACCGGCTATTTCGACACCCTTACCGCCTATCGTGAGGGCGCCCCGGCGGCCATCGTCGAGCGGGTGGCGGAGGCGTCCTTCGCGGCGACTGCCAACGGCCGAGTACTTGTCGCGGAGTTGCGAGAGATCCGTGAGACTTGGAACGGCAAGATCAGGGTTCGCCGGGGTGCCGGCGCTTGGCGGCTCGCTGACCTGCTTATTCGTCAGCCCGTAGTGGACGCCGTGACGGTGGCGGGCGAGCTTGGAGTGACACCACAGAACGCGCAGCGCGCGATCGAGGCACTTGTCGAGGCGGCTGTCCTCACCGAGTTCACCGGTTTCAGGCGCAATCGAATGTGGCAGTCCGGCGAGGTGCTGACCGCACTCGACGACTTCGCCGCTCGGGCTGGCCGGCGCGGTTTCTGAGTCCTGTTTCCCGTCGCCGCCTGATATTCATGTTTCCGGGTCGTTAGAGAGTACGCGACTCACCCTGCCTATTGGAAATATGCATCCGCGCTGTGCGAATGGGACTCTTTCTTTTGACTTTGAGTAAAGGTGAAATAGGGGTATTCCATCGTTGCAAGACTCCTTAGCGATTGGCCGATTTCGGACAAGGGAACAACCTGGGATGCCTGCCGATCGTTCGGCGTCCGCTGGCTCGTACGGCCAAATATGCCGTGGTGGCTGGAAAATCACGTAACAAACACGATGACCGAGCCGGTCGGCCGGAAAGTCCGACTAGGTGTGGGTCTTCCATGTGTTGACCGGATAGTGTCGGATTTGTAGGTAAAGGGGAGCTGGCCGGCGGATTTTCGCGCTACAACGGCAATCTGCCCCATTGTCGAGGCGGTTCTGCCCTATCGCTTGCCGAACATGCGACATCGTCGAGGGGTGTCGTTTTCTGGTCACCACAAAGATTTAAAAGGCGGCCGCTTAAGTGGCATCCCATGGGTATAGTCACTTTTTTACCACCGTGGGGATTCTACCGATTTTATTCGCCAAGTACTTAAGAAGGGTCAGATGGGGCTGACTGTCCTATTTGTCACAGGATGGTGTCGCAGCGGCAGCACCGTGTTCGGCAACGTCCTTGCCGAGATACCTGGTGTTTTCCATGCCGGGGAGCTGCGCTACCTGTGGCAGAACGGCGTCCTCGGGACGGGCAGCAACCGGCGCTGCGGATGTGGTGTGGACCTGGTGGATTGCCCGCTGTGGTCCAAAGTTGCCGACGCTGGCCGGCCCGCGGACCGTACGCTTATAGAACACGCCACCGACGTGGTTGGCTGGCAACGCGACTGCCGGACCAGGCACACCGGCCGGGTGTTGCGCCGCCCGCCGGCCAACGGTTGGCCCCAAACGCTGCTGGCCACCTATCGTGCGATCGCCGATCAGACCGGTGCCAGCGTGATCGTGGACAGTTCCAAATATGCCTCGGACGCGGCGCTGGCGACTCATCTGGACGAGATCCAGGCCGGCGTACGCGCACATGGTCCGCGACCCGCGTGCGGTGACCTTTTCCTGGCTGAGCCCCAAGGACTACACCGGTCGGCGGAGCGCGCTGAAACAGCACCTGGTATTGGCTGGGCTTCAACATGGCCGCCGAGCGGGTCGCCAAAGCGCGACCGGATGCGGCCGTACGGCTGCGTTATGAGGACTTCACCACCGATCCGCGTGGCTCGGTCGCCGGGGTGCTGAAAATGCTGGATCTACCAGCGGAGGCGAATCCGGTAGCCGAGGACGGCAGCGTCGAATTGGGGCCTAACCACACCGTGACCGGCAATCCGAACCGGTTCGAACGCGGCCGTACCAAGCTGCGCGAGGACCTTCGCTGGCATACCGGACTGTCCCGCGGTGCGCGGACAGCGACGACTTTGCTTGCCACCCCTCAACTCGCCCGCTACGGCTACGCCCGGAGGCCCTGACATGGAGCTGGGACTGGCCGGCAAGGTCGCGCTGGTGGCCGCCGGCTCGGGCCGGTATGGGCCGCGCGATTGCCGCTGAATTGCTGCGCGAAGGTGCGACCGTGTCCATTTGTGGCCGCGATCGGGACCGGCTGGAGGCCGCTCGCGCCGAACTTTCCGCGCTCGGCAAGGTAACCGCGACGGCAGTGGACGTCAGAGACAACGCGGGCGTACGCGACTGGGTTGATCGGACCGCGGCCGACCATGGCGCGCTGCACATCGTGGTGGCCAATGGCGGCGGGCCGCCGGCCGGCCAGACCGGGGAATTCGACCTGGACGGTTTTCGTGCCGCGCTGGAGCTTTCGTTGTTGTCGCAGGTCGGCATGGTGCAGGCGGCGCTGCCGCAGCTGCGCCGGGCCGGCTGGGGACGGATTCTGCTGATCGCCTCGGAAACCGTGCGCCAGCCGATTCCGGAATATGCCCTGTCCAACGTGGTAAGGCCGGGATTGGTGGGATACACCAAAAGTCTGGTTCGCGAGCTGGGTCCGAGCGCGATCACGGTGAATGTGCTGGCACCTGGATACACCGCCACCGCACCCGTGTTGGACGGTCTGGACCCATCGTCCGATGTGGACAGTCAGCTGGCCGCGGTGGCCATCCAGGCCGGGATCCCGCTGGGCCGGGTCGGACAGCCTGAGGAGATCGCCGCGATGGCCGCGTTCCTGGCCAGCGAACGAGCCGGGTTTGTCACCGGCACCGTCCAACTGATCGATGGCGGACGCACTGTCGGCATGTAGGTCGCAGGCGTGAGTGATGTGTTGAGGGAGAGCGTGTGTCTGAGGTAACGATGCTGCTGGACGACCCGGAGCTGCGCCGGCGTGGTCCCGGCGAGGAGTTCGCGCTGGCCCGGGCGCGGATGGGCGACAAGGCGTCGGTGACGCTTCGGGCCGCGATCAGCGACCTGTTCCCGCCGGCCCAGCGGCGGCCTCGCTACACCGTCCGGCACCTGCTGCGCAAAGCGGTCATCGGTACGGATTCCGACGAGATCACCGTGTTCCGCGAGCGGGCCGCGCCGGACGACGAGTCGGCGGCGCCGGAATGGGGCTTCCAGGTTGGCATCACCGCGACTGGGCTGCAGACCATCACCGCGGCCGTGCCCGTACCAGACGAGATCCTGGCCGACCCGGCGGCGCTGGCCGCTTTCGTCGACTTCCGGCTGCTGGTACGCCTGGGCACCGCCGAGAATGACGTGCTGCTGAACGGAAAAGGCGGCGATGGCATCCTCGGGCTGCTGCACCACGCGGGCGTCCGCAAGGTGAATGACCCGGCCGGCACCGTGGCGGACACGCTGATCGCGACCGCGGCCCTGTGCGAGCGGCACGGCGGCTCGGCGGACGGCATGGTGCTGCACCCAGATGACTGGTGGCCGTTGTTGGGCGACGGGTTCCTGGACCGGCTGACCAGCGCTGGAGTGAAGGTCAGCCGGACCAGGATGGTGCCGCCCGGCACGGCCGTGGTCGGCGACTTCACTGCCGCCGCCACCCTGCTGGACCGTCGGCAGTCGACCATCCGGATGGCCCGCGAGGGCGAGCTGGGCATCGGCGGTGCCGGCATCGTCGCCGAGATCCAGGAAGGCCTCGCCGTCCACCTGCCCGGCCATTTCGTGGTCGCCCAACTGCCCACCGTGGGTGCGATCAAGGGATGACCACCACCGATCTCGCCGAGCGCAGCACGCACGCCCATCGGATCCGGGAGCACATCGTGGATATGTGCGGCGGCCCGATGGGCGGCCACCTGGGTGGCTCGATGTCGCTGGTGGAGATCCTCACCACCCTCTATTTCGGGGTGCTGCGGGGCGATCCGGCCGCGCCGCCGGCACCGGACCGGGACCTGCTGCTGCTCAGCAAGGGCCACGGCGCGGTCGGTCTTTACGCGGCACTGGCCGAGCGTGGGGTGTTGGAGGTGGCCGAACTGGCTGGCTACGGCACCGCCGGCAGCCGGCTGATGGCCCACCCGATCCGGGAAGTCCCGGGCGTACCGATGCCAGCCGGATCCCTTGGCCACGGTTTGGCGCTGGCCAACGGATATGCGCTGGCCGGCCGGCGGGAGGACTGGCCGCGCCGGATCTTCGTCATCCTCGGCGACGGTGAGCTGCAGGAAGGCTCGGTGTGGGAGGCCGCGATGGCGACCGCGACCCTGCGCCTGGACCGGGTGGTGGCGATCGTGGACCGCAACGGCCTGCAGATCACCGGTCGTACCGAGGACACCATCTCGGTCGAGCCGTTGGCCGACCGGTGGCGGTCTTTTGGTTGGTGCGTAAGGGATGTCGATGGCCACGACCTGCCGGCGCTGGAGTCGGCGCTGTCCGAGCTGCCGGCCGAGCCGGGCCGCCCGACCGTGCTGATCGCTCGTACGGTCAAGGGCCGCGGCCTGCCTTTTATCGAAAATCGCAGGGAAAGTCATTACGCCAAGCTGTCCGCTCGGCAATACCAGCGGGCCCGTGCCGTGCTGGCCAGCCAGTGGGAGCGCTCGCTCGCTCGGAGCGGAGGACGGATCGTGACCGCGCTGGCGACCCGCGAGGCGTACCGGGACGCATTGGTCGAGCAGCTGCCGACCGACGACGACCGTTTCTACTGCCTGGACAGCGACACCGGACTGTTCACCGGCGTGGATTTCGGTGCTGCCGCTGACAGATATGTGAACCTCGGGATCGCCGAGCACAATCTGATCGGCACCGCGGCCGGTCTCGCGGCCAGCGGCATGCTGCCGTACGTCACGACGATGGCGACCTTCGCCACCACCCGGGCGCTGGAGGCGATCAAGGTCGATGTGGCGTACGCGGGCCTGCCGGTGCGCATCGCTGGCACCCACGCGGGGCTGTCCGCCGGGCATCTCGGCCCGACCCATCACTGCCTGGAAGACCTCGGCATCGTCCGGATGCTGCCCGGTTTCACCGTGGTGGTGCCGGCCAGCGGCGAGCAGGCCGACCAGGCCGTACGCCAGACCGCCACGCTGCCGGGCCCGGTCTATTTGCGGCTGGGCAAGGCCGGCACGCCGGCGCTGCCCGAGCTGGACGCCGAGCCGTTCACCGTTGGCACCATTCAAAAACTGACGGCCGGCGAGGACCTGACGATCTTCGCTTGCGGGCCGCATCCGGTACGAGCGGCGGTGAGCGCGGCCCGGCTGCTGGCCTCCAAAGGCATCGGCGTGGCCGTCCACAACCTGCACACGCTCCGGCCGCTGGACGTGAACGCGCTGGTCACAGCGGCTGCGCCGGCCAAGGCCGTGATCACCGTGGAGGAGCACTGGCGGCTCGGCGGGCTGGGGTCGCTGGTCGCCGAAAACGCTGGCCGAGCAAGCCCCGAAACGGGTCGTACGGATCGGCATGCCCGACACCTTCGTCGCTCGCGTCGGCGACCAGGAAGACCTCCTGGTCCGCTATGGCATCAGTGACGCTCATATCGCGGAAACCGCGTTTGACCTGTTGGACACCCGGATTCTCAATGGAGGTAGGAGTCATGGCCCAGACCTGTCCCGAGTGTGAGGGCGCGGTCGCACTGGCCGAACCGGTGCGGCTGAGCGAGATCGCCCAGTGCCCGGACTGTTCCGCCGAGCTGGAGGTGGTCAGCTTGGACCCGGTCAAGCTGGAGACAGCGCCGGAGATCGAAGAGGACTGGGGCGAATAAGATGCCGGGCCGCCCGCTCGCGGTGCTGGCGTCCCGGGTCCGGGTCGAGGAGAAACTGATCCTCGCGGAGCTGGATCGGCGCGGGGTGCCGTACGAACACCTGGACACCCGGCAGTTCGTGGCCACCCTGCCCCCGGTCCAGTCGTACGCGGCCGTGCTCGGCCGGGAGATCTCGCAGACCCGACAGCTCTACGCGTGCCGGGTGCTGGAGGCCGCCGGTACGCCGACCGTCAACACGGCAGACGTGATCGCGCTCTGCGGCGACAAGCTGCTCACGTCCCTGGAACTGAGTCGCCGCGGGCTACCCACTCCGCGTACGGCGGTGGTGCTCAGCAACGAGTCGGCGCTGGCCGCGATCGAGGATTTTGGCTTCCCGGTGGTGATCAAGCCGCTGGTTGGCTCCTGGGGGCGGTTGGCCGCGGTGATCCGCGACCCGGAGACGGCTCGTACGGTGCTGGAACATCGCGCCGCGCTGTCGTCACCGCAGCACCAGGTCGTCTATTTGCAGGAGCTGATCGACAAACCGGACCGGGACATCCGGGTGATCGTGGTGGGCGACGAGGTCCTCGGGGCGTACTACCGGTGCTCGCCGGACTGGCGGACGAACGTCGCCCGCGGCGCCCGGTCCGAGCCCTGCCCGCTGACCGATGAGCTGGTCAAACTCTCGCTGGAGACGGCTCGCGCAATGGGCGGCGGGCTGCTGGGCGTCGACCTGATCGAGGACCGGGACGGCCGGCTGTACGTGCTGGAGGTCAACCACACCATGGAGTTCCGCGGGTTCCTCGCCGCGCACGGCGACCGAATCGACGTGCCCGGCGCGATTGTGGACTATCTGCTCGCCCAGGCGGTCTGGTGATCCGGGCGGCCATTGTCGGTGGCTCCGGCTACATCGGCGGCGAACTTCTGCGATTGTTGTTGTGTCACCCCCCATATCGAGGTGACACAGGCCAGTTCCGACCGGCTGCGCGGGCAGCGGGTGGACACCGCCCATCCCAATCTGCGCGGTCGTACGGACCTGGCCTTCTGTGGGCGCGACGAGCTGGCGGACTCCGACGTGCTGCTCTTCGCGACTCCACATCGGGCCACCATGGACCTGCTGCCCAAGCTCGCCGACTCGGCACGGCACGTCATCGATCTGTCCGCCGACTTCCGGCTCCGCGATCCGTGGCTTTACCAGCAGCATTACGGTGTTATGCATTCCGCGCCGGAGTTGATCGACGACTTTGTCCCCGGCCTGCCCGAGCTTGGCCACCGGGAGGCGCTGCGGACCGCCGACCGGATCAGCGTGCCCGGGTGCATGGCCACCGCCGCGATCTTGGCCCTGGCCCCGATTGCCGACCTGGTCGAACCGGAGGTGACGGTGGACGCTCGTACCGGCTCCAGCGGTTCGGGGGCCAGTGCCAGCACAGCGGACAGCCACCCGCAGCGCAGTGGTGCGATGCGGGTTTTCGCACCGACCGGGCACCGGCATGAGGCGGAAATCGGCCAGGCCACTGGACTTTCGGCGCGGATGACGGCGACCGGAGTGGAAGCGGTCCGCGGGGTTCAGGTGGTTTGCCAGGCACAGGCCCGAAACCCGCTGACCGAGCTTGACCTTCGGCGCGCGCTATCGCGCCTTTTATGGGACCGAACCGTTCGTACGTGTGGTAGCTCATCGCCGTGGCGCCTTCCGTTATCCGGACCCGAAAGTGCTGCTGGGCTCGAACTACTGCGATGTCGGCTTCGCCGTCGACGGGCGGCGGGTGACCGCGATGGGGGCGCTGGACAACCTCGTCAAGGGCGGCGCCGGCGCGGCCGTGCAATGCCTGAACATCCGGATGGGCTGGCCGGAAACGCTCGGGCTGGATTTTCCCGGCCTGCATCCGATCTAGGGGGGGAACGGTGGGTCTGACGGTGGTCAAATGCGGTGGCAGCGATGCCATCGACGTGGACCAGTTGTGCGCTGACATCGCGCTCGTACGCGCGCAGGGCGAGCGAGTTTTGCTGGGTGCACGGCGGTGCCGCTGATATCGCGAGGGTCGCCGCGGAACTTGGCGTACCAGCTCGCAGTCTCCGGTCGCCGTCCGGGATCACCAGCCGCTACACCGATGCGGCGATGCTGGACGTGGTCACGTTGGCGTTGGTCGGGCGGGCCAAGCCGCGGCTGCTGGCCGCGCTGTCGCGGGCCGGTGTGCCGGCGGTCGGGCTGACCGGCTTGGACGCCGCTTTGTTGCGGGCCGTCCGGAAACCCGCCCGCCGGTCGGTCACCGAAGATGGTCGGGTGCAGCTCGTACGCGATGACCACAGCGGCCGGATCGTTGCGGTTGAGCCATTATCGCTGCAGGTTCTGCTCGACGGCGGCTTGCTGCCGGTGGTGTCGCCGCCGGCGAGTGCCGCCGATGGCACCCCACTCAACGTCGATGCCGACCGGGCCGCAGCCGCGATCGCCGGCGCTCTGAAGGCGGATCGGTTGGTGCTTCTCACCGCCGCGCCCGGGGTGCTTGCGGACGTACAAGATCCGGACAGCCTGCTGTCGTCCTTCGCGTTGCCGGCGGACGGCTCGCTGGACCAGGTCGAGCATGCCGCTTCCGGTGGCATGCAACGAAAACTGGTGGCGGCCCGGGAGGCGTTGCAAGGTGGCGTCCCGGTCGTACGCATCGCCGACGGCCGGGTGTCGCGGCCGCTGTCCGCGGCGTTGTCCGGCGCCGGTTCCGAGATCACCATCGCCGCCGAGAGCAGGGTTTCATGATCAGCGATGCCGCCGCGACCGACCTGCTGCACGAGATGGTGGCCATCCCGTCGCCGTCCGGCGGCGAGCAGAAGTTGGCCGAATTCCTGGTGAACCGGCTGCCGGAGCTCGGATTTTCGGCTCGTACGGACGAAGTCGGCAACTTGATCGCGGATATCGGGACCGGCACCGGGCCGACGATCATGTTGCTCAGCCATCTCGACACCGTTGACCGGCCGATCCCGGTCTATCGCGACCAGCACGCGATCCACGGCCGTGGCAGCGTCGACGCGAAAGGCCCACTGGCCGCGATGATTTGCGCGGCTGCCCGACATCCGGATTTCGCCGGCCGGATCAGGGTGATCGGTGCCGTCGAGGAGGAATGGCTGGCTCGCGGCGGTCACCACATCGCCGAAACCCTGGCCCCACCGGATCGGCTGGTGATCGGCGAACCGAGCGGTTGGTCGAGCGTTGTTCTGGGTTACAAAGGCAAAATCGACCTGACCTACCGGATCGAGCAGGAGCCCACCCACTCCACCAACCCGCAGGCCAAAGCCAGCGAGCTGGCCGTACTTTTCTGGCAGCGGCTGCTCACCACGCTCGGCCCAGAACTGGACCACGGCTCCTTCCAGAAACCGGCCGCCACCCTGCGCGCCATCACCGCCACTCCAGAACTCGCCGAACTGGACGTCGACTGTCGCGTACCACCCGGTTTCGACTTCGACAGCTTTTCCGCTGCCCTCCAAGGTTTCGCGGGTCCCGGCGAGCTCAACATCATCCGCTACATCCCGGCGGCTCGAGCCCCCCGCGGCAACCCCGTCGCCCGCAGCCTGTCCGCCGCCATCCGCCGCGAAGGCGGCACCCCCGCCCGACCCTCAAAACCGGCACCTCCGACATGAACACCGTCGCCGGCACCTGGCCCCCGATCCCGATGGCCGCCTACGGCCCCGGCGACGGCACCCTCGACCACGGCAACGAGGAACACATCACCATCGCGGAATACCTGCACGGCGTCACCGTACTCACCGCCGCCCTCTCAGAAATGACCACCGACTGAAACCCCTGCCTCCAAAACAGTGAGTGCCGGACAAAGTCCCGCACTCGGCGCTGAGTGTGGGATAAAGTCCCGCACTCGGCGACAACGGCGGCCAGCGTCGGGAGAGTTAAGTGAGTTGCCGGGTGGCCCATAGATGGAGGCCGGCGGCGTTCGCACTGTAGCCGCCGGTGGAGGCGAAGCGGGCCGGGTTTTCCAGCGGCAGACCCTCCTCCGCACCGAAAAGCCGCAACAGCTCGGCCTCCAGGGCGGCCGCGTCCTGGCCGTCGGCGACCGCTTTCTCGGCGGCCGCGCACCAACGGCCGAGCCGGTCGGTCAGATCGGCCAAATACGGCAGCGGCTCAGTTACCACGCCGAAATGCGTGAGAACCAGCCGTGCCGGCGCCAGCGCGGCCATCCGGTCCAGGCTTGCCCGGGAATCGGCGGCGGAAAAGGACGGTGGTGGGGTGCTGGGCCGGGGCGTACGCATTTCCGGCAGTCGTACGCCGGCCGCGTCGCCGGTGAAAAGGGTTCCGTCGCTGGTGTCCAGCACGGCCACGTGGTGTGGCGCGTGGCCGGGAGTGTGAAGTGCGGTCAGTTGGCGCTCACCGAGATCGACCGTGTCGCCGTCGGCGAGCACTCGGATCCGGTCCGCCGGGATCGGTGTCATGTGGCCATAAACCGTGTCCATGAGAGGTCCGTGCACTTGGCGCGCGCTCGCCTCCAGCCGGCTCGGGTCGACGAGGTGCTTGGCGCCCGACGGGTGCACCATCACCGTGGCGGACGGGAATCGGCGGGCCAGTTCGCCAGCGCCGCCGGCGTGGTCGAGGTGGACGTGGGTGACCACGATCGCGGCCAGGTCACCCGGACCGATGCCGAGCGCGGTCAACGCCTCGGCGACTCTTTCGCCGGCCAACCCAACACCCGACTCGACCAGTGCCGGCCGCGATCCGGTGAGCAGGAAAACCCCGTTGTGGTCGGGGGTCGCCGGCGGCCATTCCGAGTCCAGTACGAGCACGCCGTCGGTCAGCTCAGGGAGCACTGTCGCGCCCCAACAATTCCCGCGTCACCACGAGTTTGGTCGCGTTTTTCGGTGCCGTCGGCCAGTTGCAGCCCAATAATGTCGCGCAGCCGGCGGGCCAGCGGCGCGTCCTCGCTGTAGCCTTCGTGACCGAAGGTGATCAGCGCCTGGTTGGCCGCCTCCATCGCCACCTTCGGCGCCCACCATTTGGCCATGTTCGCCTCGGCCCGATGCCGCAATCCCGCGTCGTTGCGCCACAACGCCTCGTACGTGAGCAGCCGTGCCGCGTGTACGAGGGTGGCCTGTTCGGCCAGCGGAAACGACACCCCCTGGAATTTTCCAATCGGCTGTCCGAAAGCCTGCCGGCTGCCGGCCCGCTCGTACGCCTCACGCAAGGAAGCGCCGGCCGCGCCCAGAGCCATCAGTGAGATGAGCGCCCGCGAGTAGTCGAAGCCGCGCATCACTTGTACGAAGCCCAAACCCGGCCCGCCGACCACCTCGCCGGCACCGACCGGCAAGCCGTCGAAAACCAGCCGCGATCGGCGCGCCGCCCGTGACCCGAGGTCGTTCATCGACGTACGAGTGACTCGCGGATCGTCCAGCGCGGCATAGAAAGCCGTGATGCCGGTCGCGCCTTCGTCACCGGTACGCGCGAAAATCAGCCCATGCGTGGCGTACGCGCCAATCATGATCGACGTTTTCTCGCCGGTCAGCCGCCACCCGTCGCCGTCGGGCTCAGCGGTCATCTGGATGTGTGCCGCGTCGGTGCCGTGTTCGGGCTCGGTCAGGCAGAGCGCCACGATCGCCTCGCCGGCCGCGATCGGTGGCAGCCAGCTGGTTTTCTGCGTTTGATTGGCGTTGGCGTGCAGAACGCCACCAATCAGCGCCGCGTTGAGCACTGGGTAGCCGACTGCCACATCGCCGGCGGCCAGCTCTTCCAATACCAGCCCGGTGGTGACGGCGTCCCGGTCGGTGCCGCCGTACTCGGTTCCGATTCGCAGCCCGAAAAGTCCTTCGGCGGCCATCGCCGGCAGCAGCTTTTCCTCGTATTGCGAGGCCTGGTCCCGAGCGGCCGCGCCGGGCGCGACCTGTTCCTGGGCAAACGCTGGGACGCGCTTGGCCAACTCGAGTTGGTCAGCGGTGAACTCGAAATGCATCAGACTTCCCCCGCCAGCTGCTCACGCAGTACGAATTTCTGCACCTTGCCGGACGGCGTCTTGGGCAGTTCGGTCACCAACTCCAGGCGTTCCGGCCAGTATTGTTTGGCCATCCCGGTCTCCGCCAGATACCCGCAGAGATCCGCCAGTGTTGGTGCGGTTTCCGCGGGAATGACCACTGCGCACGCACGTTCGCCGAGCCGTTCGTCCGGATAGCCGACGACCGCGATCTCCTTGACCGCCGGGTGCCGCAGCAAGGCCGCCTCAACCTCGACCACCGGGATCTTTTCGGCGCCTCGGTTGATCAAGTCCTTCACCCGGCCGGCGATTCGTACGCCACCGTGGCCGTCGTCCCGCGCCAGGTCGCCAGTGTCGAACCAGCCGTCGGCGGTCATCGAAGCCGCGTAGAGCTCGGGCCGACGATAATAGCCGAGACATTGTGCGGCGCCCCGGCACTGCAACCGGCCAATGGCGCCGGCTGGTACGGGCTGGTCCTGAGCGTCGACGATCCGTACCCACATTCCGGGCACCGTGCTGCCGTCACTTTCGGCTGCCCGCAGGGCCGGATCCTCAGGCCGGGTGATCGTGACGCCACCGTTTTCGGTCATTCCCCACAATGCGTAAACCCGGCACCCGAGGACTTCGGCCGCGTTTTCCACCAAAACCGGCGCTATCGGAGCGCTGCCGGTGGCGAAGGTGGCCAGCGCGGACAGGTCCCGGCCGGTGCTGCGCTGAGTGGCGATCAGGTCGGCCAGAAACGTCGGCGCGCCCATGAAAAAAAAACGTGACTTTCTGCTCTTCCAGAATGCGCAGCATGAGATCCGGCTGCCACTGGTCCACTTGGACGGCGGTGGCGCCGAGCAACAAGGGCATCAGCAGATTCCAGGTGAAGCCGGCCTGGTGCGTGGTCGGCGACCCCATCGCGGTGACCTCGTCCGCGGACAGGTTGCAGCACGTCCGCCTGTGCTTTGTCAATCGCATAAAGGGTGTTGTGAGTGTGGGTCACCCCTTTGGGCTCGCCGGTGGTGCCGGAGGTGAACATCACCTGCGCCACATCGCCGGCTTTCGCCTCGCGTTCGTCCAACAAAGCTGCCGGGAATTCGGCCGTACGGTCCCGGCCATAGAGATCGCGGTAGAAGTCGACCACAGCGGGGTCGTCGGTGGGCACATCCTCGCCCACCAACACCCGATGGCGCAGGGTTGGCACCGCCGCGGCGACCTCGGCGGCCATCGCGCCGTAGTCGAACCGGTGCCAGCTGGTCGGACCGATATAGACCGGACTTTCGGTGACACCCAACATGAATTCGAGCTCGCGGCGGCGCATGGTGGGCAACACGGGCGAAACCGCGGCACCGGCCCGCGCGCAGGCCAGGATCAGTGCGCACAGCGGCCAACCATTGGGCAGCTGTACGGTCACCACGTCACCAGGTCGTACGCCGAGACCAAATCAGACCGGCTGCCAACCGGTCAACTCGCCGCGACAATTCGGCATAGCTGAGCACGTCCGGCTCACTGCCGTCGATATGCCAGCAGACCAACGCGGTCTTGGTGGGAGTGGTTTTCACGGCACGACGCAGGTCGTCAATGATGGTGCCGTCCCGCCACCAACCGCTTTCCAGGTATTCCGGTGCATCACCGCCTGGTCTCGCCTCGATAATCGACAAGGCAGCAACCCTTTCCGGTCCACCGGTACGGACAATTATTGTCCATGGCCGATAGTCATCGTATGGGCTGGTGGCGGATATCCTGACGGGATCACGAAAATGACCACTACGTTGGCCCATAAGGGTCACTATGAAGGTGAAGTTATCGTTGCATTGACGCTTTGACCACTTTGCCCGCCTAAGGCGGTTTTCGGGCAGACAGACAGCTTTGACTCAGCGCTAACGGACAAGAGGTGGTGTGCCGATGGGGCAGAAAGAATCCGATTATCGTGCGCTCGGGCGGTGGCGCGACGAGACGTTTCTGGACGATCTAGAAAAAGATGTCCGGATCCGGCCGGACAAGGTCGCGGTGATTACCCGGCGCATCGGTACGGGCGAAACCCACAAGATCACGTATGCCGAGCTTTCCCGGTTCGCCGATCGTTGCGCGGCCGCGATCGGCGCGCTCGGTCTCCAACGCGGCGACACCCTTGCGGTGCATCTCGACAACCGCTGGGAGATCGCCCCGCTGGCGTTGGGGTGTTTGCGGGCCGGCGTACGAATTTGCCCGTTGGTGCCGGTTTACCGCCACCGCGAGCTGTCGACCATGCTTGGCCTCACCGAGGCCAGCGCGCTGATTACGATGTCCGAGATCGGTGGCGACGACCTCACGTCGATGATCACCGAATTGCTCGCCGAGCTGCCGACGCTGAAACACGTCGCGGTCGCTGGTGACCGCAGGCCAGCCGGCACCCTCGACTTCGACGAGTATTTCTTCGGTACGCCATGGGAGCACACACGCATCCGTGCAGACCGCGCCACTGGAGCCGGACGACCCATATCTGGTGCTTTTCACGTCCGGGACCACCGGCGAGCCGAAAGGCGTGCTGCACAGCCAGAACACCCTCTACGCGGGTGTGCTCGCGGAGATCGACGTGTTCGGTCTGGATGACTCGTTGGTGGTTCTGACGACGTCGTCGTACACGCATTATGTCGGTTTCGTGCAGGGCATGCTGCTGCCCATCCACCTCGGCGGCACGGCGGTTTTCCAGGACACCGGCGAAGGCCACGCGGTGGTGGACCTGGTCGCCGAGCACGACGTGACTTTCCTTTACTCGGCGCCAGCTTTCCTGCGTGGCGTGCTGGATGCCCAGTCCGAGCGGCCCCGCGACACCGCCGCCCTGCGGGTGCTGGTGTCCGGTTCGGCGCCGATTCTGCCGCAGTTCGTGGACGAGGTGCGCAAGGCCTTCGGCGTACGGCTGCATTCGCTTTTCGGCATGACCGAGAACGGTCCGGTCACTATCAGTCGGCTGGAAGACCCGGACGACTGGGCCGCGCGCTCGGATGGCCACCCGACGCCCGGCACCGAGGTCCGCATCGAGGAACTGCCCGAACAACCGGACGGCGGCGGCGTGCTGTGGGTTCGCGGCCCCACCCAGTGCCTTGGCTACGACCGGCGCGAGGACGTGTACGCGGCTTCGGTGGACGCCGACGGCTGGTTCACCACCGGCGACATCGCCCGCCCGGACGGCCGTGGCGGCATCCGGATCGCCGGCCGGGCCAGGGACATGATCCTGCGGCAGTCGTTCGTGGTGCCGGTGAGCGACCTGGAAGCGCTCACCGCCGAGCTCCCGAAGGTCCGCGAGGCGACCGTGGTGGGCTACCCGGACGGCCTCGGTGACGAGGTGATCTGCGCGATCGTCACCTGCTACGACGCCCCAGTCACCCTCGATGAGCTGCAGGAACACCTGCGTACGGCGGGGATGACCAAGACCTACTGGCCGACCAGGTTGGAGATCCGCGACGAGCTGCCCAAGACCGCGATGGGCAAGGTCCGCAAGACCGAGCTGCGCGCCGAACTCATGGCGGGCTGAGGCGTACGTACGTCTGCATCGACCAACGGGTCGATGCAGACGCTCTCAGCGCTGGGGCGTCCAGTCCGGGCGCTCGAGGATCTCCAGGACCGCGCAGGACCAGGCCATGCCGATGCCAATGCCCACCAGCAGGACCTGGTCGCCGGCGTTGACCTGGTCGTTCTCCAGCAGCGTCGGCGAGCCCGAGGAACTGGTCGGCGGTGCCGATATGGCCGGTGCGCCGGCCCCATTCCCAGGTCGTCACCGGCAGTTCCAGGCCGAGCGGTGCCAGGTAGTAGTCGGTGATAGTGGCCAGCGAGACGTTCGGGAAGACCACCCGGGTCACATCCGACAGCTTGCGGCCGGCCTCGTCCAAGGTCCGCTCGACCGCGTCGGTGAGCCCGTCGACGGACAGGTTCTCCTTGCCGGCGAGTTGCCCCTGTTCCTTGTACGCGCGACGGCGGCTGCGCAGGTCGATCGGCCAGCCGGCGTGCCCGGGCTCGGTGCCGAACGGCTCGCCGGCCCGGTTCAGCCCTTCCACCACGGTGTCGCTGACGGTGGCCGCGGCGAGCAGCCGGGCGAAGCCGCCGGTCCGCGACAGCACGATGGCGGCCGCGCCATCTCCCCACACCATGTTCCGGGTATCGGCGCCCCACCGGTCGAAACCGGGTGGCTGGAAGCGGTCGGCGCACGTCACCAGCGCGGCCGGCCGCTCGCTCCCGGCCGCGACGTAGTTCGCCGCCAGTTCCAGGACGGCGACGCCATTGGACATCTGTTGTACGTCCAGGGCCGGCGCGTACCGACCGGCATTTCCCAGTAGCTCCCGGTGGATATAGGAAGCCGGCGGCCAGAAATCAATACCCTGATACCAGGACGAAGCGTGCAGTAATACCGCGACCTCTTCCGGTCCTACGCCGGCTCGCTCCAGCGCCAGCCGGCCGGCCGCCCGTACGGCCATCTCCGGTGGCGAGTCCTGGTCGGCGACGGTGATTTCCGCGTAGTCATTGGCAACCGCGGCATCGGCCGGGTAGCGGCCGTCGGCGATCGCCTCTGCAACGTTTACCGCCGGTGGCAGCCAGCCACCGACCCCGGCGACGAACAGACTTTCGTAGCGCATCAAAGGTCCTTGGCATTATTGATGATTGGGTATGCCAACGCATGTTAGCCGTTTATATTGGCGGTCATGCCTCGTCAGGAAAAACAGCGATCCGACTCGACCGCACATTTGGTCCCGTTGCCCGGCACCGACTGGACTGTTTGGCGGGACGCCGTGTTGCGGACCGGCGGATTCCCGGCTGACGGACTGATCCGGCTGGCCGCGCCGGAAGTGGCCACGCTGGCCGATGAGGCACTGGAATCGGGAGACTATAAGGCATTCTTCGAGGCGTACGAACGGGCAAACCTGCTCTCCAGCGCCGCCATCTCGGAGATCGCCGGCGATCCGTTGTTCCGCGAGGCGGTCGCCTGGCAGAACCCAGCGCTGGTGCCGATTCTGGCCACCGTCGCGGCGGATCCGGCGCCAACCGGGAACAATCGGGCACGTCACAAACGGCGGGCTCGGGAGCTGATGGTCGCGCGATATTGGCAGCGGTACTGCGCGAAGAACGAGACCATCGGTTTTTTTTTTTCCCGGTCACCTGGGGTGTGGTGGACCCGCAGGCGCCGGCCGTACGGGTCAGTGCCGGTCCATCGCTGACCCGGTCCCGGGAAACTTTCCTGGAATACTGGGCACTTGACCGGTACTGTGATCAGCTGGCCGCTGATCCGGTGGTGCGGCCGTGGCTGCCGGTGACGATCCAGTCGCACCTGAGCTTCGACGAAAATGCCGCGGTGGTCCGGCATCCGGACGGGCCGATAGAGCTTTCCACCACGGAGGCCGCGCTGGTGGCCCGCTGCGACGGCCGCCCGGCGATGCACGCGGCCGCGCTGGACCTGGTCGACGACGCCACTGAAATGCTTGCGGTGTTGGACAAACTTGCCCAGCGCGGCATTGTTCGCTGGGGCGTTGACATGCCGTACAACCCGCGGGCCATTCAGGTCCTGCGAGCCACCGTTGAGGCGATCCAGGAGCCGGTCGCCGCCGAGCGGGCGCGGGCTGGGTTGGACCGGTTGGAGGCGGCCCGGGACGCGGTGAGCGAGGCGGCCGGTGACCCGGACCGGCTGGCTGCCGCGCTCGCCGTGTTGGACTCCGAGTTCACCGCGGTCACCGGTGCGGAGCCCGAACACCGGGCCGGGCAGATGTACGCCGGCCGTAAACTTTGTTACGAGGAAACGGTTCGCGATGTCGACCTGGTCGTCGGTGGGCCGTTGCTGACCGCATTGGCAGGACCGATGGCGGTGCTGTTGCCGGCCGCGCGCTGGCTGTCGGCGACGGTGGCGCGGACGTACGACGACGCTCTTCGTGATCTTTTCCTTGAACTGGCCGGCGATGCGAAAGAACTGCCGCTCAGCCAGTTCTGGGGGCCCGCGCAGGGATTGCTGACCGGTTCTGGTCGGCCGGCGGACCGGGTCGCCGTCGATTTTGCGCTAAAATGGGCGACACTGTTTGGACTGGACACCGCCGGTCCTGGCACCCGCCGGATCGAGATTCGCAGCGCGGACCTGGCAGCTCAGGTCGCCGAGTTGTTCCCGGCCGAGCGACCCGGCTGGCCCGGCGGCCGGATTCACAGCCCCGATCTCCAGATCGCCGCGACCAGCGCGCAGGCGCTGGCTCGGGGTGAATTCAGCATGGTGCTGGGGGAGATGCACGCGGCCTGGCCGACCCTGGACTGCGCGGTTTTCGTGGACCGGCACCCAGATCCGGAAAGCCTGTATGCGGCCGCGGCCGCCGACATCGGCCCGCAGATCCGGCCGCTGTATCCGACCGACTGGCCGCGCTACACCGCGCGGATCGCGCCCGTGCTGGGGCGTACGGACGAGCAGTTTCGCCTTTGCCGCGGCACCTGGCGGCGACCCGGCCCGGCTGCTGCCGATCACCGCTTTCACCTTGATGGAGCGCGAAGGCGTGGTGGTTGCGGTGGGTGCCGATGGGTCCAGCCGGCCGCTGGCTGATTTTTTCGCGCTACTGATGGGATGGCTGGCCACCGACGCATTCCGCCTCACTTCCGGCGGCGCGTACAGCCCGCGGGTCACGCTGGACCGGCTGGTCGTTGGGCGGGAGACGTGGCGCACGACCGTCGGCGAGACTGGCCTCGGCAAGGTGGTTGGCCAGCAGGATCAGTTTCTCGCCGGCCGTCGGTTCCGGCGCCGGATGGGCATGCCGGAGCGGGTTTTCGTACGGTTGAGCAGCGAGATCAAACCGGTCTACGTGGATTTCACCAGCCCGCGCTACATTTCGTCCTGCTGCGCGATGTTCCGGGCGGCTGGCGACGACGTGGGCGTGGTGTTCTCCGAAATGCTGCCGGAGCCGGACGATGCCTGGCTGCCGGACGCCGCCGGCCGCCGGTATTTTTTCGAGCTACGCCTTCAGTTCCGTGACCCAGCCGCGCCGGCCGGCTGACCGCGTACCACGGTCACCGCGATCACCAGCAACACGATCGAAAAAACTGTGCCGGCAACAAAGGCACCGCGAATACCGGTGACCAACCCGTCCAGTTTGTCCAGGCCGGCCAGTCCCTGGCCGGCCGCCGCGAAAACGGTGACCTGGACCGCGACCCCGAGCGAGCCGCCGAACTGCTGCATGCTCTGCAACGCACCCGAGGCGGCACCGGACTGCTCGGCCGGCACCTCGGCGAGGACGACAAACGTGAGGGCGACAAAAAAAGCAGTCCAGCGCCCAAACCAGTCAGCACCATCGGCGCCAAAATGGCCGAGACATAGCTGCTCTCACGGGAAATCGTGCACAGCCACAGCATTCCCGCGGCGGTGATCACCGCGCCGGCCACCAACATGGGCTTGCGGCCGGTACGGGCCATCACCCGGCCAGTCAGTCGGGTAGCGGTGACCAAGATGATCGTGCTGGGAAGGAAACCCAGCCCGGTGGCCAGCGGCCCGACACCAAGCACGTCCTGCATGAACAATGGTACGAAAAACATGTAGCCGCTCATCGCCGCGGTCAGCAGCAGCCGGATCGCGTACGCGCCGGCGCGATCTCTGTTCGCGAAAAGGCTCAGCGGCATGATCGGCTGTTCGGCGCGGGATTCCACCAAAAGGAATGCCCCGAGAAGCACGATCGCGGCACTGAAGGAGCCGAGGGTCACCGGAGCGAGCCAGCCTTGCGAAGAAGCGGCGATAAAGCCGTAGACGAGCAGGACCGGTCCTATTGCTGACAAAAGTGCGCCGACCGCGTCGAACCGGCCGGAGGAGCGCGGTGACTCCGGCAGCACCAGTGGCGCGAGAATGGCCACCGCCAGCCCGATCGGTACGTTGATCCACATCACCCAGCGCCAGGACAGGGTGACCAGCGCACCGCCGACAATCAGCCCCAAAGCCATACTGCTCGCCGAAACCACGGCAAAAACGGTCAATGCACGTACGCGCGCGGGCCCTTCGGCGAAAGTCGTCGCGATGAGTCCGAGCGCGGTCGGCGCCGCGATGGCCGCGCCCACACCCATCACCGCGCGGGCCGCGATCAGCCAACCCGCGGTTGGTGCCATGCCGCCGATCGCCGCCGCGACGGTGAACAACAAAACACCGGCGACCAGCACCCGCCGCCGGCCGAGAATGTCGCCGGCCCGGCCGCCGAGCAGCAACAAGCCGCCAAAAGTCAGCGTGTACGCGTTGACCACCCACGAAAGATTCCCGGTCGACAGTGTCATGGCGGCCTGAATCTTGGGCAGCGCGATGTTCACGATCGTGCCGTCCAGCACCATCATCAGCTGGCAACACACGATGACCGCGAGGGCGAGCCCCGGATGGGCGACCCGTCCTGCCGAAGTGTTCACCGATCCATCGGTGGCAATACTTTTCGTCATTGTCCGCTTCCTATCACGGCTTTCGCACTGATAGTGTGGGTTTCCGGACCAATCTGCCCGTACCGGCCGAGTGTGCAGACTGGTCGGGGTGCGAAATGTCCAGCGATGCCGGCCTTTCTTGGAGCGCTTTTGGCTGAGGCTGAAACAGGCAGCGCGATCGTTGGCGGTCGCCGCATCCTGGCCGCACGGTTGTCACTGTGGAGGGATGGGAGAACGGTGATCAAACGTCAGTTTATGGTGGCGATAGTGGGGGCCACCGCCTTACTCATGGGCCTGCTGGGTTTTGGCCCGACGACGGCCAGCGCGTCAACCGATGCCATGGTGCCGGCGGGGGTTCTCGGGGCCGTGCCAGCGACCGCGAAAACACTGTCGTACAAATGGGAACGGCAGAAGTACGACTACAACTGCGGGCCGACCGCGACGAAAATGGCGCTGAGCGCCCGGATGGCATCGCCGCCGTCGCAGGACACCATCGGTGCGTGGGAGGGCACCGACGAGAATGGCACCGACGACATTTCCAACGTTGTTTCCGCGCTCAACCACTACCTGAACACCGGTTGGTACGCGCGAAAGCCGATCAGCGATCCACCCACGGCGGCGCAGCGCGCCTTGCTCAAGCAAGATCTGGTTTTCGATATCGACCACGGCTACGCGATGGTCGGGAATGTGGTCAGTGGCTGGCGGCCGCCGGGCTATCCGAGCGGCACGATTTACCACTACGTGGCGATTGTCGGCTATGCGAGCAGTGGCGACAGTGCCGTCATCGCCGATCCGGCCGGCGCCGGCCCGACCGGTTCCAGCTGGCACAATGTGCCCAAGCAATACACCATCAGCACGGCCAATCTGGCCACCTGGATTGGTGAAAAGGCTTACGCGGCTTGAGATTCGCTGGCCCGGCCTGAGGGTTGGGAAACACGGCCCAGGCCGGGTCAGCGATTCGGTGCCCAGTCGCGAGCGGACGTGAGAGCCAGCTCGTGGTAGCCGTACAAAGCCAGCAATGATCCGTCGTGACCCGGCACGCTGAAGCTGAAAACGAGTACGGGGTGTCGTTTCGGCCATGTGGAGTGGGATAGAAGTCTTCGACCGTGCCGACCGGATGCCCGGCCAGGGAGATTTCGTCGGCGATCTCCATGGTGTCGAGATCAACGATGACGATCAGCCCGTTGGACGAATTCCAGCTGGCATAGCCGTCAGGCAGCAGCTGTACGTCATTGCCGGCTCCGTCGTCGGTTTCCTCGTCCGGCTGCACTTTCGCCCACTCCAGTCGTCCTGATTCTTGGCCGCTCGGCCATTCGACCCGTACGAGCGCACTTTCCTGCGCATAGACGAACCAGTCGCCCTCTGGTCCGAAGACCGGCGGAGTGTGGTCTTGGGAGCAGGGCAGTACTTGGTGGACGAGGCTGGTGTTTTCCTTGCGAAACAGCCAACTCTGCTGGCCGTCCTGGCCGGTCGCGAACCAGACGACCATCGAGTCGTTGTCGTACGACTCGTACGGCGCGACGGCGGAGCCCCAGAACGGATCGGTCACGGTGACTGTACGCAGGACGTGATTTTCCCTGTCGCGTACGTCAATGGTCACGTTATGAGTAAAGCCGGCCGTTTCACCGCGCTCGACTGCCGTCACCCAAAGCTCGCCGTCCGAGGTCCATCGACACGAGTCCGCTCCCGGAACCGCCGCGGCGACGTTCTTCCCTTGCGGATCACCGATCCGCAGCACGTCCGCGCTGATCCAGGCCCAGGTCACCCCGTCATTGGCCAGCGCGACAGCGGAAATCCTTCCCAGGTCGACCCGCTGGACGATCTCCAGGGTGGGGCTCAGAACGGTCGCCTGTCCCTTCGCGGAGGCGGCCAGGAATCCACCGGACCACGGGTGAACGTGATATGCCCGATGGTCGAGCGTACGGCTGGCCGAGACCGGAACTTCGCGCAATGCCATGCGAAGCAGGCTACTGAGCAGGTCAGCCCAGACGGCAGGCCTGCACGTAGCCGGCGTCGTCGAGATTGACGGTGATCCGGTCCTTGATGTAGAGCGGTGGCGAGTTCGCCCGGGTAGATGGCCTGGATCTGCTGGGCCGGGCGGCTCGCCCGCAGGTCGTCGATCTGCATGCCGATCGTGCCAAGGCAGCGGTCTACAGGCGCGGCGACAGCGGTGGCCGGCAGCAGCAGGGCCACCGAGGCAACGGCCACCGCGGCACCGATCGCGATCTTGACGTTCATGTCCCTTGCCTCCGTAGACAGCCCGACAAATCGGGTTAAATCTATCCCAAAGTTACAGTAAGGTCACTCCAGGAGGTCGGCGAAGGCCGCGGCCGCCGCATCGGCGTGGGTGGCGTCCGGGCTCACCATCCGGTCCAACAGCAGCCCGTCGAGGGCATCCAGAATGAGATCCGCCAGCACTGGTACGCGCGCATCCGGCACGCCCAGTTCGGTCAGCGCCGTCCGGAGCAGTTCCAGCCATGGCGCGCGTAACCGCTGATGGGCGGCGGCCCAGCGGCCCGGCTCGCGGATCGACAGGACGCAGAGCTCCAAATAGAGCCCGGTGGTGCCGGCGGTGCCCGGATCCTTGAGTCTTTCCCAGGCATAGCGGACAAGTTCTGGCACGCTCGGAATGTGCAGGTCTGGCGCGTCGAAGTTCCTGACCATCTCCTGGTTGGCCAGTGCGAGCACCTCGGCGATCAGGTTTTCCTTGCTGCCGAAGTGATAGATCAGCATCCGGTCGCTGGTGCCCAGGGCCGCCGCGAGCGGCCGGAGCGACAGCCCGACCAGGCCTTGGTCCAGGACGTACGAAAGGGCCCCCTGGGCGAGTTCGGTGCGGCGCTCCACGACCGGAAGTGTAGCAACCGCTTCACATCTGATGTAGCGACCGCTACACTGGCTGCGGAACCGAAAGGAGAACCCGATGCGTACCCTCTTGCGTCTGGACGCGGCGCTGGAAACCGTGCTGGCCGCCGCTTCGTTGATGCTCGCGTACCGACTGCTGGGCACCGACCGCTGGACGCTGCCCGGCTGGCTCGGGTCGCCCGCGTTGGTCGCGTTTGCGCTGGTGCTGCTGGTTGTGGCCGTCGCGCTCGGCTGGCTGTCGGTACGTCCGGAGGCACCGGTCGTACGGATGATCGCGCTGGCCAACGGGATGACCGCGGCGATCATGCTGGTCTGGGGCCTCGCCGGCCTGGGCGCGGGCGGCCAGTTCCGTACCCTGCTGGCGGTGGCCGGCCTGCTGCTAGCGGTGCTGGCCGGCGCCCAGTTTTTTGTTTGCGCAGCGGGACGACGGCCCGGTCCGGGACCGGGAAACCACCTCTTCTACCATTCGCGAGTGACCGCTGATCTCGACGCTTTTGAGCATCTGGACACCTCGACCCTGCCGGAACGGCAGCGCCGCATTCTGCTCGCGATCCGGGACTGGGTGGTTCGGTACGGCTATTCGCCGAGCACCCGGCAGATCGGCGACGCGGTCGGACTGCGGTCCTCGTCCTCGGTGTCCAAGCACCTCGCGAGCCTGGAGGAAGGCGGTTTTCTGAGGCGCAGCTCTCGACAATGTCGCGACCCATCGACGTCCGGGCCTTCCTGCCGGAGGCGCCCACCCGGGAGGTCTCCGATGACTCGGTCACCGTGCCGGTGGTGGGCGACATCGCTGCCGGCACCCCCATCTCGGCCGTCGAGCACGTCGACGACCTCCTCAAGCTGCCTCGCGAGCTGACCGGCCGCGGCAACGTTTTCGGTTTGCGCGTACGCGGAAACTCGATGGTCGACGCGGCGATCTGCGATGGCGACCTCGTCGTCGTACGACAGCAACAAGAGGCGTATTCAGGTCAGATCGTCGCCGCGATGATCGACGAGGAAGCCACCGTCAAGGTCTATCGCCGGCGTAACGGTCACGTTTTCCTGGAGCCGCGCAACCCCGAGTACGACGTCATCGACGGTGACAACGCTGTCGTGCTGGGCATTGTCGTCTCGGTGTTGCGCAGCGTCTGAAATCACTCGGCTTTTCGACCCGGCGGGTAAGGTGAGGCCCGGCGAAAAGCGAGTGTGTGGTGGAGGCTGGATGGCGGTCACGTTGCGAGAGGTCGCCAAGCTCGCTGGCGTGTCCGTACGGACGGTGTCGAACGTCGTCAATGGGTTCCATCACGTCGCGCCGCAGACCCGGGCCCGGGTGCAGGAAGTGCTCGACCGGGTGGGCTACCAGCCGAACCTGATGGCACGGACGTTGCGCAGCGGGCGGTCCGGGATGATCGCCTTGGTGGTCCCGGAAATCGACGTTCCCTATTTCGCCGAGTTGACCCGGTCGATCATCGGCCAGGCCGAAGCGTACGGCTACACCGTGGTCGTCGACCAGACCGACGGGGATGCCGCTCGTGAGCGGGAAGTGGTGCTCGGCGGCGCACGGGCCGCGTTGTTCGACGGCCTGATCCTGAGCCCGGTGTCAATTACCGTCGACGACCTGCGGCAACGCTCCGGGGGCCCGGTTGTCCTGCTGGGCGAGCAAATCGTTGACGGCGGGTTCGACCACATCATGATCGACAATGTGGCCGCGGCGTACACGAGGCGACCACCCATTTGCTGGGGCTGGGGCGGCGGCGCATCGCCGCCATCGGTTATCCGTCGGGGGAGTGGGACGGCACGACCACCATGCGAGCCCAGGGTTATCTGCGGGCGCTCGCGGAATGGGATCTTGAGGCGCCGGAGGATCTGCTCGTGAGTACGCGGTACTTGCACCGGGCGGACGGCGCCGCCGCGGCGCGGCAGTTGCTGGCGCTCCCGGAACCGCCGGACGCGCTGCTCTGTTGCAATGATCTGCTGGCGTTGGGCGCCCTCAAGGTCGCTCATGAGCAGGGCCTGGCGGTTCCCGAGGACCTGGCCATCGTCGGTTTCGACGACATCGAGGACGGTCGCTACAGCCATCCGTCGCTCACCACGATCAGTCCGGACAAGGCCCAGATCGCCGCGCTGGCCGTCGAACGGCTGATGCGCCGGCTGCGGGGAGAGGATGCCGAGCCCACCGAGTTCGTCGCCAACTACCAGCTCGCCGTCCGGGCCAGCACCGTCGGCTGAGGTGTTCGTTGCCGATGGAGTCGTGTTTGTGCGTACGGGCGGGCCTCCTGCGCCAGCACGATCTTTCCTAGGCTCACCATGGACGCAGTGGTCATGAGGAAGGAACACGCATGAGCTTCCCGAGATTCGAACACCTCGGCATCGTCGTCGACGATCTTGCCGCCGCCGTGGCTTTTTTCGGCGAACTCGGACTCAAGCTGGAAGGCGAGATGGCGCTTGAGGGCCGCGCGGTCGATCGCATCAACGGGCTCGAGGGTGTCCGTACGGACATGGCGATGATGCGGACTCCCGACGGCAATGCCGCGCTCGAGCTGCTCAAGTACAACGAGCCGCCGGCGCCGGCCGGCGACCAGCGGGCTCCGTCGAACGTGCCTGGCCTGCGTCATGTCCTTTTTGAAGTCAAGGACATCAAGGACCTCATCGACCGTCTGAAGCCGCACGGCGGCGAACTCGTCGGCGAGCTGGTGAACTACGAGGACAGCTGGTGGCCTGTGCTACCTCCGAGGCCCTGCCGGGATCATCGTCGAACTGGCCGAGCGCATCAGCTGACCGTCCGTCAGCTGGCGCCGCCACAGCCTCCGCAGCCGCTCCCGCACCCCCTGAGTCGCCTCCGCTGCATGACGAGCCACTGCAGCCCGCCGCTTTGTTGCTGCTCTTGAGTGGGATGCCGGTAGTGAGTTCGATGCTGGCCGCCTGGGCGAACCGCGGGTCGCCCGGCCAGATCGCGGCACCGCCGTAGGTCGCCACGATCAAGCCGACTGTCGCCGCGGCGACAGTCGGCCAAGCCGTCTGCGCCAGGTGGGGCGGGAGCTGCCGACCGATGCGCCGGACCACGGCGTCGCCGCGTACGGACAGTCGACGGCCGTACAGGAGCCCGACGACCGCGGCAATGCTGGCGATGACGAATACACAGAGCGCGAATCCGCGTGGGTTGTCGCTGTCCAGCGGCGCGATCGACATACGGATGCATGCCAACACGAAGTAATAGGGAATAGCTGCTAAGGCCAGCACGAATAGCGTCACGGTGAACCATTTGTAGGCCTCGGAAGGGAAAGCCCCCCGTGTGCTCGCAGGCGCTCCTGGAGATCGGTGACGGCCCAAGTCACGCGGCCCGCTTCGGCGATGTCGCTGAACCGCAGTCCCGGACGCTGAGCCAGCTCCGTCCACACCGCGGCATCCAGCTGGCTGTGGCCGGGCAGGGGCCTCTCGGACCACCCGCAGCAGGTAGTGCCCCTGGCGGTCCTGGACGACGGCAGCAGCCGGTACGGGCGGAGCGATGCCAGGTGGCGGCGCGTCGTACGGCACGGCCGCGATTGACCCAGTCACGTAAAGGAACGCGGTCGAGGTGAGCACGGCCGCTTCCCTACCGCCGCGCAGGAAAGCAACGTCCTGCATCGGTGGGATCGCGATCGTACGGCTGCGGATGGCTACCCAAATCATCCTGGACCCCCTCGCCGTGAGCGCGAGGGAATCCACCAGACAGAGCACGACCACCCCGACGACGACCAAGGTACGAATGGTCATCCGCATCCCTCGTGCCTGCCGACAAAGAGTGCCAGCGCACCAATCGCAAGCTCCATACGGTGAGTGTCGCCAGGGAGACCGGCCAAGTGCGTGCCGTTACCCGATAGGTGGCCCGGGGCACCCGTGACCAGCCCCGATAGGGCACAGGTGCGCTTGGTCATGCAACCGTTTATCGTCCTATTCGCGTCATTGGCCGCCGGCGATCGAAAGGGCATGCGCGAAAGTGCTGACGCGCCTCGGAAAGCATCGGAAACACCACGGCCGGCCTAGCGTTGGGATTCGTGAATGGCGCGCCGGTTGGTGTCGGAAGTGTGATTGCTGGGCGTTACGAAATCCTGGCCTGGATCGGCGCCGGCGGCATGGCGACCGTGTGGAAGGCGCGAGACACGGTCCTTGACCGGCAAGTCGCGCTCAAGGCCGTACGGCTGCCCGCGGAACTGCCCGACGCCGCTCGGGAGGACAGTTTTACCAGGCTGCGGCGCGAAGCCCGGCTGGCCGCCAAGTTGCACCATCCGTCGATCGTCCAGGTCTACGACGTACTGACCGTCGACGAGCAACCGTGGATTGTGATGGAGTTGTTGGCGGGGCGCTCCTTGGACGACATTATCCAGGAGGACGGTCCGCTGTCGGTCGACGAAGCGGCCGCGATCGCCATCACGTTGCTGGATGCTCTCGGCGCCGCCCATGAAGCCGGTGTGCTGCACCGGGATGTCAAGCCCGCCAACGTGATGATTGACGGCGAGGGCCGGGCGACGTTGACCGATTTCGGCATCGCGTTCCAGCTTGGCGATGTCTCCACCACCGAAACGAGCTATGTGCTCGGCTCACCGGCGTATCTTGCGCCCGAGCGTTTGCATGGTGACGAGGTTGGTCCGTCCAGCGACCTCTATTCGCTGGGCGCGACCATCTATACGGCTGTGGAGGGGCGGTTACCGTACGCGCGGATCGACCAGTTGGTGACTTTGGCGGCCGTGGTCACCGATCCGCCTGACCCGATGCGGCGGGCCGGTTGGCTGGAACCGGTTTTGTTGGGCATGTTGGAGAAGGACCCGCACCGGCGATGGTCGCCTGAACGCACCCGGCGGGTTCTGACGGCCGGCCAACGATCGGCGCCACGGACTGCCTCCCGCCGGCCGGTCGACGCTCGTACGTCGACGCCGAAACCGGTCAAGACCGATGCCCGCGTCCTGCCACCGACAGATTTTCCCGCGGGCCAACCGGGATCAGGAATTCGGCCCAGCATGATGGTGACGATCCTGGCCCTGGTGCTGGGTCTCGGGATACCGATTTTCGGCTCCACGGCGCTTTACCTTCACGACACCTGGCTGAAGAGTTCGGCGAGCCGGACCGATCCCCCGTCGTGGGTGGATATCCCGTCTCCGTCCACCCGGCCGACGCCGAATGCCTTGTCGATTCCCTCGTACGCCATCGAGGGGGCCCCGGTGCCGGTTCCTGATCCCGCCAGCAAGGACGTGTTGTTGCTCGGGTACGACGTGCGACTGCATGGCGGCAATGTTTTCGTACGACGGATGACACCTCGGAACGGGAACACCGTATGGACGGGGCCGGACTTCGGTACGACCGGGGCCGGGCTGGTGTTGGCGGTTGCCGGCACTTCGGTGGCGATTAACCGAAACACGGTTGTCGGCTTCGACCCTGCCACTGGCGCCGAGCGTTGGCGCAAAACCCTGGCCGATGACCTGAAGCCTTCTTGCGACGGCCTGTGTGCGGCGGTCGTCGGCGACCACGTCGTGGTGCTGAGCCTGGATGGCACGCTCCAGTCATTCGCGTTGTCCAATGGAGCGCCGGCATGGAAGGCGCGGGTGAGCTCCAGCACCCAGTATTTGCATGCCGGCGGGGGAATGATTGCCGTCGACGACCCGACTGATGGGACGCCGGAGGTACGCGGCCTGAGATTCTTCAACGCCGCGAACGGCTCGGCTCGGACGCTGGCGCCGTCCTGTGGCGTTTTTGGCGGGACGGCCCACCCGAAACACCTCGAAGACTGGAGGTTCAGCACCGACAACCTGTCCCTGATGGTGGTTTTCACCGGCGCGTTCACCTGCTTGCAGGGTTATGACGTGGCCAGTGGCGCTAAGCGCTGGGAGCACACGTACCAAGGAGGTGGCCCAGTGCCGGTCGCCTGGGGCTCGACGCAAAGCAGTCAGGTCGGCGGCACCGAATGGACCGACAGTCCGAATCCGGACGCGCGGCTTTGGTTGGCTGACCCGTCCACCGGGGAAGTCCGAGAGCTGATCGGCAACACCGGCTATGTCCTGCATCCGCACGGGATTGTGAACGGTGTGGCTATTGTCGAGGCCACCAAACCGGCCGAAGCCGGGTACCTCTGGGGAATCGACGTCAGCAGCGGCCGCCGGCTGTGGCAGCAGCCGAGCCGAGTCCTACCGACACCAGCCAGCCAGTTGGTCAGCGTCGGTACGACGACGGTCAGCGTGATTTTTCCTGTGCGGGTTTCCCGGTGGACGGCGACACTGGCGGCTGCCACTACGATTCACTCAACCTGAAGTCCGGTGCCGCCTTGTGTGCCGCGCCTTTCCCTTACGGTGGGCCAATAGCCAATGTTGTAGGGGTCATTGGCAGCTCCGGTTATGACCTGGTGCAGTTGCCCAACGACAGTCTCGTGGTGGTGGACACCGCGACAGGTGTTGTCACCCATCTATTCAACGGCCCCTGACGCGATGTCCTGGCCGTGCATGGCGCAGGTTTAGCAGCTGGTGCCGGTGGCGTAAGAGCGGCCGCCGCCGCCACGGTCAGGAGTTTTGCTATCACCGCTCCAAAGTGCCCCCTCGATGAGCTGCGTACATCGGCGTACGTGCCGAGATCCGCGGTCCGACCACGGGCTGGTACGGGCCGCGGCGGATCAACCTGCGGTCAGAGGCGGCGCCTGGCCGCGGCGGATATCGTCGCCAGGTGACCGAGCTGCTGCCGCCGAACCGCCCACTGCGGGCGTGGGAGCTGGTCGCGCTGGACAGTGTGGTCGCGCTGGCGTACGCGGCGGTCTTCCTATTGAGCGCGCCCGCGTCCATCCGGATCGGGTGGTTCTGGGAGCTGGCGGTCACCGCTCTCACCGTGGGCATCGCGGTGCGCCGTTCCGCGCCGTTGCCGGTTTTCCTTGTCATGTTCGCGGTTTCGGTGGCGATGTACGTGGGTGGCGCGGATGTCGACTCGTTCTTCGCGAGCGCGTACGTACGTGTTCTACCTGGTCGCGTTGCGCGACCGCGTACGCCGAAAGGCGTTGACCGTCACGGTCGCGACGTTGAGCGCCGCCGGGCTGGTGCTGGGCCTGGTCGCCGGCGGACCGATGGTCGGCCGGCAGGTTTCCCAAGCGGTCCTTGGAGCGGTCGCGCTCGGCACGGCATGGACGCTGGGCCGGTTGGTCCGCGACCGGCGGACCGCTCGGCGTGTTGCGGCCGAACAGCTGGCCGAGCGTGCGGTGCGGTGCTGGACGAGCGGTCGCGGATCGCCCGTGAGCTGCACGACATCGTGGCGCACAGTATCGGTGTGATCGCGGTAAAAGCCGGCGTCGCCAACCACGTGATGCGAGCCCAGCCCGAGGAGGCCGAAAACGCGTTGCGGGACATCGAGACCACCAGCCGGGGTGCGCTGGCCGAGATGCGGCAGCTGCTGGGTGTCCTGCGTGCCGAGCCGGTCGAGCTCGGCGCGCCGCCTCGCGTCGCGGGCCTGCCGGACCTGGCCGCACGGGCCGAGACCGCGGGCGTACGGGTCGAGCTCACGGTCGACGGCGTCGGGGCGCTGCCGGAAGGTCTCGACCTGACCGTCTACCGCATCGTGCAGGAGGCGCTGACCAACGTGACCAAGCACGCGGCGCCGGCATCGTGCCGGGTGGTGATCAACGGTGACGGGCGCGAGGTCCGGGTCGAGGTCACCGACGACGGCACCCGCGTCTCGTCGGGCGAAGGTGGTCACGGCCTGGTCGGCATGCGGAACGGGTCCTTATGTACGGCGGATCGTTCGCGGCCGGTCCGCGGCCGGACGGCGGGTTCGCCGTCAGCGCGCGACTTCCGTACCAGCCGGTGCCAGCGTGATCCGGGTGTTGGTGGCCGACGACCAGGCGCTGCTGCGCGGCAGCTTCCGCCTGCTCGTCGACTCGGCGCCGGACCTCGCCGCGATCGGCGAGGCGGTGACCGGCGCCGAGGCGGTCGAGCTGGCTCGGCGCGACCAACCGGACGTTGTCCTTATGGACGTACGGATGCCGGAGATGGACGGCGTCGAGGCGACCCGGCGGATCTGCGCTGAGCTGCCGGACGTACGCGTACTCGTCCTGACGATGTTCGACGTGGATGCGTCCGTCTACGCGGCTTTGCGGGCCGGCGCGAGTGGGTTCCTGCTGAAGGACACTCCACCGGCCGACTTGTTGGAGGCGATCCGGATCGTCGCGGCCGGCGACTGCCTACTCGCGCCATCGGTGACCCGGCGGCTGGTCGCGGAGTTCGTCCGGATGCCGACCGAGCCGCCGCGTCCGGTCGGGCTCGACGCACTGACCGGCCGTGAGCGCGAGGTCCTGACCCTGGTCGCCCGCGGTCTCTCGAACCCCGACATCGCGGTCCAACTGGGCCTCGGAATCGGTACGATCAAGACACACATCGGCCACCTGTTAACGAAACTCAACGCCCGTGACCGCGCACAGCTGGTGATTTCCGCGTACGAAAGCGGCCTCGTCGCCGCCCCTCGCTAGCGTTACCCGCAACGAAGGCGGGTTGGCCCGTGGCAGCAAAACTGCGGCGGTCGCCGAACGTACTAGCGTGGGCTCATGACTGGCGCTGTCCCCCCGTGGGCCTATGAGAAGGCAGAGGTGCACGCCCATGATCGCCGGTGGACTGAGACGGCCCGGATCGAGTGCTCCCGATTGGCCCGATTGATCGGACCGTGGTTGGTCGATGGTGTCGAGCATGTCGGTTCGACAGCTGTTCCTGGGCTTGCCGCCAAGCCGATCATTGATCTCATGGCGTCGGTAGCCGATCCCGATGTCGTCGTCGCCGAGGCGTCGGAGCGGCTCGCCGCGGATGGGTGGTGTTATGTTCCGCCGGAGCTGGATCAACGGCAGTGGCGACGATTTTTCGTCAAACCGGACAGCACCGGACAGCGACGGATTGCCCACCTGCATGTGATCCCCTCGGGCCATCCACGCTGGGCGGAGCAGATCGCCTTCCGGGATGCGCTTCGGCAAGACAACCGGCTGGTGAGAAGCTACGAGGACCTCAAACGGCGGCTGGCGGATCAGCACGGGCACGACCGTGAGGCGTATACGAATGCCAAGGCGGAGTTCATCGCAGAGGTGCTCCAACGCGGGTCCTAGCCACTTGCGGTTAGCGTGCGATTAGCCCAAGCGAATCAGGGGTTGATCAGGCCGTCGGGCCATGCGACCGAGGCGCTTACGCCGGAACTGAAGCAGATGTCGCGTGGCTATTCAGGCATTGAACGACCAGAGCGGACCGCCGCCTCGGCGGTCCGCTCAGGCGCCCACCCATCGGCGGGCTGCGTTGGTGCCGCGGCCGGCCAACAACGATGAAATCACGACACCGTTGAGGCTGCCAACGGGAAACGCACTAGGTTTTGATGAACCAGCGAATAGAGTTGGGATTGACACCACAACCAGACAATCCTAGCCCAGTCCCGGGAGTTACGTCAGGATTGTCTCGAACACAGCCAAACGGGTTCGTGTTGGATTCGAATATCGCCACAGGTGTATCACCCGTCGAGTCGAGCGGGACAGACCATTTTTTATTAAGTGAGATCGGTGCGGGGGCGGCTGGACATGCGATCGTAAAGACCGATCCGTTAGTTCCGTTCGTCAGGCAACCACCGGTATTAACGTTCCTGATCCTCCACAGTGTGCCCGAGGTATTCTCCGGCGTGGTTTTCCAAGACTGAAAGCTCGAGTTGTTACACGAATGCGTACGTGTCCCGATATTGCTGTCATCCAGACATAGTCCGGTGGCCAGGTTTTCAATTATGTGCGCTTCGTTGGGATTGATCGAAGTCGGCTGGAGTGCGGCCTGAGCCGGCGAAGCAACAAGCGTAGCTGCTCCGAAACTGGCCGCCGCCAGTACGGCCCCGATCATGACGATCACCCTGTGGACTCCGCGCCAGCGTGGTTTTTGATCCATGTAGCTCATTCTCCTTCAACGAATCCGGCGGGGACCGTTCATGATCGGCCGCCTTCTCGGGTGGACTCAACCCAGGTCATGAGAGCACTCGACGCTGCCACCAGGATGCCAGGACATTGTCAGCACGATGCCGCGACGTTGTCAGCGCGATGGCGACGGCTGCTCAAAGTCGGATGGCAAAGGAGTACCCGGCGACGCAGGCACTCCCATCGATGGGCTGCTACGGACGAAACAGGCCCAGGAGGATGATGACGAGTCCGATCGGGATGAGAAGCAGGAACAGGACACCCCCGCCCACGAACTGGGCAGTCTGTCCGGAAGTCTTGGTAGCCAGTAGGGACCCCGTCGTCCACAACGTAATGGACACTCACCGCATCGCCGCTCTGGTAAGACCGCTCGCGGTCGGGATCACCGAGACTGACATCAGCGACCGAGACGCCGCCAACGCTGGTGAACGTCCCTCTGCATTCCTGGACCAATCCGCTCTTTCCCACCGGTACCGACCGACAAGAGGAGAGCGTCAGGATGCCGTCGACACCAGAGTGCCCGAAGTAGACCGGTACCTGCTGGATCATGAAGCCGGTCGGGACAATCCCCATCACCAGGAACCACAACCCGGCCACAACCCGAATCCAACTTCTGCGCCGCAATAACGGTGGCGGTGGTACGTGGATCCGGTTGATCGGGTCACCATTGAACATGACCCGATGGTGGCATTCGATCCGGTGGTTCCAAGTAGCCCAAAGGGCCAACTTTTGGCCCCCGATCGACCTTGCGCAGCAGAACGAGCGAGCAGGGAGATTCACCGCGATGACGGCGGAGTCGGTCGCCATCGTCGTTGACTGGAACCGGTAGGTGAGTTCACCCAGTCTGGCGGTGCCGAGACTGTCGAGCGAACCGAGTGTTGCGCATACTAAGGAATTGGAATGAAATAACATTTTAAGTTGGCTGATTATTTGGTATTATGTCGGGGTGCCCAAGGATCGATCTGTTGAATTTGCTGCGATGGCGGAGCGTCTGGCCGGTTTGCTGCCGGCTTTGGATGAACGTCAGCGGCGGTTGGCGTTGGCGACGGAGGCTTGTTCGTGGGGGGTATGGTGGGATTTCCGCTGTGTTTCGCGCGACCGGTGTGTCCATGCCGACGATTCGTCGGGGTGTGCGGGAGTTGGATGCTGCGGGTGATGGTGTCCCGCGGGGTCGTGTGCGGATTCCTGGCGGGGGTCGCAAGAAGGCCGAGGACGCCGACCCGGATTTGATGGATTGCTTGGATTCCTTGATTGAGCCTGGAACGCGAGGTGATGATCCGGAGTCCCCGTTGCGGTGGACTACGAAGTCAACTCGCAATCTCGCCAAGGAGGCAACCGAGCAAGGCTATGCGGCTAGTCATACGCTCGTGCGGAATATTCTCCGCGGGATGGGCTACAGCCTGCAAGGAACCCGGAAAACCCTGGAGGGTGAACAGCATCCTGACCGTGACGCCCAGTTCCGTTACATCAACGGACTCGCCGAAGATTTCCTGACCACTGGCGATCCAGTGATCAGCGTGGACACGAAGAAGAAGGAGCTGGTCGGGAGGTTCACGCAGGCCGGGCGGGAATGGCGGGAAAGTGGCAATCCGGTCAAGGTCTCGACCTATGACTTTCCCAACGCGAACGGCAAAGACATCCCGTATGGCGTGTACGACATCGCGGACGACAGTGCATGGGTATCGGTCGGAGTCAACCACGACACGTCCGTGTTCGCGGTCGCTACCATCGAAGCCTGGTGGCGAGAAATGGGACACAAGAAGTATCCGAACGCCACACGCCTTCTCGTCACCGCTGACGGAGGCGGATCCAACGGTTCCCGTCCCTGGTTGTGGAAGTACGAACTAGCTCGACTCGCCAAAGCAACCGGCCTTGAGATCAAGGTCTGCCATTATCCACCCGGCACCAGCAAATGGAACAAGATCGAACACCGTCTCTTCTCCCGCATCAGCCTCAACTGGCGAGGCCGCCCCCTGGAAACCTTCCAAACCGTCGTCAACCTCATCGCCAACACCACAACCACCACCGGACTCACCGTCCGCTGCGAAATCGACACCAACCTCTATCCCACCAAAATCAAACTCACCACACAACAAAAGGAATCAATCCCGCTAGCCAGGCACGAATTCCACGGCGAGTGGAACTACACAATCAAATCAACTGTTTGAAATCTTATATGATTCCAGCCCCTAAGGCGGGTGTGTTGTAGTGGACTTTCTCGGGCTTGGCTGATGGGCTTGTGGTGGGGCTGGTCAGTGGTAGTCGGACGGTTGCTGGGCAAGGATGGGCCTATCGCCGCGGCGACCGTCTGTGGCGGGCAGAGCTGGAAGAGCGACGAATGTTCCGCCTTTGTCGCGGCCGCGAAGAAGACCGGTCCGGTGGTGTACTTCGCCCCGACGAGGCATTGGATCAGGTCCGATTTTCACAGTGGGCACCACGTGGAGACGAATGGGCCTCATTACCGCTTCGTAGAAAACAAGCAGTTGAGTATCGGTCCAGAGCGCGCGCTCTGAAATAGAAGTTCTCCACAGGGGCATTAGGTGGTCCGTTTCTTATCCACAGAAACGAAAACTGGCAGCCCGACTGTCGGTGGCAGCCAGTAAAATCGGGTCATGAGCAGAAAAAACGAGGCGACCGGAATTCACGGACCCCAACAAGCAACCATGGCGGACCATGCCACCCAGCGGGGTTCCCCTGCAGATGCTGGAGGAACTCGACCGGTACGGCCGAGCGGACGCTGACACCGCGCTGGCCGCGGTCGAGGCGCTGGACAAGGTGATTTCATATACGCAGGCGATGCAGATGCGGTTCATGGACCGCTTCACCAACGCCCGACCCGCCGTAGGTGCACCATTCTCCAAATACGCGGCCGGCGAAATCGCCGCAATGCTGACCTGGAGCCTGTCAGCGGCCCAGAAACGACTGAACTTGGCGTACCAACTCGTCCACGAACTGCCGGGCACCATGGCCGGGATGTCTCACGGTCACCTTGACTTGCGTAAGGCGTTCACGTTCGCGGACCAGGTCGGCCACCTCTCACCTGAAGACGCTCGGAAAGTCGAGGAGAAGGTGCTGCCCGGTGCCGACTCGAAAACGCCTCGATCGATCCGGGACAGGGCTCGCCGGGAGGTCATCAAGATCGACCCAGCCGCTGCCGAAGCCCGCCGCAAGAAACTGGTCTCCGAACGACGGGTGGAAAAGCAGCCCTGCGAAGACGGGATGGCGCTGCTGGGCGCGTTCCTGCCCGCCGAATCAGCGGAAGCGATCTACCGCATCATCGACGACACCATCGCTCGCAGCCTCAAAACCAAAGACGAGACTCGGACGATGGACGCTTTGCGAGCGGATGCGTTGACCGATCTGTGCCTGGGCGTGCCCAGCAACGTACGCACCAAAATCGAACTCCGCGTCGACGCCACCACGTTGATGGGCCTGGACAACAACCCCGCGATCCTGAGTGGATACGGGCCGATGACCGCGCAACGCGCCCGCGAACTCGCCGGCGACGAAAACAGCGAATGGTACCGAATCCTCACCGACCCCGTCAGCGGAGTGGTGATCGACCACGGCCGTACACGCTACCGCCCCACCAAAGCGCTACGCGACTTGGTCAACGCCCGAGACCAGCGATGCTGCGGACCCGCCTGCAACAGGCCCGCGGCGACCTGCGAGTTCGACCACACCACCCCCTTCCGTGACCCGCAAGGGAAGACCGCGTACGACAGTGCCGGACCGGCCTGCAAGTTCCATAACGACATCAAAGAACACGGCTGGACCGTCACCCAACCCACACCCGGACGTTTCCTGTGGACCAGCCCCACCGGACGCACGTACGACGTCACCCCCAACGACGAATACCCACCACCACCGTTCTAGCGGCGGAAAGGCGCCCTGCGATCCCGGGCTCACCACCGCCAGCGAGCAGGGGAAGGAGGTGGAGTATCCGGCGATCGTCAAGGCCGCGAAGAAGGCGGATGCTGTGGTGTACTTCGGCGACGAGGCGTCTTCGGTCGGACTTTCACAGCGGCACCACCTGGGCGCCGATCGGCCAGACCCCGGTGCTGGAGAAGACCGGGAACCGCAAGTCGATCGGCATGATCTCGGCGATTACCGCCGGCGGGTCGTTGAAGTTCGGTACGTTCACCGGGAACGTCAATTCCGGGGTGTTTATCGACTTCCTCAAGAAGCTCGTCCGCGATTCCCGTCGACCGGTATTTCTGATCCTGGACCGACACAAAGCTCATACCGCCGGTGTGACTACCGAATACGTCAACTCCCCACCAACGCCCTGGCCCGCCTCCAGAAACTGCCACGCCTGGTCAGGCATTCTTCGGCGACCCGCGCCTTCGATACATCACAAAAGTCTCTTAGATAACTGCCGGCTTAGTAGTTGATCGTCAACAAGGGTTTTCATGTCTCGCAATGCCTGCGCGACCTGGCTGGCCCAACACCATTGAGCAGAGTCGGTTTGTTTCGATAACAGCTTGCAATTCACGCAAGCGCGTGGGCGTTACACAATGAATGCGAAGCGCTGGTGTGGGGTGTCGTACGGCACCCAGGCGTCGTGGCAGGCCAGTCCGGTGAACGCTGGTAGCATTCCGGCGGCCTTTATTGCCTCGGCCTCGGCACTGCGATTCGACCTCGAGTGGGACGGATTCCGCGTACTGGCACGGAAAACCGGCCGTGGCGTCGTCGAGCCGGTCTCTCGCCGACAAAAATTCGCTGACCTGGTCATTTCCGGAGGTTGCGGCCGTGATTGCCGAGCACGTGCCGGCGCGGACCGTGATGGAGGGTGAGATTGTCCGGCTGTCGACCGCTGGCCGGCTCGACTTCGGGGCGCTATTATTGGGACGCAACGGCGCCGGGCGTCACGCTGGAGCCCTGGCGGTCGCAGCTCCGTGTCAATTCGTCGGATTGACCTGCCGGAGCTGGACGGTGAGGACACCGGGCACGTACACCACCTCGCGCATCTGTACGTCGACGATGTGGGCGGGCATTTCGCCGGGGCCAAGGCTGCTGGCGCGACCGCCATCGCCGAGCCGTAAACCAAGCCGTATGCGGACCGCAACTACCTGGTCGAGGACCTGGAGGACCAGCAGTGGGGCTTCGCCCAGCAGGCCGCCGACGTGCCGATCGAGGGCTCAGTGGGTTTCCGGCCTGACGTCCAGGTGCAACCAAATCCTGCGCTCGCGCACCTGACAGGGTATGAAAGTGGACTGGATGGCAAGGGCGAACGCTGGTGGCGACGTCCACGCCGAAGCGCGGGAATGCAGCTTCCATGCGCTCTACCTGCGCGAATATTCGCCGATGGTGCGGCTGGCCTACGTCACCACCGGTAATGTCGCGGCGGCTGAGGACCTTGCTCAGGACTCCTTCGCTGAGCTCTACCGGCGCTTCGACCAGCTAGTCGATCCAGTGGCGTACCTGCGCAGGATCGTGGCGAGCCGAGCCACCGGGTGGGTGCGCCGTCGGATCGTCGAACGCCGGCATGCCACGGCCGAACCCGGGCCGGCCACGGCAGCTAGCCGACCAGACGTGGTCGGACCGGACGCGGTGGCCGTACGAGCGGCGTTGGCGCGGCTCTCACCACGGCATCGGGCGGCAATCTTTCTGCGCTATTACCTGGATCTGTCCGAGAGCGCGATCGCGGACTGCCTGGGCTGTCGGCCCGGCACCGTCAAATCGCTCCTGCACCGAAGCCTGCGCACTCTCCGGGAGTACTTCGATGAGCACTGATTTGAACGACCGAATCCGGACCGCGTTGGACCACCACTGCGCGGAGCCAGGATTTCCGATGCCGACATCGCGGATGTTCTCCGGCGGGCAAACTCCGGGCGGCCGGACCGCCGCGCCGGTCGCCTCCTTCCGTACCTGGTCGCCGCCGCGGTGGTCGTACTGGTGCTCGGCGCGGTGATCATGCCGCGGCTGCTGCCTAGCCCGCCCCGGCCCGCGGTCGCGCCGGCCGGAACGCCGGCGCTACCCAACCCGATCGCCGGGCTGTCCTTGCTCGCCGGATCTGTTGCGGCCAGTCCGCCCGGAGCGGCCATCGCCTACTACACGGCCGTGCCAGAGGCTGACCTCGGTTACGAACAGCCGATGATCCTGTCGGCGTACGGCGACAGATATCGCCGTCTCACCCAGGCCGACGACCGTGGCTGCCGCGGGGTGGACGATGGGCTGCCCCTCCTGGCCGGCCCCGCGAAGGCGCTGCTGTCTCCTGACGGTAGGCGGGTGGCAATCGGCGACAGCTGTGCGGCGCACGGCGACATCGAGATGGTCGACTTGTCCACTGGCCAGTCGCGGAGTTTCCCGCTTCTGAAGGGCCGCGCCGTACGGGCGATGGCGTGGTCGGCGAGTGGACGCTATCTCGCGTACCTCATCACCCCGAACGAGCACGAACCCCTCACCGGCACCTATCCGAACATCGTCCAGACCGGTAAGGGAATTCTGGGCCTGCTCGACGTCACCACCGGATCTACCCGGCAGTTTCCCGCGTACACCCAGGTACGTGCCGTGGCGTTTCGGCCGGACGGTCGGGAGATCGCCGTGCAGGACGGCGCGACGCTTCGGATCCTGGCAGCGGACGGGTCCCAGCTGCGGACCCTGCCGATCGCGCGCGACCATGAACTGAGCGACGCGAACGCCTGGTCGCCGGACGGGTCGATGCTGGTCACCGGCCCGCTGAGCGAGCCGCCGACGGGCCTGAACCCGACGCAGACGTTTCTCGTGGTGGACCCGAGTGGACTCGGGCGAACGGTTCCCAAGGCAGTCTCCCAGGCAAGCAATCCGTATTCGCCGATCCTGGGCTGGCGCTCGGCCGACAGTTTTCCTGGTACGCGGTCCGTCCGGGCGTGACACCCGCTATCCGGACGATGCGCTGGCCGAAGTCTCGCTGCGTACCGGAAAATATCGAACACTGTCCATTCTGGACGGTGGCGCACACGGCGTCGGAGCTCTCCAGCTCGCCAGCAACCTGGTGCCCAAGATGACCATCGTCCCCGCCGGTGATCCGGACCGTGGGCCGTGGCCCGGTTGGGCACTGACGATGTCGGTGGTCCTCGTCCTGCTCGCCTGCGGGTGCGTCTTACTGGTCCGGCGGTTCGGGCGCCGGCGCGCTCGCTGAGACCTTTTCCCGGACGGGTCCGCTGCTTCGTGCGGTCGTCCGTGAGAGGGTTTCTCTCCGGTCACCACAGCTTCATACGAGCAGTTGATCCGAGAGCCGATCGACAACCAGTACAAGCAACTGCCGCCATTGCAGGCGATCGCACATTTGGTGCTGGGGGGCTGTAAAGAAGCGGAACAAGGAGCTCCGAATCGGGTGATCCCTCTGTGTCAAGATCAACTGAGGCAGGATTGATCTTGCTCTGGATGCGTTCCTGAGAAATTGGCCCAGCGGGTTATAGGACGCGTTCCTGGGCGTCCAACATTTCCTCGCCGTGTTCGAGGATCCACTTGCCGAGCGCCCGCATGGGGCCCTCGACCAGGCTGCGGCCCAGCGGAGTGAGCGAATACTCCGCCCGGGCGCGCGCCTGCGCGTACGTCTGACGTTCGACCAGCCCGTTGCCGGTCAGCCGCCGGAGCGTTTCGGTGAGCATTTTGTCGCTGATCCCGCCGATGGTGGTCAATACATCACCGCGCCGGAGCGGCCCGAGTTGCAGCGCCACCAGGACGACCGGATCCCAGCGGTGGCTGAACAGATCGGTGGCCGCGCGCAGCTGGCAGTCGGCGACCAGCTGGTCGTACGGGTTGCAGTGCGTCGTCATCACCCCGATTATCGCGCGCTGTCACCTACCGATTGGTGCGTATCGGGAAAACTATCGTGACCGCTATCCGAAAATCACTCGAAGAACAGGGCAAGAACCATGAGAATCGGCATTCTGGGCGCGGGCGTACTGGCCGCAGGACTGGCCACCGTCTGGCTGAAGGCGGGCCACGAGGTGACCATCGGCGCCCGGTCGCAGGGAAAGGCGAACGCACTGGCGGAGCGGTTGGGCGGCGGCGTACGCGCGACCAGTCCCAAGGAGGCGGTGGCCGATCAGGACGTGGTGCTGCTCGCCGTCAGCTACGAAGGCGTCGGGGAAATGTTGCGTAGTGCAGGTGCCGAAGAGGGCAGCCTCGCCGGTACGCCGGTGATCGACGCCACGAACGCGATCGGGCACGGCGTTGGCGTACTGCTGACCGAGCCGGGAACATCGGTCGCGGAACAGGTCACCGACATCGCCAAGGGATCTCGTGTGGTGAAGGCGTTCCACCTGTTCGCCTCCACTCAGTGGACCGCGCCGCGCGAAGGTGAGTCACCGGTCGTCGCGATCTGCGGTGACGACGAGACGGCGTTGGAGCGTACGAGCCAGCTGATCCGGGACGTGGGCGGCGAGCCGGCCGTACTCGGCCCGCTGTCCCGGTCCCGTCAGCTGGAGGAGGTCGCCGGTTTCGTCATCGGGCTGGCCTTCAAGGGCGTCGATCCTGCCCGGGCCATGCCCCGTCTCGGCGGCTGACCGCAGCGAAGTCTCTCAAAGACCAGCGGCGGCGCCTCTCAGGCACTGGGCGCGGACCTCTGCGCGTCGCACCTTTCCCGAGTCCGTCATCGGGATGGTGGGTAGGGTCCAGACGTGTGCCGGGTTGAGCGCCGGCGGAAGCGCCAGCGCGGCGGCGCGAGCGACCTTATCGCGGTCCGCCGCCGAGCCACAGACCGCCACACCGACCCGTTCTCCATACGCCGGGTCGGGAACGGCGAATGCCACGAGGTAACCGCTGACACCGCGGTCGGCCAGCGCCTGCTCGATGGTTTCGGCGTGTACGCGCATCCCGGCAACCTTGATGACAGTGCTGGTCCTGCCGACGATGGACAGGTGGCGGTCGGCATCCATCCGGACTATGTCACCGGTGGCCAGTGACGACCGCACCAGCCGGTCGCCGGTCGGGTCGATCGTCAACGGTGTCACGGACGGTCCGGTGAGAACAAGTTCGCCGTGGTCCTCTCCCGGTTGCGCCGGGCGTAGGGTCGCTTCGAATCCGTCCAGTACGGGACCGACAGACCCGGCGCGGGACAGGTCGGTCAGCACGTCGAAAGCGGCGATGCGCGCGGTGGCCTCAGTTTGGCCGTACATCGCGTAGAACTTGGCGCCGGCCGGGACCGCGTCCGCGAGCTGCCGTACGGTCCGGTTCCGCAGGGCACCACCGGTGTGCTGTAAATGCACCAATTTCTTTCCGTACGCGGTGAAAAATCCCTGCACTTGTAACGCTTCGTACATTGAGGGCACACCGGCGAACCCGTTGCAGCCGAGATTCACCACTGCATCGTAGGCAGCGGGTGCGCCGAAAGGCGCCGACGAGGTGACGAAGGTGGCTCCGGCCTGCAAATGTGTGTTGAGCACCGACAATGCGAAGCAGTAGCTCAACGGCAAGTGACTGTAGACGCGTAGGCCTGAGTGCAACTTGAGCCGGGAGACGACGGCCCGGCAGTTGGCGAGCAGGTTGTCGTACGTCGTCGCGACCCAACCAGGGGCGCCGGTCGAGCCGGACGTTGGCATGAGCAACGCGGTGCCGTCGGGTAACGGTTCGTCGGCGGCGGACTGCGCCAGCCGTACGACCGTGCGCCGCAGCGTCGCGTCGTCGACTCCGGTCGGATAGGCCACCGCCGTGACTCCGTCCCGCTGGCAGGCGAGATACTGCGCGATGCCGGGAATTCCGTTGGTTTTGGGGAGAAGATGGAAAGGTCTGGAAAGGTCGCTGGCAGCTCGAGTAACCAGCGAACGCAGTTCGCGGTAAGTGACCCGAACTCCGTCGACAACTATCGCGTCCGCGGCGGGCCGGCCGCGGGACAGCAGTTCGTGGTGTAGTTCCTGGCCGCGAGTGGTCGACTTCACGAGCTGTCTCCCAGCGCGGCCAGGGCAATCCGGTCAATCCCGCCGCCGGGTTGTCGGGGCAGTGAGGGGACGAAGAAACACCCGACTGGGAGCTGCGCGGCGGACAGTCGCGGCCGGGCCCACTGACGAAGAGCGCGGTCCGACAGGTGTTCGGTCCGTGCGACAACGGCTGCCACCACGCGCTCGCCAAACACCGCGCTGTACTGCCCGAAGACTCCCACGTCGATCACGTCCGGGTGCTCCAGCAGCGCGGACTCCACCTCGGTCGCGACGACGGTGACGCCCCCCACGGTCATGGTGCCGATCTGCCGGGGCGCCAGATACAGATACCCGTCCTCGTCGACGTGGCCGATATCGCCGAGGGTGACGTACCCGTCCGGGGTCGCCCGCAGCCGACCGGTCGTCTGCAGATAGGTCGCGGCGCGACGCCCGCCGGTCCGCAGGTAGACCGTCCCGACGATGCCGGCCGGCATCGGAAACCCGTTCTCGTCGGCGATTCTTACGCTGGTGAAGAAACCTCGCCCCACCGTGCCAGGACGCATCTCCCATTCATCGCCGCGGGCGATGGTGACACCGATTCCCTCGCTGGCCGCGTAAATCTCGTAGACTCGGGAGGCACCGAAATGCGCATGAACAGCGGCCTTGACGCGACTCGGGCAATGTTCCGCGCCATGGACGACAACCGGGCCGGGCCGGACCGAGTCGAGCCCATTCGGCCGCGCCAACAACGCGCCCAGGTGAAACGGAGTCGCCTGTATCCATTCGATCTCGCCGGTGGCCAGCATGTCGATGAGCAGCGCGGGATCGAACTGCTCCAGGACATAGTTGACGTTGCCGTCGACGATGCCTTCGATGAATGGTGTCAGTCCCGCCGCGTGATAAAGCGGGCTGCAAATGACCTGGCGTTGGCCCTCACGCCAGCCAGTACGCGGATAAAGACGCACCTCTCGCGGTCGAGTGCCGGCTAGCCGGATCGAGTGATCCAGGACGATTTTCGGCCGGCTAGTCGTACCGCCGGAGGCAAGCATGGTCACCGATGGACCCCACAGTGGCGGCCCCAACGGCACGGTCGGGTCGGTCTCAACCACTTTTCCCTGTGCGACCACAACAGAGCCGACCGTAGAGCGGAGTTCGTCGACGAGCGCCTGATGCGCCGCAGTGGCCGATCCGCCACTCACCACCAGCACCGACTGCTCGGTTCTGAGCGCGGCCAGCAGATTCGCGAGGTCGGTCCGGTCGTGCCGAGTCATGACCACCACGACACAATGCTTGCCTTCGGAGAACTTTCCTGCCAGCAGGGATGTTTCGCGCTGGAGCTCGGCCCATGTCACGGTGTCCCGTACGGTCTGCGTACCGCGCTGGGCGTAAAGGACCAGCGCGGGATCATCACCGCGTTCTCGTGCGTACGTCTCGATCGCCGTGTCGAGATTCATGTGTCGTCCGTTTCTCCGGTCTGTGTCCGCCGCCACCCCCCCACCGCTCCGGCATGGCGCCGGAGCGGTCGCGTAGTGAACCAATCAGTCGTCGCAGGTGCCGGAGACCTCGCAGCATGCCTCGCCGCAGCCACCGCAGCCACCGAGGCTCTCCGAGGAGACGCCGGTTCCGTGGGTGAACTCCTCGGTGAAGTCCGGTTTCGCAGTGACGATCTCGATCTCGTCGATGAGCGTTGACGGCCGCGTTAGCGCCATGGTCATGGGTTTCCCCTTTCGTTGGGTGTATTGCCGATGTCAGTGTCAATCCCGCGGCCTGGCTAGACCAGGCAAGTATCCTGCAATTTCCTCTTCTTCGAACAAAGAAACGTGCTACGCCATTGGCTGAGGCCACCGATTGAGGTCACGCATACGGGTGCGGCTCGACGCCGCCGGATGCGGATCGCGCAGCCGGCTGTGCCCCCGATACTGGACGAAGGGATTGAGGGACATTGGTTGCAGCGCAGGAATAAAGACACGTACCGCCGCACATCCCAGTGGAGCGAGCTCAGGTGGCGTGAGGTCAACCATATAGATTTGCATGGCATGCGCGGCCAAGGTGGCCGTGACGTCGTCAAGAGCCGATGCGTCGTCCGCGAAGGCTCGGGAGTGGATTTTGCTAGTAGGGCGGCGATCGAGGCCGTCGAGCAGGAAACGGAACGCCCGTCGGCGCGACGGCGCTCCCATCACCACGGCGTTGTCACTCACGGCGTGGTGATCGGCATAACGGCGTTGTCTGGGTCGGTCCAACAACAGCCGGTAGATCCCGCCGGCTTCCAGCATTGCCTTCGTGGCCGTTTCCGCGACGTCAAAGCCGCAGGCCGAGGCGACCAGCTGGGAAATCCGCGGATGATGCGGGATGTCCAGAACACAGAGCACCACCGGAATGCCCAGGTCTGTCGTGGCGTCGAAGAGATGCAGTGTCGCGCCGCGACGGCGATACCATTCGCGAAAGCGTCGGGCAGGCTCGTCGAGGATCTCGGGATCAAGAAGGGGTAAAGGCAGTTTGCGGAGCCACGCGGTCGCCAGCGCATCCCGCTCGACGACTTCCATAAGCCCACCAAGAATGGCTTTTGAAGTGGTTTGGTGGATCGCGCACCCAGTCGAGATTGGCAGCCAGAACTTCTCAGCCGGGTTCTTGACAGGAAGATGCTCCACCACAACGGTTGGCACGAGACGGACGGTACCCGAGGTCGTCTCGTACGCCGGTGCCCACCGGATAGGGGCGCCCGGGTCCGGCAGGTGGATAGGACATCCTGGTCGCCGGGCCTCGGCGGCGGATATCCTCGGCAGGTCAGCCAAAGACAATGCACTGTCGCCCAGTTCCTGCCCGGTGGCGGTGATGGAATTACCGCTGTAACGGATCGCGCTGTAGCGTTCAATCGCTTCCCAGATCGCGATCGTACGGGCCTTTTGCGCGTCGTCGACCGCTCGACCAGCGCCGAGAACGGATTTCGCACCGCGCCCGTTGAACGGCGGCAATCGGGCCGGATAACCGCAGGACGAGGCGCACACCGCAGTTCCTGGCGGCAACCATCCGCGGGTGTCGATGCGGACGATATTGTCCACGATCCCATACCGGCCGACCAAGCTCTCCGCAGACTGTTCTTGCTCGACTGCCAACGCCTCGGCATCGGCGACTGTCTTCAATGCGGGCAAGAAAAGACACCTCCTTGGGTACAGGTTCCTATGCTCGAACCGCTTTATGCGCGTCGTAGAGTTTGGTGTAGAGCCCGCCGCGCGCAAGCAGGTCGTCGTGGGTGCCTTGCTCGACGATTCGGCCTTGGGACATCACGACGACAATGTCGGCTATGCGCGCGGTGGAGAGGCGATGCGCGATGACGAGACTTGTGCAACGCCATCGCAGCACGGCCATCGCCCGTACCACGGCGAGTTCGGTGCCGCTGTCCAGCGCATTGGTGGCTTCGTCGAGGATTAGCAGCGCCGGCTCGGTGATGAAGGCCCGGGCGATGGCGATGAGTTGCCGCTGTCCCGCGGACAGTCGGCCCGCTGCCTCACCGACGACCGTGTCGTAGCCGTCCGGCAGGCCATGGACGAATGTGTCGACCTGGGCCGCCTCGACAGCGGCGCGAAACTCGCGGGGGTTGGCGTGCGGACGGCGGCGAAGACGATGTTCTCGCGAATGGTGGCGGAAAGGAGCCACGATTCCTGCGGTACGATCGCCAACCCGCGGCGTACATCCACACGTCTCGCCGTGCGAATGTCGACTCCGTCGAGCAGAACACGCCCAGTGCAGGGAAAGTGGAATCGGGCGGCGAGCGAGGCGAGCGTGGTCTTGCCGGAACCGGTGGCACCGACAATGGCGACCATCGATCCGGGTGGTGCGTACAGCGTCGCGTCCACGACAACCGGACTGTTCTTTGGATAGGAGAAAGTGGCTCGCTCGATCCGCAGCTCGCGGGTGTTGCGCGGTGGGAGCGGAGTCGGCTCGGCTGGATCCGGTGGCTCATCCGACTTATCCAGGAGATCGAAGATTCGTTCTGCCGACACCAACCCGGACTGCAGTAAGTTGGTTGTTGATGATGCCTGCAGCATTGGCTGCAGAAGCTGCCGGGCGTACTGAGCGCAGGCCTGTACGTCTCCGAGACTGAGCGTACCGGTCGCGACCCCCAAGCCACCGAGGGTGGCGATCAGCACGAAATTCAGGTTGACGACGAGTGTCGTGCCTGGCACGACCATCCCGGAGACCCCTTGCGCGCGAGCGGCCGCCCGGTACCAGGTGTTGTTGTGCCGGTCAAAATCGGCGAGGGCGGCGTCGGCGCGACCGAACGCGCGGTCACCAGGTCCATCGCCGACACCGTCTCTTCGACGTGTGCGCTGACCTCGCTCAGGGCCGACCACTGGCCGCGAAAATGCCGGCGTGATCGTTTGGCGATGATCGATACCAACAGTGCCGATGCTGGCACGCTGACCGATCCGATCAGCGCCAAGGATGGCGACACCGAGAACAGCATCGCCTCTACCGTGCAGATGGTGGTCAACGCTGTGAAAAGGACGCCGGCCGCTTGACCAATCCAGGTGGCGACGCTGTCGGTGTCGTTGGTGGCGATGCTCAGGAGGTCGCCGACTCGGCGGCCCTGGGACAGCGGCAGGCTGTGTAGTTTGGCGCCGATTTTGAGCCGCAGCCGCATGATCGACCGCTGGACCAGATGGTTCACTGCCTGCTGTCGCAGCCAGCCGAGCGCCGCGCTCATGAGGTAGATCGCGAGTGCGAGGGCAAGGAGCCGGTCGAGCGTCGGGATGTCCATCCCGACGCCAGGCACGACGTGTGCTCGTACCAGGATGTCGGCGAGCCGGGTATCGCCGCGTGAGCGCGCCGCGTCCGCTGCCTGTGCGAGGGTCTGGCCGAGCGGGAGTGTGCGCCCCCCAGGGCACCAGCGAACACCACATCGGTGGCAGCGCCGAGAATGCGTGGACCGACCGCTGCGGCGCAGGTCGACCCGACGACACACAGCACCACAGTCGCGACCTGCCACCGTTCTGCGCCCAGAAAGCGGATCAACCGCCACAAGGTCGGGAGCAGCGAGCGGTCGGTACGGCCCGGTGCCTTCATCGTGCCGCCGTCAGGTCGGCCTGGCTTCGCGCGATCCGTTGGTAGGCAACGCAATCGCGAATGAGCGTGGGGTGCCTACCGCGGCCCACCACCCGCCCCTGGTCGAGTACGACGATCTCGTCCGCCTCGATCGCCGTTGCCAATCGTTGGGTGACCACGACCGCGGTCGCGTGACGCAGAATGGGCCGCAGAGCCGAACGTACGTTGGTCTCGGTCAGGCTGTCCAGCGCGGAAAAGGCGTCATCGAAAAGATAGATGTCGGGCCGCCGGAGGACCGCTCGGGCGATGGCCAACCGCTGTCGTTGGCCGCCGGAAAGGTTTCCGCCCTTCGCGTCGACTCGTGCCCGGAGACCGTCAGGTAGCGACGACGAAGTCCGCCAGTTGGGCGACTTTCAACGCGCTCCATATTTGCTCGTCCGTCGCCGACGGCGCGCCGTATCGCAGGCAGTCTGCGATGGTGCCGCCCAGCACAGACGAGTGCTGGGCGACGTATCCGATCCGCGCACGCAGAACTTCCGGATCCACGGTGCGGTTGTCCGTATCACCGACGAAAATCTGGCCAGGCTCGCATTCCAGGATTCGCATCAGGAGGAGAAGCAGCGTTGATTTCCCGGATCCGGTGCTGCCCACCACTGCCGTGGTGGTACCGGCCGCCACGGTGAAATCGAGGTCTTGCAAAACTGGCTGATCGGCGCCTGGATGCTGATAATTCGCGTGTCGAAGAGTAATAGACAGCGGACCTTTCGGCATCGGCGCGGGACTGTGAGGTCGCCTCACCGAAGTGGGGGCCAGCAGGACCGCTCGCAGCCGGTGGGGGCGCATGCTCGGGCGCGTGGAATGGCGACAGCGGCGTACGAGGCGACCGCTATCGCGCTTACCACCTGGGTTAGATAGCCCAGGCACGCTGACACCTCACCGACCTGGAGGCGCCCTTGGTCGACCCGTATGGCGCCTACCCAGATCATGGCGCAACTGCCAACCGCAAGCGCCAGTGCGATTGCACTCGGCGTGAGTGCGTATATGCGGCCCATCCGCAGCGCTGATCTGGCGAGGTTCTCGGTCACCAGCGACAGGCGTCGGTGCTCGGCGGCTTCCTGGCCGAAGGCTCTGATCACCTGTTGTCCGGCGGCCTGCTCGCGGAATACGCCGTTCATGTGGTCGAGGTGGTATTGCATGTCTCCGGCGGGGACGGCCATTTTGCGAAGCGCGACAAGGACGACGAGACCAGGTCCAGCAACCGCTGTCAGTAGGACCAGAGCCAACACGGGATCGGCCTCAATGGCGAGGATGACGGCACCGACGGCAGTAATCGGGACAGCTACGACCGTCGCGCTGAGGATCTGCACCAGCAGGAACACCTGCTGTACGCGTCAGCCGTCATCCGAGTAACAAGCGAGGCGGTACCAAAGACAAGCCGATCCGTCCCGGACATTCGCACGACTTTCTGGTAGACCGCTCGGCGTATGTCCCGGGCGAACCGCAAGGCAGCGCGGCGGCCACACAACATCGCTATGACCGCCACCATCACCTGCGCCGCGGTCACCGCCAGCAATCGCATTCCGACTGTGACAATGAACCCGAAATCGCCGGCCAGGATGCCGCGGTCGATCAGATCGGCATTGAGCCTGGGCAGCGCGAGCGCGGCCGCGGTGGACCCGATCTGTGCGAGCAGGACCCAGCACAGCAGCCGGCGTTGCTGCCACAGTCGGGCATACAGCGGGTCGCTCATCATCGCGTTGCCTTTCCGTCAGCCTTGCCGAAAGAATATTCATTTCGCGGCGTCTATGACCGCCGGACGAGGCGGCAATAAACCGGCAATAGATGTCACGCCCTTTTTCTTCCGGAGAGAACGAGTATTCATTTCACAGGGCATGAAACGACTATCTGGAAATGAGGCTCGATGAACGACGGATCGATGGGGCTGGCGAGGCTGACACAAACCCTGCAGCTGTGTGAAAGCGCGTTGGCGGCGGGCGTGATGCTTGGTATCCACCTGACCGTCTTCCACGATGGCGAACTCGTGGCGAACGCGGCATTCGGCGCCGAATCGGCAGGCGTACCGGCTCGCGTCGACTCAGTTGGCGAGATGCGCTGCGCGGTAAAGCCACTCACCGCGCTGGTTCTGGCGGCGGCCGCACAGCACGGCCTGTTGAGTTTGGACGATCACCTTTCGCGCTGGGTGCCGGCCGGGACGAACGCAGTCATTGCCAACTGTACGTTGCGCGAGTTGCTCACTCATCGGGCCGGAATCCCTGAGCTCCGAAGCACGAGAGTCTATTCGGTGGACTTCCACGAATACGTTGACCGACTTCTCGCGCTCCGGATCGCGTCGTGGACGTGGCGCCCGATCGGGTTCTACAGCCTCACGGCCGGGTGGCACCTGCTCGGGTGGGTGGCCGAGCAGGTCCTCGGCGAACCCATTATCGCGCTGACTACGCGCATAATGTGGCCTGGCGCAGAGGATTCGCGCCTGTTAGGACATGCCGAAGAAAATCACCCATTCCTGTTGCGTCACGGGACCGAGAACTGGGAACCGTACGTCGACCAGGGAAAATACCGCTTGTACGACCGGCCAAATCCAGCTTGGGGCGGGTGCGCCTCCGTGAGCGACCTGGTCAGGTTGTACGTCCGTATCCTCGACTGCCTAGAAGGCCAGGCGACAATGGAAGGGGCAGTAGTGCCGATCGAGCCCGCCACCGTAGCTGCCCTGATCCAGCCGTCGATGCCTATCAGCGTCACCACCGGACAGCCCAGTGTCCCGTTCGCCACCGGGTTTTTCCGCGGTGGCACCGGAATCAACTTCGCGGACGATTGGGATTCGGCCGCGTTCGGGCACGGTGGCACGATCGGCAGTCGGTACGGCACCGGGGTGATCTGCGAGCCGGGCAGCCGTACAGTTGTGGCCTACCGACTCAGCAGTTTGAGCCTACGTACCAATGCGTTCGTCTCCGCGGTGGGCACCGCGGTCCGCGCCGACCTGGGCCTGGGCGTCGCGGACCACTGACTTTCGCGCGTACGCGCCGACCACCGATAGCAAACTCTCGCGTGACCGCTCTTGCATACGGTACACCGACAGCCACGCTTGTTCGCCGGCCCGCCGGCGAACAAGGGGATCGCGCGCCAACGCGCCCATTCGGCTGGCAAGAGCTGCTGGATCGCCCATAGCTGTCGCGTCGGTGGTGCCGAGCGGCAGCCGCGGGTCCAAGGTGATCAGCGGGAGGCGGTAAAGCGCGGCCTCGGACAGCACGAGTCCCTGGGTGTCGGTCACCGATGGAAACACAAAGACATCCGATTCCGCATAGACCGCCCCAAGGTCATCGCGCGGGACTCCTCCAAGAAACCGGACCGCGCGGCGATTCCCGCTGACGGGCGAATGTCTTCGCCTCGTCGAGCGCCCGGCCGGTCCCGGCGATCACCAGTTCGACCTCGATGCCGGTCGCCACCAACAAAGAGAACGCTCGTAGCAGCAACAGGACATTCTTTTCCGGCACCACCCGCCCGACGTATAGGAAGCGGACCGGCGCAGCCGACTTGGTACGGCGGCGAGCAGGCCAGTTCGCTGGCAGGGTGATTCCGGACGGCCACACCCGCGCCGGAATACCGGAACGGCGCAACGACGCGGCATGCCATTCGGAAAGGGCGAGGACCGTGTCCGCACGTCTGCAGATCATGGTCAGCGCCGCCGTCGCGAAAAAAAAACCCTACCCCTGACCGTCCCGCGATGCGGGACGAGGGACCGTTCGCGGGTTAGCGGTCTCCGTCGCGCGACCGCCGAAGCCATCAAGGCAAAGGAAATTTTGGCCGCGTTGGTGAGGACGAGCCTGGCCGGCGAATAATATCGGGTGTATGCCACAAAATCCGTCAGGTGCAGCAGGATCGTCCGGATGTTGAGCAGCCGGCCGATCCCGATCCCGCTCAAACCGAGGCGTCCAGGAGTGGCCAGGATGAAGACATCCGCTGGCGAAGTCGACCGTCGGAGCTTCCTGGTCAGCGCGAGCGCGCTGAACACCGCGGTTTGGTCCCCCTGGTAGTTCAGGTCATTGACGGCCGGCACGGCGATCACGTCGTCAGCTGCCGAGCCAACCGCGTTCCCTACCGCGACGAGGCCGACCCGATATCCCGCTGCTCGCAGTGTTTCGATAGTGAAGTCGACCGTTACCGCTACGCCGGCGTGAGTGGGCCAGTAGAGGTCGGTGAAGATCCAGACCGTCGGCTGATCGCGGCCGTTCATGAAATGTCTGTCAGTCGCGTCATCGCGGGCGCTCTTTCCTGGGTAACCATAAGGGGCCGTCGCACATTGACTGCCGAACAGTATTGCCAGACCAGCCATTGAGCGTACGATCCGACGTCGAAGTCGGCCGAGTGTCGTCTCCCGTTTGCCACGATTCTGTCGCGCAACCGCTGGTCGGTGAGCAGTCGCGCGTCGCGGCTGCCGCGAGCGCGGCCGAGTTGTCTTTTTCCACCGTGAGACCATTTTCATTGTCTCGTACCGTCTCTCGCATCCCGCCCGATCGGGACACGACGACGGGGACTCCGACGGCCATTGCCTCCAGCGGTACGAGGCCAAGCGCCTCCTCGTCAATGGTGGGATACCAGACCAGGTCTGCGGCACGGTAAGCCGCCGGGATCTCGGCGTACGTGAAGCTCGCGAAACGTACCGAGGCGGCGATTCCGAGACGGTTCGCGAGGGCTGTCAGTTCGGCCCGAAACTGATCGGCCCGCTTCGGCGAGCCCACCACATCGCCCGATTCACAGAGCACCAACGTGCCCCCGAGCTTCCGATGAACCTCGGCGAAAGCCCGGATACCACATTCGATGCCTTTCCACCTTTTCAACCGCGCCGGGTGGAAGATCACCGGCCGGGGCATGGCCTGCAGCCGCGCGTCCGCCGGCCCGTCGGGACCAAAAGCGTCCAGGTCGATGCCGAGCCAGCGTACGGCGGTCGACCGGGCGCTGGGTAGCTCCTCTGAAATGTGATGACTGACGTAAAGTACGACCTCCCACGGCAGGTTGAGAACCTGCGGATACAGGGACGGGCGAACCCGGTCGTGAATCGTCGCCACCGCTGGCACAGCCGAGGCTTCGAAAAGTGCATGTGCCAGCTCGGGTCCGAACCTGTGCGGATTGTGGATGTGCACGACGTCAGGTCCGAAGTCGTCGACTTCGGCTGACAGCAACGACGACAGCCGGCCTACCGCTACTGGATCAGGTGGTGCGTCTGGATGCAGCGGAGCGCGAATATCCAGCAGGCGCGCCACGGTGAGTTCGTCAAAGCGCCGGACCTCCACGGTGCCTGGTGTATTTGCCGGTCCAGCACCCGCGACAACACGGACCGCATGGCCCTCCTGTTGCAGCCGGTGGCTGACATCCCAGACATGGCTTTCCACCCCACCTACGGTCGGAGGATAGGCAAACGAGATCTGCAGGATCCTCAGCAACTCATGGTCCGCGGAGGTCATCGAACCCGCCGGTATGGAACGCCGTTGAGCAGCAGGTGCGTCGGCGACTTCGGCGGTCCGACGAGACAGAGCGCGGAACGATCAGTGTGGATCTCCGGTTCCCAGGGTACGTACCCCATCAGATCCTTGCTCTCGTCGGCAACGAAAACTCGGCCGCTCAGGTGTGAATAGCGGGCCGTCCGCGGGCCATCGGTGGCCACCAGTGCGTCATTTTCAGCCGTGATCTCGATCGGCCGTCCGGCCGGACGTGCGTAGGTCCCAGACGCCACCGCGACAGACGGAAGGTCATTGGGGACGTACGCTCGGGCCGCGTCACGGCTGCCCGCCCCCGCGAGATGCAAGAGCTGGTCGATGCTGGACGTACGGATGCCTCGCAGGCCGCGGTCGAAGTCTCGTCTCGGTTGTCCAGCCAGGCCGCACCAATTCGCAGCTCCGGAATAATCGCCAGTCTGAGCCAACAACCCGACCAGTGACCGTCGTGCCCGATGCACGCCATGCCGCCATATCGCGGCCATTGCGCCACCGCGAGCCCGTGTATTCGCTCGATGTCGAGTCCGACGTCCACTGTGGGGTGGAGAATATCCCGCCGAAGACGCTCGGACAGCAAGGGACGCACGCTGTCCATACCGAGCAGCACCATGCCCAGCCTGGCCAGGTCCGTCACCGACCCGAAAGCACCTGTGCACGGCATGAACTCCGCGGGCAGATCGAACCGGCGCCGTACCCACAGTCGCCCCTTGTCCTGCATGTGCTGCTGGGTGATCGGCCCGGTCATCGCGACCAGCGGGTCGAATGTGGCCCGCCGCATCCTGGCCGGGCCGAACAGAAGATCCCGCATCGCATACGCGAACGGCTCCTGGGCGACCCTCTGGGCGACATAGCCGGCTAGTGCGACGCCCACGTTTGCTGTACCCGAAGACACCTTGCTCCGGAAGAGAAAGTCGACCGGTGGTCAGACCCGCACCCAGAGCCCAGCGCTCGAGCGCGTCGTACGACTGGGCAGGATGCGTCGGTGAGGGCGCGACTGGCAACAGTCCGCTGGTGTGGCTGAGCAGGTGGCGCAAGGTCGTGGTGGAGAATCGTTCGGTCTGCTCCGTGTCGGGCAGATATCGAGTGATCGGTTCGTCGAACGAGAGCTCACCCTGGTCAACCAGGATCGCGATGCCTGTCATGGTCAGCAGTTTTGACAGGCTGTAAAGCGGTCCGGCAGTGTCCGTCGTCATCGGCTCTTGTGGGGCGTCAACGGCGCGGACGCCGACTGCTGCGCTTGAGATTGTCCCATCCGCGGAGAAAACGGCTGCGGACGCACCGGGAATCCCTGTCTCTTCGACGAAAGTGTGCAGCACGTCGATGATTTCGGACACCCCGCAGCGCGAAAATCGGCAGCGTGCGGGCCTCGGTGGGGATCATCCCTGGAGGGCCATTGAGGCAGCGAGACGAGCCGCTAGTCCGCGCAGGTCGCGGACCTCGAAGAGTTCAATCGCGCCAACCTGCACGCCGAAACGCTCCGACAGGACAGCACTCAACTCGACGATCACCAGCGAGTCCGCGCCAAGCATCGGCAAGTTGTCTGTCATGCTGATCCGCTGGTAAGGCAGCATTTCCAACAGAAGTTCTACCAGCGCGACCTCGGTCTGGTCGGCCGGCGGCTCGTAACGGAACAGCCCGATGGGAGTACGTTCGAGTGCTTCAGCGATGGCGACGCAGTTCTCCCGGTTGATAGTCCCGTCCGGATCGGTGGGAATCGAGCCCACGATCGCGACCACGTTCGTTCCGTTGTGCGGCTCGACCTGGTCGAGCACCAGATCACGCAGCGCCGGACCAAAAGAGAAAACCGTCTGGTTCGATCAGAATGTACCGAAGCCCGTCGCTGTTTCGCACTGCCGCCACTTCCCGGACCTCGGCATGGTCGCGAAGCCGCTGGGCAACCGCCTCCAGCTCTTCATAACTCCACATGACGCCTCTCCCTTTGAGACTCGGTTTCCTGTTACCCCGCCGCTCTCGGCGTGCCCAGCATGAATTCGCCTACGGACGACTCGACGTGTGCTGGTATTCCTGTGGCCGCACCGAACAACGCCGAGTCGGCGGTGCCTAGCCCGCAGCCCGCAAGCCCCATCGCGGTCGCGACGAGGTACATCGCGTCGTAGGCGACGCCCACGTTCCGGAGGGTGAGGCTGTACGGCAGCCCTTCGTACTTCCACGCGAGGCGTCCGAAACGTGAGGCGAGTACCACGACGATTGCCGGCTCGCGATCGCACCCGGTGGCCTGTCGCGCACCCTGGACAAATGCGGGCGCGACGTGTGCGGCAGTGCAAACCGGTGTCAGGGTGTGGTTCGCCGGATGGTAGTGATAAAGCAATCGCTCCAAATCCGCCACCGCACCGACGGCCACATACACTTCAAAGCGTGCATTCCGCCGGCGCTGGGAATCGCCCGACGGGTGGATTCGTACCCGTGGTCATTGTCCATTGAAGCCGGGACCACCGACTTGACGCGGAAGATCCGGTAGAGGAATTCACCGATCTGCGGCAGCGTCAGCGGGGTGTCCTGGAACGTACGGACGGATCGTCGACGTTCCATCACGTCCGCGAGAGGGGGATCACATTTGCGCAGAACGTCAAGATCCGGCCGCGGCAACACCACCGACTCGCCGGGCCACGGCTCCCGTAGGGCCGGCAACGGCGCCTTCTGGCCGGCAAAGCGATAGCTCGCGCTAACTCGCCCGGGAGACAAACCACGCCTGCTGTTGTTGTGAAGAAACAAATCGTGCGGCTGCCGGACCGTCAACGCGGGATCGTCGGCTTCCGTCGTATCAGTCCGTTCAATTGCTCCAGACAGGGCGAGCAGCCACATGGCTGCGGGAAGTACCCCTTCTGCCGTCCCGGGTAGAAGGAGGGAGACGTCTGACAAATCCTGAGCATCAGCAAGCGCGGCGAAGATCGTGGCCAGCAGGGGCCGTGACGTGTGTATTTGGACATGGCGTACAAGCTGCTCGAAAAGCAGGACACCGTTGGCGTGGCGCAAAAGCGTGTACTGCGAAGCGCGGTAGGACTCACCAGTGATACCGCGATGATCCCAGACGGGAGCGGCAAGCTGACTGTTCGGGGTCAGTTCGGCGACCGTTCCGTCGTCGTCCACGATAGCGATTTTGATCGCGAACCTGGAAAAAAGGTGTTCTACTTCAAGCCAAAAGCGATCCGAGCTCGGCTTGCCGTCGAGGCCGGCCAGGGCCAGCAGTTCGGCCATGGTCACAGGCCCGTCGCTGAGGCGCAACAATGCCTTCAGGGCACCGTGCGGAAGCTGTCGAAGAGTCAATGTCGACACCTGAGTCCCGATGCGCAATGTCGCCGGTGCGAGCTGATCGATCGGCGCCGTCAAGCGCGGAGTGAAAAGGATCCGGTGTCCCGTCCATCACCAACGCACCACCGTGGCGACGGAGATTTGCGGGCCTTCCAGGCACAGCGCTGCGAAACTCCGGAAGGCGGTGGCCCAGCCACGCTCGTCAGGGGCAAGGAGAGTCGTTGGCAGACACAGGCAGAGCTCAGCGTGTCCCTGGTATCGCTGACAAGCCGCGTCTGCCGCGGCCGTCTGACGCATGATCGTCTCAGGCAGTCCACGTTCGCCTTCGGCAGCCAGCACCTCAAGCAGGTCGGAGGTGAAGACAATCAGATACCTGCATCGAATGTCTCTGAGCTCAAGTGCGTCATCAAGCCCGGTTGGGTCCAGGGCCGTGGCAACGAGGCCACTGGCGTCGACTCGATACACGCCAGCGGGAATATCGGCGCCGGGATAGGCTCGAACGTACACACCGGTTGTGTCCGCTACATCGTGGAGCTCTGCCAGGAAATCTAGATCCTTCTCTCGCCGAAATGGCGGACTCGACACTGCCTCCTTCGTCGACACGATATCGGCAACGCAGGTGATCTCGTCCCGGCCGCTATCCAGTGACAGTTCGTCGAACAACGCTCGGTCGGGGACTTCGTAGGTACGCTGCTTCAGTGTGAGACCTTGCTCATGAAGAGCGGCCTCCAGCCGGCTCAGCAACACCGCGGTGTCCTGCCAGGCGACGATCCCCATCCGGTCGCCGGCCACCGCTTTCGCGCTGGCTATCGGGTAGGACGTGACAACAACCATTCCCTCCGCTCCACCAGGAAACCGTGGTAGCCCGTCATCGGGAAGCTCGACCAGTCCTGAACCAGCGGGATCGACATAATGCGTCTGCGCGCCCGGCGGCACCTGTATGCGGGTGAAGACGTTCAGCAGCCGCGTACCGCCGACGGTGGGCGCACGACGATGTCCGCCAACCACCTCTACCAGTACCTCTCGCGCGGACGAGATCCAGTCTGGTACGACCCCGATCTCGGTGGCCGGCATCGGCAGGAAGGTAATCGCCGCGTCCAGTCCAGTTTGGACATTGATTCCGGCAGATGGACGTCGTCGCGGCTTGTACGCAGGACAACATCGGAGGAGAGAAGGGTGTGGTACGCAGCAAGAGCCGACTCGTCCAAGGTCAGACCAGACCTACCGCAGCACTGACAGGCCGGGTCCCTCGTCACTGGTTCTCGCGTTTGGACTACGCCCCCGTCCGCGATGCGGACGACCGCGCCGGTTGTTCGGCAGACCCCCGCTTGCTGAGAAATCTGACAACTTCGGCCGCGGCCACTGCGAGCGCGACTCGCTGGCAGGCTTGATCGGTGGACACCCGGCCGGTTTTCCGACCGACGCAACGGGAACAACCTCCTCCGCGCACGTGCAGCAATGGCCCGACGACCGGTTCAGTCGTGCCCAACTCCACGAGCAACTCTGGCAGCCCTTCGGTGCGATGAGGCCGCTCGCGGTCAGAAAGCACGGTGAGGACAAGCTCATTTGGCGCCGCGGTGCGGCGCTCTCGGAAGGACCGGATTCGCCGAACCCCCGATTTCTCAAGATGTTCGGTAAGCACTGTTGCCGCCCAACCGTCGACGTCGAGCCACACTTGTGCGTCCTGGAGCGCGCGCAGAGCCCGCTCGGCCTGCCGTACCCCGATCAGGCGGTCCAACTGCCGAGCTATCTGCTCCGAGGCCGCCGACCCATGTGGTGGATGCTCGGTGAGCACGCCCTTTCCGGCAAGAAGTCCGACTGCGGCCGCGACGGCATCAAGAGGGACTTCCAGTTCGCTGGCCAGCTCGGTCTGACTCGCTCCTCGCCGTAGCCCGGCAAGCAGGTCAAGAATCAACGCGCGACGTTGCGGGCCCGCCAGCCGAATGGTGTCTGGACCACCAAAAATATCCACACCTGCGACAGTGGCCCGTGCGCCAAATCCCGCCACGAAACGAATCACGGGTGAAATCTGGGTCATGCGCATCCCCTTCGATACCTCGGCGGACGGCGGTCCCTTCCGGCTGAACATAAAGGTCATCGAGCCGCGGGCCAACAGGCAATGCCCCGGCAATTCAACGACTGCCGGCCAGTTGCCTCGCCTCCGCAGGCGGATGGCTGACAAAGTCGGACCCCGAACGAGGGGAAGGGCGAGAATGACCATCGACTGTGGCATTTCTTCCGTCGCGCCGAGCGCTGTGCGGCTGGTGGTACGCGGCAAATTCGGTGCGGCTTTGGCGCCGTTGGCCAAGGCTGCCCTGCGGCGCCGGCAGCTACCGCTGGTGGAGGGGGCCGCCGAAATAGTGGCCGGTCAGCCTGGAGACGGTGGTCTGGTCATAGTGGCCACAGACTGCGACGACCCGGAGATTGATGAGCTGACCGTCTCCTGTCGGGCGGCTGGGACCGCGTCGCTGCTGGTGGTTCAGGAACACCCGGACATCAGGATCGGCCCTCTCGACCAGCCGGGAACGCCCTGGTGCGCGGACTGTTTTAGCGCGAGGCAAAGGCAACACGACCGTGAGTCACCGCGACGGGCCGTCCTGCCGGAGCCGCGTGTGGATATCGCCCTTGACGGCTACCCAAATTATCTGCTGGCGTTGGTTGCCGAACTGACCGCCGACCGGGCGGTCGCTGCTACCAGTCCGGCCGGCGACATCCTTCTTGTGAACTCCTTCACCATGAACGTAAGAAAATTTGCCATAGTCCCATTGGGTGGTTGCTGCTGACATTCCTTTACCATTCCCAACCGATGCCGTGCCATCCGGCTACCGGATCGACAACGACGATCTGCGTCTCGCCGCTGTCCGAGACATGGAGATCATCGATCTCCTCGTATCCACCGCCGAGGCGACGCTCGAACAGATGAACACAGCGACGCGGCCGATCACCGGGCGGGAAGATGACTCTGGTTATTCCCAGGCGCGCCGCCCGATGGAATCCGGTCATTGTGTTCCTGCCGGCAAAAGGAGCCGCGGAGCTCCGATTGCCATGGACATGGTGCCGGGAAGTGAAATCGTACCGGTGCTCAAAACCGTAGAGATAGGCTTCGCCGGACCGGACAATCCGGTCGAAGCCAATCTCGAAGACACCGATCGGGCCGTCCCGGAACGATGCCTGCTGGCTTACCTGGCATCCGCGGACCGCGTACAGCCGGATCGCATCTAGGTCGTCAGGCGAGTCGGCCGCGACCACAAGCGGCGTACCAGCGACCGCCGATTGACTGGCAATGACGACTCGTTCCGATCGGTCCAGGACAATGCGACGGAAAGGGTCGACGAAAGTAGTCTTCTTCGCAAAAGTAGTTGCCACCCGGTCAATTCGACCATCCAGATTCCCCAACAGGGATTGATAGTTCTCCGGACTCTGAAGAAGCTCACCGAAAGGTACCGTGCGGCGTTCGCCGTGCTGACCCCAGGCGGCCAGAAACGTGCCGCGTTGGTCGCCGGTCAGGCCCAGCGCGACCACAATCCGGTCAATTGTGTCCCGGCGTGGCATCGCGACTACTCTTGCCTCGAGTCCCCGAATTGTCCGTACTGACAACCCCACTTTCTGCCGCCAGTCGTTCCTGTGAGTATCCTATGTAATCTCGCGCAGTTCTTAGGAGCGTCGGACCCGACGTGGAGTCACGTCCCTCATGTTCCGACCAGGCTAATGACATTCCTGTGATGCTCCCCTCAATTGACGTTCTCATCTGTTATCAGAGACGTCCGATCGAGATCGAGGTCACAGCACAACGTGGTCAATTAGATAGCAGCTATTTCTTTGTCCAGATGCGGCCGATCGATGGTCAGCTAACTTCGGTGGCATAAGTCAACAGCGCCTGGTCGATCCTTGAACAATTAACGACCCAAACTTGGCGGACCGGTTGGATCTCCAGCAACAGTCGCGCCGATGTCGACGAGCACGGCCTCGTCAGTCGACTCGATCAACAGTCCGGCTTGGAGAGCTGCCCGGTAGAGTTCCGCAGCCGCCTGGTCGGCAGGCAGTGGTGTCGCTGCCAACGGAATCGCGAGGAAAGCCAGTAAATGATGTGGTTTCGCGATGCATGCATATCAGAATAGGCCGAAGTACTGGCACGCGGTCGGTCGGCCTCGGGCTGGGACGATGAGTCGATCTTCACCGATCTGAGGAGCTGGCGCAAATCCCTCGCCATTTGGCCACCAGCTGGCCGTGTAGCGACCAAAATACTGCGCAGCGATTTCGCCTGAGCTTCCTCAATCCGACCGGTCGATTTCAGGAACGGCACGCCTGTCCATTACGGTATGGCGCAGGATTCGTGTCGACTGTTGCCACCGGTCAACCGCAGGTCGCGACCACCGTTCGTGCGACTGCTCGACCACCGTGAACAGGTCCCAATAGCTGGCCCGCCCCAGGAACAACGCGGCGCTGGCAAGAGGTGTCACTAGCGGGCCGGCCGACAGTCGTTTTCGCAAGTACCGTGCCAGTATCGGGGCGGCCGCGACGATCGCACTGACCGCCGCCAGTTGGCGCAACAGCCCGGCCGGCGGCCGGTCGAGGATCGTCGGCCCGATCTGGGTGGCACCGGCCTGCCTGCACATGGACGGCAGGAAGTAGGCCATTCTGGCGATCGTCAGAACGCCCGCGGCGACCAGAAGTCTCGCGGCGCAGCGCATGGGCGGCGGCGGGTACGCCGGCCACCCAACCGGGGTATCGCGGCGGTGACCGGATAGCACAGAAATCCGATGAGCATCGCGACCACGCCCACGATCGCGACTTGCAGCCAGGCCGACTCGTACCAGTGTGGTGGCTCGACCTCCTGGCGCTTCTGTGGTGCCTCGAATCATCGAGAGTGGGACAAAACCCCCACACTCAGCAGCGATGGGCGGCAGCTCGCTGATCGATGGGCCGAAAAGACTTTGTATCGATGAGCGGACTTCCCGAACTTTCACCTCAATCCCGAGACGTCAACTGGGTGTGGTTGACAACACAGTGGTGAGCTGTTAAACCGGTTCAATCGTCTATTGAACCGGTTTAATAGGGAGTTCGACATGGTGAACCGGCGGCCCACCATCGCGGATGTCGCCGAGCGTGCGCGCGTCTCGAAGGGTGCGGTGTCGCTGGTCGTGAACGACCGGCCGGGGCTCACTGAGCAGACCCGCGCGCGGATCCTGGCGGCGGTGGACGAGCTCGGCTGGCAACCGAGCCAGCGTGCCAGGGCACTGTCGTACTCGCGTGCGTTCTCGCTCGGTTTTGTGGTTGCCCGGGATCCGGCGCTGCTGCGGTCGGACCCGTTCTTCCCGGCGTTCATCGCGGGCGTCGAGTCCGTGCTGGCGCAGCAGGGTCAGGTGCTGGTTCTGCAGGTCGTCGGCACCGCTCAGGACGAGGTCGCAGGCTATCGAAGGCTCGTACGCGACTCCCGGGTGGACGGTTTTCTGCTGTCCGACCTTCGCCGTGACGACCCGCGGATCCCGCTGCTCAAGGAGTTGGGGCAGCTGGCCGTCACGCTCAACCGGCCGGTCCAGGAGTCCGGCTTTCCGGCGGTGTGCCTGGACGATCGGCCGGGAATCGCGGCGTCGGTCGAACATTTGGCTCATGGGGCATACCCGCATCGCGCACGTGGCCGGGCCGATCGATTTCATGCACGCGCAAGCCCGCCGCGAAGCCTTTCTGGAAACACTGGAAAGACTCGGCATCCCGCCCGGGCCGGTGGTGGTCGCGGACTTCACCGCGGCCGGCGGCGTGGCGGCGACTCGTCGGCTGTTGGCCGATCCGGAGCCGCCGACCGCGATCGTCTACGCCAACGATGTCATGGCTATCGCCGGCATTTCGGCGGCCGCCGAACTCGGCGTCCGTGTCCCGCACCAACTGTCGGTCACCGGGTACGACGACACCGAGTTGGCCGAGTTCGTCCATCCCGCGCTGACCACAGTGCGGGCCGATCCGTTCCGCTGGGGCGAGATCGCTGCCCGTACGCTGCTCGACCTGGTCGAGGGCGGGCGGCCCGCGGACGTGCAGCTCGAGCCGGCCCGGCTGGTGGTGCGCCGGTCGACGGCGGCTCCCGGCTCCCGTCCGCACACCTGAGCACGACCTGGTCGCGGCGTTCCGCGGCCGACGAGCAAACCCGGAGAAATCATGAAAAGCTGGAAACTCGCCGGAATTCTGGCCGCTGTCGCCGCGATCGGGGTTGCCGGCTGTGGTGGCGCAGGACTATCGGCTGCCGACGCGGCCAAGGCGCATGGCCCGATCACGATCTGGTATTCCAACAATGCGGACGAAATCGCGTGGGGCAAGCAAATGGTGGCGGCGTGGAACACCGCGCATCCCGCCGAGAAGGTCACCGCGCAGGAGGTTCCGGCGGGCAAGAGTTCCGAAGAGGTGATTGGCGCCGCGATCACCGCCGGGACCGAACCCTGCCTGATCTTCAACACGTCACCGGCCGCGGTGCCGCAGTTCCAGAAGCAGGCTGGGCTGGTGCCACTCGACGACTTCCCTGGCGCCACCGCCTACATCCAGCAGCGCAGCGGATCGTTGGCTACCCAGTACAAGTCCCCGGACGGAAAGTTCTACCAGCTGCCGTGGAAATCGAACCCGGTGCAGATCTTCTACAACAAGAAGGTCTTCGCCAAGGCAGGCTTGAGCGCGACCAGCCCGAAGCTGGCCACGTACGCCGATTTCCTCGCGGCGGCACAGAAGATCGTCAGCAGCGGCGCCGCCAAGTACGCGATCCTGCCGGCACCCAGCAGTGAGTTCTACCAGTCCTGGTTCGATTTTTATCCGCTGTTCGCGGCAGCCAGCGGCGGCCAGCAGTTGGTCGAGAACGGAAAGGCCCAGTTCAGCTCGGAAACCGGGCTGAAGGTGGCCGAGTTCTGGCGGAGCCTGTACGCGCAGAACCTCGCCGGTAAGGAGACCTATCAGGGTGACGCCTTCGCGGATGGCAAGGCCGGGATGGCGATCGTCGGGCCGTGGGCGATCAAGGTCTACCAGAACAAGGTCGACTGGGGTGTCGTACCAGTACCGACCCCGACCGGTATGCCGGTCAACGCGATCCACACCTTTTCCGACGCCAAAAACGTGGCGATGTACGCGTCCTGCAAGAACCGGGCAACCGCTTGGGACGTATTGAAGTTCGCGACGAGCAAAGACCAGGACGGCAAGTGGTTGTCGCAGACCGGTCAGATGCCGTTGCGGCCCGATCTCGCGCGGCTCTATCCGCAGTATTTCGTCGCGAACCCGCTTTACACCGGATTCGCGGACGCCGCCAGCAGGACCGTCGAGGTCCCCAATGTCGCGAATTCGGTGACCATCTGGCAGACGTTCCGGGACGCGTACTCAAAGTCGGTGATCTTCGGTACGGCCGCGGTGAAGTCCACTTTGGACGGTGCGGCTCAGAAGGTCGACTCGCTGGCCACGAGCGCCTGATGACCACGGCGATCGCGGGTCGGCGGTTGCGGCTGCTCGGCCAGCAGCCCATCGGTGCGGCCTTTGTCGCGCCGTATGCCATTTTCCTGGCGGTGGTGTTCGCTTATCCACTCGTGTTCGCCGTCTACATGTCCTTCCACCGGTATTTCTTCACGGCACCCGGCGCGATCGTGGACCGGCCATTCGTCGGCCTGGCCAACTACTGGACGGTGCTCACAGACCCCGCGGTGGCCCGATCGTTCGGCAATATCGCGGTGTTCCTGGTGATCAACGTGCCGCTGACAGTCGGGTTGTCGCTCGTACTCGCCAGTGCCCTCAACGCCGCCATCCGGTTCCGGACATTTCTTCGGGTCAGCTATTACGTCCCGTACATCACCGCCAGCGTCGCGGTGGTCGGCGTGTGGATGTTCCTGTTCAACTCCGGCGGACTGGTCAACCAGCTGCTGGGTCCGCTGGCGCCGTCGCCGTCCTGGCTGATCAACTCGTCGCTGGCGATGCCGACTATCGCGATCTTCGTGACCTGGAAACAGCTCGGATATTTCATCCTGCTCTACCTGGCGGCCCTGCAGAACGTACCGAACGAACTGTACGAGGCGGCGGATGTGGACGGCGCCGGCCGTACCCGCAAGTTCTGGTCGGTAACGGTGCCAGGCGTGCGACCGGCGACCACGCTCGTCTTCATCCTGGCCATGATCACCGGCGCCAACCTCTTCACCGAGCCCTACCTGCTGACCGGTGGCGGTGGTCCGGACGGTGCGTCCACCTCGCCGGTGTTTTTGATGTATCAAAAGGGTATTGAGCAGGGACAACCCGATGTCGCATCGGCGATCGGTGTGCTGCTTGTCATCGGCGTCCTGATCGTCTCGCTCGCCAGCCGCCGGGTGCTGGAGAGGGGGCAGTGACATGGTCGCCCAATCAGCTCGTACGGTCGCGGTGAAGTCCACAGTGGACAAAACAGCGGACAGGAAGGTCACCGGCCGCCGTGGGCGGTCGAAGTCGTCGCTGCTGCGCCTCGCGGTTCTGCTGCTGGGAGCGCTGGTCTTTCTGTTTCCGTTCTACTACATGCTGGTCGGCAGCCTGCAGACCGCGCCGGACAGCTCGGTGGCCGGCGCCTTCCCGCGACTGGACAATCTGACGCTGGACAACTACGCGCAGATCAACGCGGCCATCAGTCAGTCTCGGCCGATCGTTGGTGAACTCCGGCATCTTCACCGGTGGGGTGATCCTCTGCACGGTAGTTTTCGGGCTGCTGGCAGGGTACGCGTTGGCGCAGTTGCAGTTTCGAGGCAGGGTGGTGATGTTCAACCTGGTCCTGCTCGTCCAGGTCGTGCCGTTCCAGTTGCTGCTGGTGCCGCTTTACGTGTTGATCGTGCGAAACTACGGTTTGGGTGACAACTACCTGGGCATGATCCTGCCGTTCGCGATCAACTCCGCGGCGGTGTTCATCTTCCGGCAATATTTCCTTCAGCTGCCGAAAGAGATGTTCGAAGCGGCCCGCATCGACGGTGCCGGCGAGCTGTCGATCCTGTGGCGGGTGGCCGTTCCGCTGGTACGTCCGGCCCTGCTGACGGCCGTCCTGATGACCTTTATCGGGCCTTGGAACGAGTTTCTCTGGCCGTTCCTGGTGACCAAGCAGGTCGGCATGCAGCCGTTGGCCGTGTCGCTGGCCAACTACATCAGCACGGTCGCCGCCCGGGCCACCAACCCGTTCGGGGCGATCCTCGCGGGAGCCTGTGTGCTGGCAGCTCCCGCGGTGGCGCTTTTCGTGATTTTCCAGCGCTATTTCGTGTCCACGGACGTTGGGTCAGGGGTGAAGGGTTGAAGCGTGTCAGCGACTGTTGAGACAACTGTTGTCGCAAGCTCCGTGCCGTACAAGCTGACCAGGCTCGGGGTGCTGATGTCACCCGAGCCCGGCACTGAGTTCGAGGTGGAGGGAGTGCTCAACCCCGCCAGCGGCAAAGCGCCGGACGGGACGCTTTACCTGCTGCCCCGGATGGTGGCCGCTGGCAACGTATCCCGGGTCGGGCTGGCCGAAATCGTGCTGACAGCAGGCGTTCCGACCGGTGTCCAGCGGCGTGGCGTGGCGCTTGCTCCGGAAGAGGGTTGGGAACGCGGCATTGGCAACGCCGGAGTAGAGGATCCGCGAACCACCTACTTTTTCCGCATCTGGGCTTGCATGTGATGACGTACGTCGCGTACGGGCCACTCGGTCCGCGGCTGGCACTGGCGGTCTCGGAGGATGTAGTGCACTGGTGCCGGCTAGGCCCGGTACATTTCCGCTACCAGCCGGGCCTGGACACCGACCTGAACCTGTTTCCCAACAAGGACGCGGTTTTCTTTCCCGAACCGGTGGCCGGCCCGGACGGCGAGCCAGCGTACGCGATGCTGCACCGGCCGATGTGGGACCTGGGCTGGTTCCGTCCGGGTGAAGGCGTGCACCTGCCGGCCGGAGTGACCGACGACCGGCCGGGCATCTGGATCTCGTACGTGCCGGCGACCGAGGTCGAGCGGGACATCGAGGCCCTTGTCGAGCTGCGCGGCCATAAACAGCTGGCGCTGCCGGAATATCCCTACGAACAGCTGAAAATCGGGGCCGGCCCGCCGCCGATCCGGGTCGAGGAAGGCTGGCTGCTCCTGCATCACGGAGTGACCGGCACGATTCCGGACGGCTGGGACCCCCAGACCCAGCAGGTCAGTTATGGCGCGGGAGCGATGATTCTGGATCCGGACGACGTGAGCAGCGTGCTGGCGCGGTCGGCCGAGCCGCTGATGGTGCCCGAACTCGCGGACGAGCGCGCCGGCGCGGTGTCCAATGTGGTCTTTCCGACCGCGATCGAGCGGATCCAAGGCCAGCATTACGTGTTCTACGGGATGGCCGACGCCAAGATCGGCGTCGCACGGCTGGACCGAGTTTCCTAGCTGGAGGTTCCGATGTCCGTACGTCGCAGAACTCTGCTCGCCGCTGGAATGGCCATACCTTTGGTCACTGTCCCCAAGATCTCCACAGCAGAGCCAAAATTGACCAATCTCGGGCACCTCGACTTCCTCTGTGCCGGAGTACAGCCCGCACAACAAACTGGCCACGACACGTACCAGCTCGACAGTGAGCCGGCGATCGGGGTTTTGTGGACCTACGCCGAGCACCAGAGCGACGGTTCCTTCCGGCGGGTCGGGCGGCGGTGCGTACGATCCGGTGACTGGCCACTATGGACAGGGTGCCTTCAACACCGATGACATTGCCCGGGCCTGCGTGGTCTATCTCCGTGACTGGCAACAGAACCATACTGCCGCCAGTGGACGAAAGGCGTACCAACTGCTTCGCGGCCTCACCTATCTGCAGACGATTTCTGGCCCGAACGCGGGAAATCCGCTGCTGTGGATGCAGTCCGACGGCGCCCTGACGCCGAGCGCGACACCGCCGGACAGTCCCGATCCGTCCGACTCCGGGCCGTCGTACTGGCTGGCGAGGTCGATCTGGGCACTCGGCGAGGGATATGCGGCTTTCCGTTCCAGTGACCGAAAATTCGCCACCTTCCTGCGGAACCGACTGGACCTGGCGGTGTCCGCGCTGCGGCGTCAGGTGCTGGTCAAGTACGGCGACTGGGAGGTCAGCGACGGAAGGCGGGTTCCCGGCTGGCTGATCAACGGCGCCGCCGACGCCAGTTCCCGGCTGTGCTCGGACTCGCCGCGTACGTCCACGCTGGCGGCGGGCCAGCCGCGCGTACGGCATTGGCCCAGCTCGCCGAAGGCATCGCCGCTTTGTCAGCCGGGGACGCGAAAACCTGGCCGTACGGAGCGGTCATGCCGGCCGCCAACAGTCGGTCCAGTTGGCATGCCTGGGCCGCGCAGATGCCGACCGCGTTGGCTGTCGCGGCCACCGCACTCGGCCGGCCAGCCCAGCCGGCAACGGCATTGTTGACAACGGCTTTGTTGGCGGCGGCACTGCGCGATGCCGCCGGTTTCACTCCGGCGTTGCTGACCGCGGGTGGTTGCGACAACGGTTGGCTGCCAGCGCCGATCGACCGCAGCCAGATCGCGTACGGCGTGGACGCGCGCCTTCGCGCACTGTTGACGATCGCGGACGCCACCGGTCGCGACGGTTTGCGGCTGCTGGCCACAATCACCGCCGGTTGGTATTTCGGCGCCAACCGAGCCGGCCAACCGATGTACGACCCGGCCACCGGTGTCACTTTCGACGGGCTCGCGCCGGATGGGTCGATCAACCGAAATTCTGGCGCTGAGTCAACGATTCACGGACAACTCTCGATGCTGGCCCTGGACCGGGCCGGGCTCGCTCGGCTGACCAGGGTGGTCAGCCACGACGGGCTCGAGGTCCTGGAAGCAGAGGCAGGACGGATGGCCGGCGGCGCGGCGATCGTCACGGCGGATCCGGCCTATACCGGCGAATATCAGTGGAGCGGCGGCTCGTACGCGACGCTGCCGACGGCCGCAAGCGTGTCCTGGACACTGCCGGCCGGCAATCGGCCGCTGCTCATCCGCCCGATCGTGGAGCTGACCGACCATCCGGGCCGTACGTCATGGCGGGCCGGCAGCGCCGGGGTCGGCGCCATCGACCACGGCACCGGTGGCGCTCAGGGCATCTCGCCGGTGCCGGGCACGCTGTTGCCAGTCTCGCTGGCTCAATCGGTCCCGGCCGGCGCCACGCTCACCGCGGTCTGTTCGACCGGGCCGGTCCGGATCGATGCGTTGCTCGTCGAGCCGGTCGTCGCGACGCTGGTCATGGCAGGACCGGACGCGGCGCTCGCCTTACTGCGCAACGGAGATCAGGTCTCGCATACATGCACGGTCACCATGCCGGACGGTGGACCGGTCGTGATCGAGACGTACGACGACCAGGCCCGACCGTACGGCCGGCAGGTCTCCTCCCACCGGACGGTTCTTGTCGAGGTTCCACCCGGCGGTTTCGGCACTGTCATCCACGGTCGCGATCCCCGCTTCCTGGATGCTCGAAATCCTGGCGTCGCGATCATGAACTCTTCAGGCTGGACGTTATGAGTGCCCCGAAAATTACTGTTGAGTTTGACTCCACGCGGTGGCCACGGGGTGGAGGCTCGGCCACCCAATAAGCTTTGATCGCTGGCGATCATTTGTGGATTTATTGGAATGGATTTGAAAACCCGCCGCGTCCCCTATACCACTTCCCCGGCTCAGACGCACCTCTACTGACCTGAGGTGGGATGACATGTCGAAGTTGTTCTTACCGGACGGGTCGTTGGCGGACGCGTACGTCAAGGCTATCTTCACACTTGCCCCATAGGGAAATCACTAGGCGGGTTTATCAGTGGTAGCACGGATACATACGCACCAAGATCTCGCGACAATTCACGTGCATTGTACCGTGCTTACACAAACGGAGTCCTCTAGTGAAAATCCTCCCACGATACGTCAGAATCAGTGCTGCTGTAGTCGCGGTGCTCTTGGCACTCACCCCAGCGTCTTCAGCAGGCGCCTCAACGCACTCGGTGACTCCGCGTTCCCTGGAGTCGCAAAATGTCCAAGGAGGCACCTTCCGAGTGTACGCGAACGCGGCGACCGGCCAGTGCCTCTTTGCCGACGGCGCGGGGAAAGTGTCCACCTCTCCCTGCGATTTCGGTCGGGCCAACTACGGCCAGAAATGGTACTTGACCGACGTCTTTGGTTATGACACACCCCTGTTCAAAACATCCTGGGCCTGTGTATTGACAACTTTCAAGAATCCGTACACACGGACGCCTGCAGGAACGACGCGGCTCAGACCTGGACGATGAATGTCGACAGCAGCAGTGGCAACGACCCTGGCACCTGGGTCAACCGCGACACCGGCCGTTGTCTGGAAGCAGATCCGTCCGGTGCGGTGGCCGCCGAATTCTGCCGGAACGGTGACGCGACCCAGAGATGGACTCAAGTGTTCATCGGGGATGTTTCTCGCTTCATGAACGCGGGAAACTCACTGTGTCTTGACACCGACGTCAGCGGATCGGCATTTCTGTCGAGCTGCACCAGCAACAGCTCCCAACTTTGGTACACCGCCACCTATGGCGCGACCTTCGTCAATTTCGCCAGCGGCCGCTGCCTCTCCACCGTCGTCACCTCAGGCGCCGGGCCGGTGTCGACGAGTGCGTGTGGCGACAGCAATAACAACGACCCTCTCCTCGCCTGGACCTATGACACAAACGGCAGAAATATTCCGATCACTTGGAATCCGAGTGGCCGATGCCTAGACGGCACGGACCCGGCACATCTCGTTGTCCAGGACTGTGCACAAGGCAACGAACAGGTATGGCAGGAAAGACTCTGACCTGCGGCGATCGCGCGGATGGTCGCCGCGGACGAGCTCTCGCCGGATCTAGGACATGACCCGCGCCGTGGCACGCATACCTACCACGCGGATACGTCACCACCGTCCTAGAGCGGCTGGTCTGCCAGCTGGCAGACCAGCCGTACGTGAAACCGGTCGGTGGTGGCACACCGGCCCGGTCGAGAACGCGCATCCGCCGCGTCATCGGTTTTGCGGTTCCGGCAACAGGTGCTGAGGTGATTGCAAACTCTTGTGATCCGTGCACAACTCTACGACCTGCACAGAGACCTGCCACGCGGGGCCGCGCCGATCTGGCTAGTCGGATTCTTCTTTTTGTCAGACCAAATTCTTTGTCGATCATCATGTCAAGGATCGTGATCAACGCTAGGGTCTTGCCGGAGTAGTGGTCTACCCGCCGCTGGTCCCTTTTCGCGCGAGCATCCTGCAGCATCTGCGCGGCATCTGTCTTAGCTTGCGCGACCTGCCGGCGCAGTGACAAGACCTGCCCGAGCATGCTCACCGCACGGCCCGATGCGGAGCCGGACGCCTACGCGGCATCGGCGGGGAATCGTCATACGCCCGCGGATTCATCCCCGCAGCCACCAGCACCGCTTCGGCCACCGCGCGCACGTCACACGGCCACAGGTCATCACACGCCCGGCACGACACACGATCGCGTCGTACTCGCGGCTGATGTGCACTCGACAGATCCCGCGCGGTCAACGTCAGCACCGAATCGGCGCGTACCAGAACGACCATGCCCCGATGCCTCCCATGAAAGAGGACGGACTCCAGCTCAGCGCTATGGATGCACGATGGGGATCGGAGCAAACCCATAGCGACTGAGCTGGAGCCCAGTGAACGGCCAGACGGATCCGGGAGCATCACCCCCGCCGCACCCCTCGTGCCACATGTCACGGCGAGAAGCTCAACCGGACCCGTCCGGCCAGCTTTTACCTGTAGGAAGTTAGAAACCCCAGTCTCGGCTGGACCACTGGCGCCGGCGCCAAGAGCGAATCAGGCAGCTGCCCGACCTCGGCCAGGGCCAGTTGCGCGTCCAACCGCTCAATACAGCGGTGGATGAAGCTCGGACCGTCGCCCAGCTGCACCGAATCCCAGACGCCACCACAACACGAGCAGGTACGCGTACCCACCTGGACTCCGTGTGGGCGATGTTGCACCAACACCGACCGGAACACGTCCAAGTCTCCAGGCGGCAACGACTCAGGCCGCGCCGACATGCCCGGTTCCCCAGCAGTCCATACACGTCGTACGCGGCTGCCGAAACGACGACTCAGACATCGGCAATACCCGCAACCGAAAGACCAGCTTCCAGCCACGGCCCTCACATGACCGGCAAACCTCTTTACCTGGCAAGGTGTCCACCTGCCCATCCGCTGGCTTGTCCATGTGACAAGCCTGTTGACTGGCAGCCTGCTATCCCATGGCTCGCTGGCATATGGCATGTAGTCATAGCCAAACGGCCACCGTCACCCGGCGCACGCCTACAATCACTGTGGATAGCGTTTGCGCAGCTACGGGAGGTCAGCGACCGCGTGCCGGGATACGACCCGATCCGACTCCCGCCGGACTTCTGGACGGATCCGGCGGTCCGTCAGGCTCTGCGTGCGCGCGATATCGGCCAACTGTTCAAGATCATGGGCAGCCTTTCGCCCAAGATCTCGCAGACCCGGATCGGTGTGGCTCTGGGAAAGGATCAGGGCCAGATCAGCCGCATGATCAACAAGACCAAGGAAAAGACGCTCGGCGTTCTTATCGACATCGCCAACGGCCTCGACATGCCACAGAGCGCGCGCTACGACCTTTTGCAGGACTTGATAGGCACGCAGCATCAACCCTCGCTCACACTCCGTCGAGCGCGGGCGACACTGCACCCGATCTGACCGTCGGTCTGACCTATCCGACCGGCGACGAACCGGACCGCGTCAGCATCGCCGATCTGCTCCGAGTCGACCTCGACGGCAATCCGGGCATCGTTGCCGCCGCTGTCGATCTCGACGCTTGGAAGAACACGTCCATGCAGTGGATGCTGGCTGACACCGACCAGGCCGCACCGGCCGATCTCGGCCGAATCGCTGGCGTTGAAGGGATTCGCCGTACGACCGAGCTTTTCGCGCGGCTAGACAACCAATTCGGCGGAGGCCACGCCCGCCAGGCCCTCGTCCAATACCTGCGCAGCGATGTCTTGCCACTGCTGGACGAGCACCAACCCGGCCCGGTCCGCCGCGACCTGTACCGCGCCACCGCCGAGGCGGTCATGCTGGTCGCGTGGATGTCGTACGACGCAGGCAACCACGGACTTGCGCAGCGATATTTCATCCAGGCAACAAAAATCGCCGACTCAGCCGGAGACCGCGTACTCTCCGCCAGCATCATGGACGCAATGAGCCACCAGGCAACATTCGTCGGTAAGTACACCCAAGCTGCACAACTCGCACAGGCCGCGCAAGCTGGAACCCGAGGCCGCGCCACCGCCACCCTGACCGCCCACTTCTCCCTCATGGAAGCCCGCGCACTCGCCCGGCAGGGCGACGCCACCGGCACTGACCGGGCCATCTCGAAAGCCGTCACTCTCTTTGACAAGCGCAAGCCCGACGACGACCCCGAGTGGATTCGGTACGTCGACGAAGCCGAGCTGGCCGCAGAAATTGGCCATTGCTTCCGCGACCTCGGCCGCCACCAGGACGCCGCCGGCTACCTCCTGCAATCGGTATGCGGAACCAGCGACGAATACCTACGCAGCAACTATTTCGCCACCATGGTGCTGGCTGACGCGCACCTAGCCGCAGGTGACCGCGAACAAGCTCAATCCATAGCACTCAAAGCCATCGATGTAGGTGAACACTTGAAGTCCGCGCGAACCGTCGAGTACCTCCGCGAATTCAGGGCTCGCCTCGCCCTGGCCGGCCCGAGTGTGATGGATCGGAGCTTTATTTCCGCAGCCGAACTACATACTTTATGGCGCCTCGCAGCTCCCGCATAAGCAGTCAAGCCGCGTGATGCTGCTGCCCGAACGTATGCAGTAGAGCCAGCCGAGCCGTCACTGGAGTCCCGCGTTGCTCTGTGTCGTTAGTGACTGTTGGCCCTAGCTTCGGCGTCGTTTGGCCGTACAACTCGTACAAGCAGCCACTACTCAGTCAGAGCGCACAGCTTTAGGCTCCGTCGTCATGGACTGGACTGCGGTAATCCCACCGGTCGTGGGTGCATTTCTCAATGGCGTGATCTCTACTCTGGTCGCGCTCGTAGTGCTCTACAAGACTCGAAAGAGCAACTTCACACTCACAACGATGTCTATCGAGAACTCACGGCAGCTCGCGACAGCGCAGGCTGCTATCAAGGCGGGAGAAGATCTCGATGACGCCCTGTTTGACCTCGTCGAGAGGCTAAACGTCGAGGATCGGCAGAAGACCAAAGAGTGGGTCACGGAAATGAACCACGCATGGAACGAATTCACAAAGATCCGTCGTCGTGTTCTGCCCGCGATTCGGGATAATGATCTGCAGTCCTTCGTTCTCCGGGTAACTGACGCCTGCCTCCCGTATCTGCCGAGGAGTAGCCATCCATTCGACCGTGCCCGCGTTCTACGGAATACGAATGCTGTAGCCACGACACTGGGAAGCGTTTCCCAGGGCGTGCATGACTGGCGCTCAGAGGATGTACTAATCCGGGACGTCCCAGAAACGCTCATTGCGACTCTGAAGACCCAAGCAGTTCTACGGCCGTCGCGACTCGGCCACCCCAACGAAACGGCCTAATACGGATTCCAACCCTTCCGACTCTCACCGTTACGGAGGGACGAGATCCTCATCCGGACCTCATTGGCGAATTTCTCGCTCTCGCCAGCTTCTGGCTCAGCCAGCTGACCATTAGGTACTCGCGGATTGAGCGCAGGGTTTCATAGCCGGGCCAGGCCATGATGTCGAAGCCGTAGATCTTGGTGAACTCGTCGTACTCGGCTTTGGTGTGCCAGCCAAAGCTGTCGTAGTACATGGCAGTCACGACCAGATCCCATTCGCGGGGGCCGATGGCGAAGCCGTCCAGGTCGAGCAAGATCGGTTGGCGGGATTGGTCGAGAATGACGTTGCCGACGCTGGCGTCACCGTGGATTACTCCAGCGGGTAGAACGAAATCAAGGCCGGCGTACGCCTTCTGCAGCTCTGGCAGTCGCTCGACCAGGTACGCCCGATCTGCCTCGTCAAGTCCGATGGCAGCATCGAGGCGCGGCATCACCCTGGTGAACGGCTCAAGCTGGGGGAGATCGAGACTCGCCGGAGCGTCCAGTGCGTGAAGCTGCTTTACCAGGTGCGCGACATCGGCAGGGGTTCCGTAGTCCTGCCGGTCTGAAATGGACTGCCAGAAGACCACGACACGATTGTCAACGACGACTGGCTGATCAACATGGACTGCGCGGGCGGCCGGATAGCTGACGGACTCCAGCCAGTCAGCAACGCCGATCTCTCGCCGGTAGCTGGCGACATCGGCAGCCGTACGTGCGACGCGCGCGACGATGGCGTCACGAAGGCGGTAGACCGCGTGTGAGCCGAGCCGCAGCAGCTCCGCGCCGTTGGCATCGATGCCGACCGTAGCGGCCGCACTTTCCAGCGTTGCCCGCGTACTTGCTTCCGTGAACTCAGCTCGATCAGCCATGCCAGTCACGCTACCGGGACACCAAACCTTGGTCCAGCCGATGTGCGATACCTCGCGCCAAGTCCGGTACGTGCACACGCCCGTTCGCGTCTCGCTGCTGAATTGCTCTGTATTGGATCAAGGGCGCGCTCCGGTCGCCCGGCCCGCCACACCGCCGCTGCGGGCGACGCTGGGCGCCGTCCTCGGACGGCGGCCGCACCGGTCGGCCGGAGTCACGCCGCTCCGCACAGATGCATTCACCACGATCAGCACCAGGCTGAGCTGCCGACCATGCAGTCGAGCTGTCTGTGCTCGGGGGTCCTCGCTGGCCCCCGAAACCCCCTGGCGCCTCCGAGAAGCCCTCGACGTACAGCGGGTACGTGGCACTGGTTGGCCTTCCCTTCGACGCCAAAGGCGACCAGACCGGACTGCCAGGATCTACCGACACCCCCACGGCTGACCCTGGCAGTCCGGCCCGGTAGGTCTGCGACCGCCGACGGGAAGACCAACCAGGACCGCGAGAGGGTGGTGAAAACCCGGTACGGCCGTCGTGCAATTAGCGTGCGATTAGCCCAGGCCAAACAGGGTCTACGCAGGCCGTTCGGGGCCAGCTCGGCCCGGACATGCGAAAGCCCCGGGCGGACCTGCGGTGGAACGTTTGACATGGAAGGTGGTGAGAGTGGCCAGGGGCGGGGTCGAACCGCCGACCTTCCGATCCGATTTTCAGTCGGACGCTCGTACCAACTGAGCTACCTGGCCGCGGTGCCGGTCCAGATGCATGACCTGACCGACTGAGCGACCCCCCCGACCGGGCTCGAACCGGCGACCTCCGCCGTGACAGGGCGGCGCGCTAACCAACTGCGCTACGGGGCCTAACTGGTGGTGCCTGCCTATCCTACGACCTCACGGTCGAGTACTCCCAACGGGATTCGAACCCGTGTTACCGCCTTGAAAGGGCGGCGTCCTAGGCCTCTGGACGATGGGAGCGGGACCTCAGCCATGATCGCACATCGGCCTCGACCGAATCTCACCCGCCCAACCAACTCCGTCGGAAGCCACGCCAGCATACGTGATCGCGTACGGGCCGCCGAAACCGGTACGCCGAGGTCCGTCACTCGGCGAGCGCGTAGGCGGCATGATGGCAGTGTGTTCGGGAACAGTGAGGCGCGGCGGCAGGCCGCCGACGCGGCCTTCGACGCGAAGTCGGCGGCCGCGCAGGCCTTCATTCCATGGACACCACCCAGGACCACGTCGAGGCGCAGGTGCAGTCGTACGCGCAGCTGGACGGGGGTGTCTCCGGCCAGCGGATGCGGGTTGACCTGGGTCCGTTGCTGGCTGCCGCGGAGCAGGCATCGACGGCTTACCTGACGGCGGTCGAGCGGTGTCCGATCGAGCCGGACACGAAGGCGCCGGCGTTGCGGCAGGCCATCGGGGTGTTCTCCGGCGTACGGGATCAGCTGGCCGCGGCGGACGCGAACCTGCAGGCTTTCGAGTCGCGGATCGCGCCGGACCTGTCCCGGTTGGACGCGGCGTTGCAGGACCTCGCCGGGTCGCGGGCGCTGGCCCGGACCGGGCTGGAGAAGGCGCGGATGGCCGTGACAGGTCTCACCGCCGCCGGCTACACCTCGGCGGCGGTGGCGGCCAAGCTCGACGACGTGGAGCGGCGCTGGCGGGAGGTCAGCGCCGGGCCAGGACCCGGGCGCGACGGGCTGGCAGCGGCCGTCCCAGGCGGCCAAGGACACCGCGACCGCGGCCGCCGGCGTGCAGTCGGCCGCGGCGGCGGCGTACTTCGCGATGGTGGACGACACCCGCAAGCGGCTGCTCTCCACCGCTACCCGGATGGACGCGGTCGGGCAGCGGATCCCGCTCGCGGTCCAGTCGCTGTCGGACCTGCGACGGCGGTTCGCCCGCGGCTGCTCGGCCGATCTTGAGTACGTGCCGGACGACGCGCGCGAGGGTTTGGATGTGGCTAAGTCGGCGCTGGTCACCGCCGAGCGCTCCGCCAAGCGGGGCGCCTGGGAGGACGCGGCGACCGCGTTGCTGAACGCTCGCCGCCGGCTCGACGCGGCGGAGGCGGGGCTGCGGGCGGTGGACACCAGGGCCCGCGAGTTGGCGGACGTGGTGGCGCATCCGAAGCAGGGTGCCGACCGGGCCTGGTTCCAGGTACGGGACGCGCAGAAGTTCGTGCTGGCCGCGCCGGGTGGCGCGCGGCCCGAAGAAGTGCGCCAGTTGGACGCACTGGTCGCTCGGCTGGAGGCCGCGCCGTCGATGCTCGCCGGCGTCCATCCGGATTACTGGGCCTATTTGCAGGAGACGCGGACGATCTCCACTGAGGCCGACAAAGTCATCGAGCGGGCCAGGCAGCGGCTCTCACCCGCGCGATAGTCCACTGTGGACAGAGGGTGAGTTTTAGTTACTCAGCACGGCCATCGCGACGCGTACGATTTCGGCCACCAATTCCTCCTGGTCGATGCCGCCGTCGGCGATCGTCCACTGGTGCACCATTTCGTTGATCGCGCCGATCAGCCCCAGCGAGCTGAGCCGGTAATCGCGGGGCGGTGCCTCGCCGCGTGCGGCGGCCCGCTCGGCCTCGCCGACCAGCAGGTCGACGTAGTTGTTCCGCCAGCCCATCCGGAACTGCTCAACGGCCTGACTGACCCCGATGACCTCGACATATGCCAGCCGGGCCCAGCGCGGGTCCTCGGCCATGGTCCGTACGTACGCCCGGATCGCCCGCTCCACCCGGGGCCGCATCGACTCCTGCGCGGTGTCGGTCAGTGCGACTCCGATGGCGACCGCAGCTTCTTCCAGGATGCGGCCGTAAAGCGCGATCAACAACGCCTCCCGGCCGGTGAACTCCTCGTAGAAGTTGCGGGTGGAGACTCCGGCTCGTGCACACAGCTTCTCGATCGAGCTGGACGGATATCCGGCGGTGCCGAAAAGCTCCAGGCCGGCCTGCATCAGTCGCTCGCGTCGCTCGGCCTTGCGATCGGAGGCCCGGCGACCGCCGTACGCGCGTGGCCGCGCGGCGTCGGTGTTCACTGCTTCTGAGCTGTTCACTGGTCCAGGTTACGGCACTTGTCGGATTCTCCAAGTCATTGCTCGATAGTACGGTTGACCAATTCCCCTCCCCGACCCGCTCGCATTGTGCAATCTTCGGCGTTATTGCTGGTGAAGGGCGTTGTAAGATAGTTCTTGCGGGCGCGTCGGTCCACAAAGTACAAACCCTCATTGATCTCCGATTGTCATCACCAGCAGGAATTTTATGAGCAAAACCGCCGCGGTCGAAGTCATGGAGACAGCGGCGATGAGGGCGCGGACGTAGGCTGGATATCAGGAGAGAATCGAAGCCGGAAAGAGGCATTTCGAATGGCTGTCGAGATCGATCAGATGACCGGCGCACTCCGCCGGATCGCGCCGCTGTTGGATGTTCGATCAGACGAGTTGCAGATCCGACAAGGGTATTTCGACCTTCTTGTTGACGTGCCAGTGACCTCCACCGGTCGGGCCCAGTCGCTGTGGCTCAATCAAACCGGCGCGGCCGCGTACGATCTCCTGCACCCGATCGCCCGGGATCGCGCGCGGACACCCGCAGGGTGCCGGAGCGGCTCGACCTGGAGTGGGGTGCCACGGTGCTCGACCTTGGCTGCGGCCCGGCGAACATCACTGTCGGGCTGGCCCGCGCGGTCGGCGAACGCGGTTTGGTGATCGGGCTGGACGTGTCGGAGAAGATGCTGGCGCGGGCGATAGCGCGAACGAGCGAGTCGAACGTTGGATATGTGCGAGCCGACGACCGAGCGGCTGCCGCTGCGGGCCGAGACGGTCGACGCGCTCTGCTGCTCGGTCGTCCTGCAGTTGGTGGAAGACCTGGACGCGGTGTTCGACCACATCGACCGGGTGTTGCGGCCCGGCGGCGGCCGGGTCGCGCTGGCCGCGACGGCGGCCGGTTACGGATTGTCGCGGCAAATAGCGCCGTATGTCGGCAACTTCGCTGGCGCGCACATGTTCGAGCCGGAGGAGATGCCGACTTTGCTGGCTGATCGGGGTTTCACCAACATCAAGACGCGGACGTACGCGATGCTCCAGTTCGTCGACGCTCGTAAACCTCGCTAGCAGCCCCTCGACATCGCGTCCGTACGAGGTCACGCTTGACGTCCGCCAGATTGCGGCAAGGTTTGTACGCAGGAGGTCTCCGTGCGAGGCGATCCTCGCCGGCGCCGGACGTGATCGGCCCGGACGGTCGATCCGGGACGCCAACGACCGGGTGATCGCCACCCTTGGCATGAGCGTGCCGGCGCGTACGGTCAGGGTGGCGGACATTCACGCCGACTTCCTGCCGGCGGTCGTCGCGGCCGCCGCCGAGATCAGCAAGCGGCTGGGCGCCCTGCCAGCCGATGACAACGAAGCCGGCCGATGACGATGAGAGGCAGCCTTCTATGCGTGATGCGGTGATCTGCGAGCCCGTTCGGACCCCGGTCGGGCGTTTTGGCGGAATGTTCCGGGACGTGCCGGCGCTGGAGCTGGCCGCCACCGTGATTGCCGAGCTGGTCCGGCGTACGGGCATCGCTCCGGCCGCCATCGACGACGTGATTTTCGGGCAGTGCTATCCCAACGGCGAGGCGCCGGCGATCGGTCGGGTCGCCGGGCTGGACGCTGGCCTGCCGGTGACCGTGCCGGGTTTACAGCTCGACCGGCGATGCGGCTCGGGTTTGCAGGCCGTCATCGATGCGGCAATGCGCGTACAAACCGGCGCCTGTGACGTTGTTTTGGCCGGTGGAGCGGAAAGTATGAGCCAGGCCGAGTTCTACACCGACCGCATCCGGTGGGGGGTGAAAGGCGGCGGTGTGGAGCTGGTCGACCGGCTGGCCCGCGGACGGGTGACCGCGGGCGGAAAATTCCACCCGGTGCCGGGCGGAATGCTGGAGACCGCCGAAAAAAACCTGCGCCGCGAATACGGCATTGGCCGCGAAGAGCAGGACGAGCTGGCCCTCGGGTCGCACCAGCGGGCGGTCGCCGCCATTGCCGCCGGCCGGTTCGCTGACGAGATCGTACCGATCACCATCCCTGGAAAACGCGGAAAACCTGACCAGGTGCTCGACCGCGACGAGCATCCGCGGGAGGACGCCAGCCTGGAGTCGCTCGCGAAACTACGGCCGGTGATGGTCAAGCAGGACGCCGAATCGACCGTGACGGCCGGAAACGCCAGTGGGCAAAAACGATGGTGCCGCGGTTTGTCTGGTGACTACCCCAGAAAAGGCCGCCGAACTCGGTCTGCGCCCGCTCGCTCGGCTGGTCAGCTGGGCCAGCGCCGGGGTGCCGCCGGAGACGATGGGCATCGGTCCCGTACCAGCGACCGAGCGCGCCCTCGGCCGCGCCGGGCTGAAGCTGTCGGATATCGACCTCATCGAGCTCAACGAGGCTTTCGCTGCCCAGGTGCTCGCGGTGACTCGCGAATGGAAATTCACTGAGAAGGATTTCGAGCGTACGAACGTGAACGGCTCCGGGATCTCCCTCGGTCACCCGGTCGGCGCCACCGGCTGCCGGATCCTGGCCACCCTGCTGCGGGAGATGGATCGCCGGGAAGCGCGCTATGGCTTGGAAACGATGTGCATCGGTGGCGGTCAGGGGCTGGCCGCCGTATTCGAACGGGTGGTGTGATGGCAGATCTGAGCGACCTGACCGAGGAGGTCGTACGCAGCTTCGACACCGCTGGGGACAGTTGCGGACGGTAACTCAGAGCCTGGTCAGGCACTTGCATTCCTTTATCGCCGAAGTTGATCTGACCGAGGCCGAGTGGGCCTACGCGATCGACTTTCTCACCCGTACCGGCCACATCACCGATGACAAACGGCAGGAGTTCATCTTGCTGTCCGATGTCCTGGGCGCCTCCATGGCCACCATCAAGGTCAACCACCCAGCCGGCGGAAAAGTCACCGAATCCACCGTGCTCGGGCCGTTTTTTTTCGTTTCCGACTCACCGGATTTCGTGAACGGCGACGATATTTCCCAGGGTGCCGCCGGTCAGCCCTGTTACGTGAGCGGTGTGGTACGTGACGAGGACGGGAATCTCGTCCCGAATGCGTTCATGGAGGTCTGGCAGGCCGACGAGGACGGCTTTTACGACGTACAGTATCCCGGCCTGGACACGGCCCAGGGTCGTGGCCGGCTGAGCGCGGCCGACGACGGCCGTTTTCTGGTTCTGGACCGTCCATCCGGAGGCGTATCCGATCCCCACCGACGGCCCGGTCGGCGAGTTGTTGACCGCGGCCGGCCGCCATCCGATGCGGCCGGCACACATTCATTTCAAGGTGGACGCCGCCGGCTTCGACACTCTGATCACCCACGTTTTCGCGGCAGACAGCAAATACCTGGACTCCGACGCGGTGTTCGGCGTGAAGCGGTCGCTGATCACGCCATTCACCATGCAGAACCCAGGCGTCGCCCCCGACGGGAAAACCATGGATGTTCCCTATTATTTGGTCACTTTCGACATCGTCCTAGCCCGCGCCAGCTAGCCCATCCAGGCCTGGATGGGCCAGCTGGCGCACGCCAAGGACAGCGTCAAAGCCCGAGCTGTTGCAGCCGGATGCTGATCCGGTTGTCGGTGGAGACCACCGGTGCTTCCTTGCTGACCCAGGGGTCGCCGCCGAAATACGTCTTGAAGATCTTCTCCGCCGTACGGGTCGACAGCGCCTGGTTGGACAGTGTCGGGTTCGGCCCGCCGAGGCCGTTGGACAGCGCCGAGTTGTCCGCGATGAAGAGCCGCTTCACGAAACGCGCCTCACCGTTCGCGTCCAGCACCGAGTTGGTGTCCGACGTACCCATCCGCATCGACGACTGGACGTGCAGGATCAGCGGCGCCCAGTCGATCCGGATGACCTTCTTCGCACCTGCTCCGCGCAACAGTTGTACGGCCTTGTTGGCCATGAACTCGCGGTTCGCGAGTGTCCGGGCGGTCCGCTGGCGGCCGTGGAACTCGACCTTCGCGATGGGCCCGTTGGCGTCCGCCGGCAGCGCCGAGCGAACCACTCGGTTCTGCGCTTCCACGTCGTCGTCGGTGATGACCAGTACGTTCAACAGCCGGTCGATGCCGTGGCTCATGATCTCCATGAGCTCCTTGCCGACCGGGCGGCCGGTGGGGCCGTCCCACGAGCCGGTCTTGCCGCGACCGTTGTCGTACCCGCCGCGGACACCGGAGTCGGACAGCATCAACGTGAACGCTTCCAGCGCCGGCGGCAACCCGACGTTCTCCAGGCCACCGTGACCGGGGAAGTCGCACCGGGCCGACGAGCCGACGCCCTTGCTGTTGCCGGTGTAGTCGTCCATCAGGCCGACCACCCAGTCGAAGAAGTGGTCGGTGTAGCCGCGGCCTACCCAGTCGTTCGGGTTCGGCAGGTTGCTGTTCAGCCACAGTCGCGGGTTTTCCGTACAACCACCGGACATCACCACCACCTTGGCGTCCTCGCGGTGCAGGTCGCCGGTGGCGTTGTCCCGCCAGGTCACGCCAGTCGCGGTGGTGACGCCGTTCTTTTCCTCGTAATGCACCTGATTCACGAACGCGTCGGTCATCAGGGTGACCGGCTTGCCGCCCTTGGCCCACACGTCCGCGGTCAGCGCCATCGGCACATAGCTGTTGTCAGTGGAGCGCTTGGCGATCTGGTTCCGCGGCGCGTTCACCGGCTGCATGCAGCCCTGGAAACAGAAACCGCAGAACGTGCAAACCGGTCGCCTTGGGATAGACCAGCAGGTCGGTTTTGTTGGTCTTGCCGGCATTGCCGCCCGGCTGCAGGATCGCGTTCTCCTGCGGACGGTAGCCGAAGCCGTGCGCGTCCTTGGTCTTCTGTACGGGCACACCGAGGGTTTCGCAGCCCCGGAAATAGACCTCTTCCTTGGTCCCCATCGCCGCGGTCTGCACCGGCGCGGTCGCCTCGACCCACTCGAAGTAGGGGGGATCATTTCGTTGTACGAGAACGGGAAGACGTGCTCGGTGTCGTACGCGGCCTTGTCGGCGCCGCCGTATCCCTGGAAAACTCCTGGATACGCCCGCGGGTAGTTCCCGTAATAGTGCTGGGTCGTGCCGCCGACGCCGGAAAGCTGCCAGAGGAACGAGTTCTGGCTGGTTTCCCGGAACCACGCCGGCTTGCTGCGATCACCCGGGCCGAACCGGAGGAACCCGGTCAGCGGGTTGTTCGCGTCGTTCTCGTAATGCGTCCATTCCTTGGCGGATGGGCATAACGCGGGCCGGCCTCCAACAGCAGGACGTCCAGCCCCCCTTCGCGGCCAGCTCCTTGGCCACCACCGGGCCGCCCCCGCCGGCACCAATCACGATGACGTCGCGCATCAGCCCTCCACCTTCTTACGGCCCTGGTAATAGCCCTTGAACTCGTCCCAGCCCTCGGCGATCCCGTCGTAGCCGGTGATCGTCCAGCCGACCGGCTTGCCGGTGAGAGTCCTGGTTTGCTTGTTGTAGACGGCATATTCGGTGAACGAGCCGTAGCCGGAGAACTCGATCAGCGCGCCGCCGACGAATTTCAGTACGCCGGACAGCGACTGGTGCAGCGGCTCGGGCAGGTTCACGTCCAGGGCCTGCACCAGATCGGAGTCGGTGCCCTCCAGCAGGCTCATGGTCTTGGCCTTGTCGGCCCAGCTCAGCCGGCTGAACGGAGACACGAACAAGCCGTGCAGCGAGGCCGGGTTGACCTGGGTGGCGAGCAGGTTCAGCGTCATCGCGATGATCAGCGACAACGGCACCGTCTCGTCGGTGGTCAGGATCCGCTTGAGCGCCTCGTCGACGGTGTTCAGCTGCAGCGGGAGCAGCCTGGTCAGGTCGCCGGGCAGCGGGATCTTGTCGTCCGCGACGGCGGTCGCGAGCGCCGCGGCCACCGGACGTACGTACTCGTTCGGCAGCGGTACGAAGTTGTCCAGCGCGCCCATCAGGAAGTCAGGCGTCTTTGCCTGGATGGCGCCGGCGCCGGCGGTCGACACGCCCTGCGCTTTGGAGTACGGGTCGGAGCCGGGCACCACGAAGGTGGTGAGGCCGTTGATCGTGTCGCGGGCCAACTCCTGCAGTGCCGGCCGGAGCAACGCGATGACCGGGTCGATGCCGGCCTGCTTGGTCTCGCCGGAGGCGAACGGCAGGCCGGTCACCGTGGGCACGATGGCCCCGGCGGCCACCGCGGCTCCGAGCACGCCGGCGCGAGCCAGGAAGGCCCGGCGCGTCAGCTGCTTTCTGTGGGTCGTCATTGAACCCTCTCTTCCGGTGCGTACGAGCCACGCGTACGCGGGCAAACCGGGCCGCCGGGGCAGGCGGGTCCGGCGGACCGGCGCGGGGCTTGCGTCGGACCTGAGATGCATATCACTCAAAATCGGCTAATCCCCTAAACCGGACGCCCAGTCTTGGTGTCGGTTTGTTGGGCAGATCGCCCAAGCGGACGCGGGAGCAGCAGCTCCGCAGATGCGGTGTTATCGCAGCTCAAGTGCCGCTAATGCGAGTCGGAGCTGAACCTGTCCGCGTGGGTCGTACATCGGCACCACCAGCAGATCTTCGAGCCGGTGCAGCCGGTTCAGCACGGTGTTGCGGTGGCAGTAGAGGCGTTCGGCGGTGTTGCTGGCCGAGCAGTTCGCGTCCAGCCAGGCCCGCAGGGTGTCGATGAGCATGTCGCTCTCCCGCTGCGGCAGCGCGAACAGTGGGCCGAGCGCGCAGGTGACCAGCCGAGCGGCCAGCTCTGGCGACTCGACCAGCAGGGCCTCCTGTAGGCGGTCGTCCAGGCTCGCGACCTGGGTGGTGCCACGGCGTACGGTCCGCAGCGCCAGCAGCGCGAGCCGATAGCCGGTCGCCACCTCGACCAGGCCGTGCACCCGCGGCGACAGTCCGACCGGGCCGCGGGCGATCCGCTCCAACAGCATGATCAGGCCGGTCAGCGCCGGCTGCGGCACCACCACCAAGCCGGTCAGGGTTTCCGACCGCTGCTGCCACAGCGACCGGATGCCGCGGATCGCCAGCATGTCCCCGGGCGTACGCAGGCTCGGCCGCCCGTCCTCGCTGGCCGCCGCGGTCACCACCACGTAGGTGGCGTCGACCGGCAGATCCAGCGCGTCCGCGGCGGCCCGGGCCACGACAGTGTCCTCGCCGCGGTTCGCCAGCAGGTCGTCGAGCAGCGCGTACCGCCGCTGCTCGTCCGTCCGCAGCAGCAGCCCAGCTCGGCCCGCCGATACGCGCGCCGGCCACCTCGGCGGAAACCGAGTCAATCATCGCCCAGACCGTGCTGGCTAGGTCCAACAACGAGTCGCGGTCGATGCCGTCGTCGCGTTTGGCCAGGTCGACCAGCGCTTCCCAAAGCACCCGACCGCCGAGACGGTACGTGGAAAGGACGGTGTCCAGCGGCACCTGCTGCTCGGCGCGCAGCCGGCCGGTCTGCCGGGCGGTGTCGAAGAGGTGGCCGCCCACCGGCTCGCCACTGCCGAGGATGCGCAGCAGCGACGCGAGGTTGTCCTCACAGCACCGGCGCACCTCCTGCCGGGGGAGCCCGGCGGAGTTGTTGGCCGTGTGACTGTCATGGGGAAGATCGGAAAGCAGCTGGTCCGCGAGTTCGTCCACCCGCCGCAGCAGGACGCCAGCCAGCTGGCTGACCTGGTCAAAGCTCGCGGTCCTGGCCGCACTGCCAGTCATGTCGTCACCGTACGGGCAGACCTCGACACACCATAACCACCCAATTGGGCGGCGGGGCCGGCCAGATCTGGGAGGCTGGGCGTACGCACAGCTCGGGCACAGGAAGCCCACAGGCCCGACACATCGGGCGCGGCCAAAATGGGGGCATGTCGATGGTTAATGCCGCGCCAGGCCAACCTGTCACCAACGGCGAGCCGGTCGCCGTGACGCAACCCTCGCGACTGCGGCGGTCCGACGGGGAACCGATCCGGGTTCTCGTGGTCGACGACGAGCAGACGCTGGCTGAGCTGATCTCGATGGCGTTGAGGTACGAGGACTGGGAAGTACGCAGTGCCGGCGACGGTGGCGCGGCCATCCGGGTGGCCCGCGAGTTCCGGCCGGACGTCGTCGTACTCGACGTGATGCTGCCGGACATCGACGGCCTGGAGGTGCTGCGCCGGATGCGCGCCGACACTCCCCGGATTCCGGTGCTGTTCCTGACCGCGAAAGATGCCGTCGAGGACCGGATCGCCGGCCTGACCGCCGGTGGCGACGATTACGTGACCAAGCCGTTCAGTCTGGAGGAAGTCGTGCTCCGGTTGCGCGGGCTGCTGCGCCGGGCACACATCACCGAGGAAACTGACAGCGCCCAGATCGTCGTCGGCGACCTGACCCTGAACGAGGACAGCCGGGAAGTACGCCGGGCCGGCCAACTGGTCAGCCTGACCGCGACCGAGTTCGAGCTGCTGCGGTTCCTGATGCGCAACCCGAAGCGGGTGCTGAGCAAGATGCAGATCCTGGACCGGGTGTGGAATTACGACTTCGGCGGCCAGGCGAATATCGTGGAACTCTATATCTCTTACCTGCGCAAGAAAAAATCGACGCTGGGCGGCCGCCGATGATCCACACATGCGCGGCGCGGGCTACGTGCTCAAGCTCAAGCCGGGAGCGGACCAAGGATCGTGACCAGCGCGGCCAAACCCGAAGCCGACCAGACGGTGTCCGGTCAGCTTCGGCGCGCGTTGCACCCGGGTGGTTGGTCGCTGCGCGGCCGGTTGTTGGGCCAGTTGGTCGCATTGGGTGGCGGTGGCGTGCGTCGTGATGGGGGTCGTCACCGAGGTCGGCCTGCGGACGTTCCTGCTCGACAAGCTCAACGGTCAGCTCGCTGGCTCGATCCAACGCGTGGACTCGCCGATTGGAGGGGACCAAGGGCAGCTGCCGCTCGGGCCGCCGACTTCGGGACGGCTTCGGTTTTTGGGTGGTGGGGCGGGAACCGCGATCGTCGTGATCGACAACGGGACTGTGACGGACGCGTACACGATCAACCAGCAGAACTATGGAAAACCGGTCAAGCTGCCGCCTGATGCGCTGGCCGCGATGGAGACCGTGCAGGTCGGCAAGCGTCCGAGTACGGTGGATCTCGGCGGGTCGCTCGGCGCTCACCAAGTCATTGCCGTTGCTTCCGACAGGACACCCGGCAGAGTCCTGATTGTCGGACTCTCGGTCGTCGACATCAACAGCACTTTGCTGTCCACCGGGTTGATCATGCTCGGGGTGGCGTTGATCGCGGTGCTGCTGACTGCTTTGGCCGGTGAGCTGATCATTCGCTATACGTTGACCCCGCTGCGAAGAGTAGCGGCGACCGCGAGCCGGGTGGCCGAGTTGCCGTTGGAACGCGGCGAAGTCGCGTTGTCCGTACGAGTGGCGGACCGGGACACCAATCCCCGTACCGAAGTAGGCCAGGTCGGCTCCGCGCTCAACCGGATGTTGGGCCATATAGCCAATGCGCTGGCCGTACGACATGCCAGTGAGATGCGGGTCCGCAAGTTCGTGGCGGACGCGAGCCACGAGTTGCGTACGCCGTTGGCCGCCATTCGCGGTTACGCCGAGCTGACCCGCCGGTCCGGCGACAAGGTGCCGCCGGACATCGCCCGGGCGATGGACCGAGTCGAGTCCGAGTCGATCCGGATGACCGCGCTGGTCGAGGATTTGTTGCTGCTGGCCAGATTGGACGCCGGCTCTGGACGTTGCGGGGGCGATTCGGACCGAGTCGAGGTCAGAGTCGATCCGGATGACCGCGTGGTCGAGGATTTGTTTGTGCTGCTGGCCAGATGGACGCGGACGGCCGCGCGAGCTGCCGGCGGGCATCGACGGTTCGGTGACCGCGGCCGACATCACGCTGGGTTCGCACCCGGCGTGATGCACGCGGCTCGCGGATACGTGTCGCACTCGAGCGGCGACGCCGCGTCCGACCGTGAGCTGGTACACTGCGGGTCGAGCGATGGCGGCTGGTTCCAAGGCTCTGCCCACATTGCCTTCCAACGCTGAAAATCTTGGGTATTGATGTGGAG
>NZ_WOTO01000022.1 GCF_010993775.1 Fodinicola feengrottensis | reverse complement strand
GTGTCGAGCTGACGACGGCCGGGCGGAGGTGGTCGCCAAACAGGGGGCGCGCTGGTGGCCGCCGCGACCACGATGATGAGCGAGGAGGCATCTGCTCGGCGAGGGGAAGTCGCATCGGCTGCGGATCGCCTTCAAAGGGCAGAGCACCGCCCATTTCATGCCCGACGTGGAGGCCGCCTTGCGCCGGGTCGCCAAACAGGGTGCCGCGCTGGTCAACGGTGCCGGACGCCGCCTTCCTGTGGCTGCCGATCGGCGACGACGACCGTTTCACCAGCCACGACCTGATCTCCGAGCCACGGATGGTGGCACTGTGTCCGGGCCATCCACTCGCCGCCCGTACCGAGCTGCGGATCGCCGATTTGGCGAACGAGCCGATCGTCGGACCGCGGGCGGGTATGCCGCCGGCGGTCGTCCGATTCTGGTTCATCGACCCTCGCCCGGACGGCACCCCCGCCATCTTCGGTCCCGAGGGCCGTACGCCGGAGGAATGCCTGCAACTGGTCGCCGCCGGCCGCGGAAGCTGGATCGCGCCCGCGTCGACCGCCACGTATTTCGCGTTCCCGAAGCTGGTGTGGCTGCCGCTGGTCGACGCGGAGCCGTTGCGGCTGGCGCTGATGTGGCCCCGGCGAAGCGCTAGTCCGCTTCTGGATCTCTTGCTGCGCGAAAGCCGCCGGATCGTACGACCCTGCACGCCCGCGGCTGTCGCTGCTGCGTCTCGTTCCTGATGGGTGGGGGCTTGGTTTTCGTCGAGTGCGGGACTTTATGCCGCACTCGACGTCGAGTGTAGGGTTTTGTCCCGCACTCGACGACGGACCTGCCTAAGAAAAAGAGGCGGGCTTTGTTTTGTCCCAGAGCCATGTCTTGAAGAACCCACTCAAATCCTGGCCGCTGATTTTCTGGGCCAGCGAAGTGAACTGGTCGGTGGTGCCCGTGCTGTAGCGGGTGAATAGCCGTCCAGGTCTGCAAAATCCGGAAGAACTTGTCGTCGCCGATGCGTTGGCGCAGGGCTGCGAGGGTCATCGCGCCTCGGCTGTAGACGGCGCTGGAGAACATGGTGTCGCGTTGCGGGTCGGCGATGGACTGGTTCCAGAACGGGCTGGTGGCGGCGAAGCGGTTGTACGCGTTGAGGGCGCTCTGCGCGGTGGGGAGGCCGCCGGTGTGTTCGGTCCAGAGCCAGGCGGCGAAGGAGGCGAAGCCCTCGTTCAGCCAGATGTGTTGCCAGCTGGCGACCGAAACGGTGTCGCCGAACCACTGGTGGGCGAGTTCGTGGGAGACCGTGCCGGGGCCGGCGGCGAAGCCGTAGAGCGGGCGGGTTTGGGTTTCCAGCGAGAAACCGATGTCCGGGACGTTGTCGACGATCGCGCCGGTGGAGCTGAAGGAGTACGGGCCGAACATCTTGCTCCAGTAGTCGGTCACCTGGCCGGTCAGGTCATAGAGATGCCGGCGGCCTGGGTGGCCAGCGCCGGGTCGGTGGCGGTGGTTTCCGGGATGCCACCGGGCGTACGGCCATTGCGGAACTGCCACTTGCCGATGTCGATGGTCGCCAGGTAGGTGGCCATCGGGCTGGTTTCGTTCCAGGTGAAGGTGGTCTGGTCGCCATGGTGCCTGGTCGACTGGAGATCACCGTTCGCCACGACCGAGCGGTCCGCCGGAACCGTGATGTGATAAGTAAAAGTCGCCTTCATGCTCGGGTGGTCGTCGGACGGATACCAGGTGCTGGCCGCATTGGGCTCGCAGCCGACGAAGGCGCCGTCGTCGGTGTAGATCCAGCCGTACGGCGCGCCGAAGACGACCGGCGATCCGACGATCGTCTGCGGTGAGCCGTCATATTTCACCGCTACCAGGAAAGGGCCGCCGCGCAGCAGGCCAAAGCGGGGCTTGATGGTCAGCTCCTGGCCGTTCCGGCTGAAAGCCGCCGGGAAGGAGTCCACCGACACACGAGAGCGTACGTTCAGGCCCTGAAGATCCAGATCGAAACTGGAGAGGTTCTGGGTGGCAACCGCGGTCAGCGTCATCACGCCGGCGAGGTTCTTGGTGGCTGGGTCGTACGACAGGTTCAGGTCGTAGTGCAGCGGGCGATAACCTCCGTTGCCCTCCAACGGAAAGTACGGGTCACCGATGCCGGGCGCTCCCGGGCTGAACACCGACGCGGCGGCCGGCGGTGCGAACGCCACCAGACCGGCGGTGATGGCTGTCGCGATGGCGACCGTGATGCCCAACAGTTTTTCTTACACGCATGGCGACCCGTCTCCCTTGGTCCAGACCAACGTGAAGAATCATCCCCGACGCGGTCCGTCAACAAAAGCGGGATTATCGGCCAGATCCAGCCAGCCCTTGCGTCGTACGACCTGGCGGATACGCTGAACCAGCGCGGCGAGGGCCGGATTCCGGTCGTTCTTGCGCCACGCCATCGACCACGAATAGGCCGGCGTCGGTGTGAGCGCGGCACTCGCCGCAGCACCTTCTCGTCGCCGATGTCCCATTCCGCGCCCAGGACGGTGACCCGCGCGGGATCCTGCCGCATCAACGCGACCCCGTCGCGCAGCCCCAGGTTGGTGCCTTCGACGGTGAAATCAATGCCGTTGTCCTTGGCGTAGTCGTGAAAAAAGGCCTGTAGCTCAGGAACCGCGGAGAGGTCGGGGTACCAGATACCAGTGTGGCGTAAGTCGTCAACGGTCCAGACTTCCAGGTTCCCCAGCGGATGGTCCGGATGGACGAGGACGGCCATCGGCTCGCGGTACACCTCCTCGTACGAGAGGTCAGCGAGCGGCGCGGTGAGGGTGCCGACGAAGGCCAAATCCAGCTCGCCGCGGCGTAGCGCGCCGGTGCTTGCCGCGTCACTTCGGCGCATGCTGAGCGACAGAGTGGTGTCGCTGCCAGCCGCACGAAGAACGTGGGTGGGAGCGTGCACTTGCCCCCACACATCCACCCGGATCGCCGGCAGTGACTCGCGCAATGCCCGGCCGGCCGCCTCCGCGGTGGCCAGCAGATCGCGTGCGTACGGCAGGAAACGGTCGCCAGCCCTGGTCAGTTGGACGGATCGTACATTCCGGGTGAAAAGGGAGACACCGACGGTTTGTTCGAGTCTTTTGATGCGTTTTGAGAGTGCCTGCTGGGTCAGGAAGAGGTCCCCGGCGGCGCGACTGAAGTGCAGCTGATCGGCTACCGAGACGAAGGCCCGGACCTGGCCAAGGTCAAGATCCATCCGTCCACGATGGTCGACAACCATCGGTTGTCACAAGAGCCAAACGGGTGTTGGTCAGGGCGTCAGTCAGCTGATTCGATCAATGAGTCACCGCGATTGAGGAGTTTTCCCATGAAGTACGCCTACACCTACGTGATGGACACGCTTTCGGACTGGGAGCTTGGATACGTTCTGCCGGAGCTGAACACCGGCCGCTACTTCCGGCCTAGCATCGAGCCGGTGCCGGTGCGTGCGTACCGTCGGCCTGACTTTGGACCCGATCGTCACCATGGGCGGCGTGCGGATCGTGCCGGACGCGACGATCGACGAGGTCACCACCGAGAACACGGCCGTGCTGTTGCTTCCGGGCGCCGAGACCTGGCACGAGTCCCAGCACGCGCCGGTGTTCGGCAAGGTCGCCGATCTGCTGGACCACGAGGTGCCGGTGGCGGCCATCTGCGGTGCGACGGCGCGCGCGCCGCGCGGCCGGCCTGCTGAACGAGCGGCGGCACACCAGCAACGCGCTGGAATACCTGAAGATGGTGGCGCCGGACTACACCGGGGAGCCGCGGTACGTGCCGGAAACGGCGGTCGTGGACGGCCCGCTGATCACCGCGAACTCGACTGGCGGGTTGCATCTTGGGCGGCTGGTGCTGGAGCGCCTGGACCTGTGCAGCAAGGAAACCCTGGAGGCGTGGTTCGAGTTTTTCCACACCGGTGATGGGAAGTGGTTCTACGCACTGATGGAATCGGTGGCCGCGCGCGCTGAAGTCACGCTGGCACGGCCCGGCCGTTCGACTTGACGGCCGGGCCGTTCCGGCGTGAAGTCGTACCTGTTGGATCCGCCGCAGGAGGGACAGTCGTGCCGATCGCCACCATCAACCCGGCCACCGGGGAGACCCTGAAGACTTTCGACGCGCTCACCAGTGAGCAGATCGAGGCGGCGATCGGCCGCGGGCACGAGCGTTGGCTGACCTACCGGCGGACCACGTTCGCCGAGCGGGCTGGTTGGATGCGGGCCGCCGCCGAGCTGTTGGACGCGGAGAAGGACGATATCGCGCGGACGATGACCGCGGAGATGGGCAAGACCCTCGCCTCCGCCGCCGCCGAAGCGGCCAAGTGCGCCAAGGGCATGCGTTTTTACGCGGAGAACGCGGCACACTTCCTCGCCGACGAGCCGGTCGACGCGGCCGCGGTCGGTGCGTCGAAGGCCTACGGTTCGTACCAGTCGCTGGGTGTGGTGCTTGCTGTGATGCCGTGGAATTTCCCGCTCTGGCAGGTCGTACGGTTCGCCGCGCCGGCGCTGATGGCCGGCAACGTGGGCCTGCTCAAACACGCCTCGAACGTGCCGCAAAGCGCGCTGTATCTGGAAGATCTGTTCGTACGAGCCGGATTTCCCTCTGGTTGCTTCCAAACACTGCTGATCGGCTCGAAACAGGTCGAGCAGGTCCTGCGTGATCCGCGAGTGGCCGCGGCGACGCTGACCGGCAGCGAGCCCGCCGGCCGCTCGGTGGCCGCGATTTGTGTGTGACGAGGTCAAAAAAACGGTGATGGAGCTGGGCGGCAGTGATGCTTTCGTCGTCATGCCGTCGGCCGACCTGGAGAAGGCGGCATCGGTGGCGGTCACCGCGCGAGTGCAGAACAACGGTCAGTCCTGCATCGCCGCCAAGCGTTTCATCGTCCACACCGACGCCTTTGCCGAATTCAGCCGGCTTTTCGTCGAGAAAATGAAGGCACTGAAGGTCGGAGATCCGATGGATCCGGCCACCCAATGTCGGGCCGCTGGCGACTGAGCAGGGGGGCGTACGGACGTCGAGGAACTGGTCGACGAGGCAGTGAAGAGCGGCGCGACCGTCCTTTGTGGAGGGTCGAGAGCGGAAGGTCCGGGCTGGTTCTACCCGCCGACCGTCATTACCGATATCACGACCGAGATGCGGATCTATCTCGAAGAGGTTTTTGGGCCGGTGGCTTCACTTTATCGAGTGGACGACCTTGATGCCGCGCTCTCGGTGGCGAACGCGACGAGTTTTGGCCTCGGCTCCAACGCGTGGACGACCGACCCTGACGAGCAGGCCCGGTTCGCCGTGGAGCTGGAAGCCGGGAATGTCTTCATCAACGGGATGACCACCTCGTACCCGGAGCTGCCTTTTGGTGGCATCAAACGCTCCGGCTACGGTCGGGAGCTGTCCGCCCACGGGATTCGGGAGTTCTGCAACCTGAAATCCGTCTGGGTGGGGTAGTTCGCCTTTGTAAAGCCCGAAAACTTTTATCTCTGAAGCCTGAAAGGGCAAGTGATTGTTGCGGTGCGCCGGTGCCGCGTCCAAGCGGTCCGGCCTTGCGGAGGTGGGCTAAGGTCGGGACCCTCGTCAGACGGGGGAGGTGGTACGAGTCGTGCAGGCTGAGGCGGTTTTGGGTGGGCGATACCGGCTGGTCAGGAGGCTGGGCCGGGGCGGCATGGGGGAGGTGTGGGAAGCCCGGGACCAGGAGCTGAGCCGGCAGGTGGCGATCAAGATCCTGCTCTCGGCGTTCGACGACGATCGGGAGTTGACCAACCGGCTGCGGCAGGAAGCGCGTACCGCGGCGGCGTTGCAGCATCCGGGAATCACTGTCGTGCATGACATTGGCGAGCACGACGGGCATCCATATTTTGTCATGGAGTTGCTGACTGGGCACACGTTCGCCAAGGCAGGCGTGATGCCCGTCGATATGGCGTTGGAGCTCATGGCAAAAGTGGCGGACGCACTCGCGTACGCGCATGACCGTGGCGTTGTGCACCGCGATATCAAGCCGGAAAATCTGATATCGGTGGCCGGCGGCGTAAAGATCTGCGATTTTGGGATCGCTCATTATGCTGAGGCGTCTGCTCGTTTGACGAAAACTGGTACGACGGTGGGCACGGCACCGTTTATGGCTCCTGAGCAGTGGCGCGGAGAATCTGTCGACGCCCGCACGGATCTGTACGCGTTCGGAGCCACCCTGCATGTGTTGTTGTTGACCGGTGAACCGCCATTTCCCGGCCCGACCTATCTTGCTTATGCGCATCAACATCTCGCTGACCCGGCGCCCCGACTGTCCGGCGTGGCTGACGAGCTTGCCGACCTTGTTCACCAACTGCTGGCCAAAGACCCCGCCGACCGGCCGGCCAATGCGCGCGAAGTCGCCGCGGCTCTTCGCGCTGCCCGGGCGGAAAGCGTGGCTGGAAACACCACGAGTCGGATAGGACCAGCACCGGTCACGCTTACCAACACCACGTTCGACATGCTGAAAACAAACGTCTCCCTTCATGCCCAGATCTGGGCTTGGTTCCTTGCCGTGCCACTGGCGATTATTATGACGCTCAGACCAGACGTGCAGATTTACGCTGGTGCTGCCTGGTACGTCAAGCCGCTGGTGACCGGGGCATGTGGTGCGGCGGCTGGAGCGGTGCTTGGCGTGTTTTTTGGTTTGCTGGCAACGCGGGGTGTCAAATCTGACACCATCACCTTGGACGCCAAGAAGCTGACGGTTGTCTACAAGGCGCCCACCGTCCGAGGCGGCAAGACGCTGCTCGCTGCTCACTACCTGGCCAACAACCAAGCCGGCCGGACGCACGGGACAGGCGAGACTTTCACGATCGGCTGGGACGCACTCGAACGTATCGACGTGGACGGTGACGGCAGCGCGGCCGCGTTGTCGGTCAGGTTCCGGGCGTCCCGTCAGCCGTCACCCGAATGGGTCAGCAAACACGGCGCCACCCGGCGGGAAGACGGCGGTTACCGCATCTATGGACCGGCGTCTCTTACGACGCCGGAAAAGGTGAAGGTCGGCCAGCTCCGCGATCTGCTGCCGCGGTACGCGGGTCACCTGTACGACAAGCCCGGGCACGCCCCCCATCCGTGACGATCAGCGCCGACCCAGGCCTACACACTGAATCAGTGGTGGCCGGGGCGGCGGAGTCGGCGGCTGAGCAACGCGGATCCGAGCGCGAGTACACATGCCAGCAAAAACACCGCGGGATATCCGAAGGCGGGCACTGCCACGGCCGCGAGCCCGACACCGCAGATGCCTGCGAAAGCCTTGGCGCTGTAGATCACCCCGTGGATTTCCAGCGTGTTGCGCTCGCCGAAATAGTCGCGGGTGAGGCTGGCGAACAGCGGATAGAAGGCGCCGCCGCCGATGCCGGCGAGGGCGACCGCGACGAACAGCAGCGGCCGGATGCCGGCGCTCGCGGCGCCGGCGAAGCAGAGCTGGCCGAGCGCGAGCGTGCTGAGGACGAAGCTGAGCGTGCGGCGGCGGCCGAGCCGGTTCGAGACCCGGATGGCGAACGCCCGGCCGGCGCCGTTGAGGCCGACCAGCAGGGCCGCGCCGACCGCGATCGGCCAGGGTGTGAGGCCGGACCAGAGGGCGTAAGTGGCGAAGAAGGTCACGTTGAACAGGGACACCGCGCCCGCGAAGAAGAGCAGCACGTACATGATCGGCAGGACGCCGGTCCGGATCGCCTCGTGCGGGGTGAACTGCCGGACCGCCGGCGGGTTCGCCACTCGACCCGGGTTCAGCCGGTTGTCCAGCGCCCAGCGCTGCGGGTCGAGGTGCGGCGGCCACCAGTGCGCCGGCGGATCGCGCAGCAGGATGCCGGCGAAGGCGACAACCAACCCGATAAGCAACCCAGTGACGCCCATAAAGACCGGCAGATTGGTGGGCGTCATGCCGATGACGTACGCGATGACAAAGGGCACTGAGCCGTACGCGAAAGCCCCGGTCACGAAGCTGACCTTGCTGGCCGACCGTTCTGGGTGCCATTTCGAGGCCACCGAGGTGGCGCCCGCGTAGACCAGCCCGGCGCCGGTGCCACTGAGCACCGAATAGCCCAGGACGGCCGCGCCCATCGTGTTGCTGTTGGCCAGCGTGACAGGGCCGGCCAGGCAGAGCGCGGCGCCCAGCAGCATCACCGTGCGCGGCCCGACGACGCCGCGTTCGCGCAGGTAGGCGGTGGGGAGGCCGACGCCGGCCTGGCACACCGTCCAGAGCGCGAGCAGCCAGAATGTCTGTGCCGGCGGCCAGCCGTGGGCGGCGGAGAGCGCTGGTACGGCGGCGCCGAAGCCGTACTGCAGCACGCCGACCGCGGCCATCGCGGCCCACGGCAGCCACAGCATCCACCACGCCCGCGAGTGGCCGGTGAGCCGCCGCGCCGACGGCCCGACCCGATAGCGGCGGCCGCAGCAGTCGTACACCTCGCGGACGAGTCCCGGCACGGATTCCGTCGTCACGGACATCGCGACCTCCCACGGTTGACGTAATACTGTATGCAATCTACCGTACCGATGTGACCGTGGCCACAGCTAGACGAAGGAAATTGAATACTGCATACTATCGACCTGGTTCGATCGGAGGAACGTAAGTGGATCTGTACGAATACCAGGCGAAGGACCTGCTGGCCGCCCATGGCGTGCCGGTGGTGGCTGGCTCGGTGATCAACGATCCGACCAAGGCGGCCGCGGTGGCCGCGCAGCTGGGCGGTCGGGTAGTGGTCAAGGCCCAGGTGAAGACAGGCGGGCGCGGCAAAGCCGGCGGCGTCAAGCTGGCCGCGGACCCGGCCGATGCGGTCAGTAAGGCCGCGCAGATCCTCGGCATGGACATCAAGGGCCACACCGTGCACAAAGTGTTGGTCGCGGCCGCCTGTCAGGTGGTCGAGGAATACTACGTCTCGTTCTTGCTGGACCGTTCGAACCGTACTTTCCTTGCGATGGCGTCGATCCAAGGCGGCATGGACATCGAGGAAGTGGCCGCGACCAAGCCCGAGGCGCTGGCGAGGATCCCGGTGTCGGCCGGAGTGGATCTCGGCAAGGCCCGGGAAATCGTGGCGGCCGCTCGGTTTCCGGCCGAGGTGGCCGAGGAAGTCGCCGAGGTGCTGGTGAAACTCTGGGAGTGCTTCGTCGCCGAGGACGCCACGCTGCTGGAGATCAATCCGCTCGGACGGGACGGGGACGGCCATATCGTCGCGTTGGACAGCAAGATCACGCTCGACGACAACGCCGCCTATCGGCATCCAGCGCAGGAAGACTCCGCTGTCGTGGATCCGTTGGAAGCCAAGGCAAAAGCGCTGGACCTGAACTACGTGAAACTGGACGGCCAGGTCGGAGTCATCGGCAATGGAGCCGGGCTGGTGATGTCCACATTGGACGTTGTCGCGTACGCCGGTGTCAAACCCGCCAACTTCCTGGACATTGGCGGCGGTGCCTCGGCGGAGGTGATGGCGAACGGATTGTCGGTGATTCTCGGCGATCCGGATGTACGCGCAGCGTTTTCGTCAACGTTTTCGGCGGCGGGATCACCGCCTGTGACGCGGTCGCGGACGGAATTGTTCAGGCGCTGGCGATTCTCGGTGCGCAGGCGTCCAAACCGCTGGTCGTACGGCTGGACGGGAACAACGTGGTGCAGGGCCGGCGGATCCTCGCGGAGGCGAACCATCCGCTGGTGACCGTGATGGACACGATGGATACCGCGGCTGCGAAGGCCGCCGAACTCGCAGTGGCGGGAGCCTGAGACATGGCCATTTTCCTGACGGAGAAAAGCAGAGTCATTGTCCAGGGCATGACTGGCTCGGAGGGTGTGAAGCACACCGCCCGAATGTTGCGGGCCGGCACCACCGTGGTCGGTGGTGTCAATCCCCGCAAGGCAGGCCAGAAAGTCGACTTCGATGGCATATCGCTGCCGGTGTTCGAGTCCGTATCCGAGGCGATCGCCTTCACCGAGGCCGATGTCACCGTCATCCTGGTGCCGCCGGCTTTTACCAAGACCGCCGTTCTGGAGGCGATCGACGCGTCGATCGGCCTCGCGGTGGTGATCACCGAGGGCGTGCCCATCCACGACTCGGCCGCATTTTGGGCGCACGCCGTGGACACTGGTAACAGGACGCGGATCGTCGGGCCGAACTGTCCGGGCATCGTGAGTCCTGGCCGATCAAACGCCGGCATTATTCCGGCGGACATCACCGGGCCGGGACCGATCGGGCTGGTGTCCAAGTCGGGCACCTTGACGTACCAGATGATGTACGAGCTGCGGGACATCGGCTTCTCGACGGCGATCGGCATCGGCGGTGATCCGGTGATCGGTACGACGCACATCGATGCGTTGCAGGCCTTCGAAAACGACCCGGAGACCGCGGCGATCGTGATGATCGGAGAGATTGGCGGCGATGCGGAAGAGCGTGCCGCCGCATATATCAAGGAGCACGTCACCAAGCCGGTGATCGGATATGTCGCCGGTTTCACCGCCCCTGAAGGCAAAACGATGGGCCATGCGGGGGCGATCGTGTCCGGCTCGGCCGGCACGGCCCAGGCAAAGAAAGACGCCCTGGAAGCCGCCGGCGTCAGCGTCGGCAAGACCCCCAGCGAGGCCGCCCGCCTCCTGCGCGAGCGACTGCACAGCACCGCGGCCGCCTGAGATCGGAGCAGAATGCCGATTACGTACGATGTGAATCTTTCCATCCTTTTCACCGAGATCCCGTTGCTGGAAAGACCGGCCGCGGCGGCAGCATCGGGCTTCGGCGCGGTGGAGCTGTGGTGGCCGTTCGCCGGCCCGACGCCGCCGGACGCCGACCTGGATGCTCTGCAGCGCGCCCTCGACGACGCTGGAGTGCAGCTCGTCGGACTGAATTTTGATGCTGGTGACATGGCAAAGGGGGACCGCGGGCTGCTGTCCCGGCCGGCCGAGAGCGGCCGGTTCGTGGCGAACATCGAGGTGGCGGTCGGCTTCGCGCAACGAATGGGCTGCCGCACTTTGAACGCCCTCTACGGAAATCGCGACGCGGACACCTCGCCAGCGCGGCAGGACGAGCTGGCGGTGGAAAATCTGGTGCTCGCCACCGCGGCGGCGGACCGGATCGGTGCGACCGTGGTGGTCGAGGCCCTCAACTCGTACGAGAGTCCGCACTATCCGCTCACGTCCTCCCGCGCGGCGCTCACGGTGATTGATCGCGTACGCGCCGAAAGCGGGCTGCACAACATCGCGTTCCTGGCCGACTTCTATCACCTGCACCGGATGGGCGAAGAGTCGATCGAGCTGATCGACCGGGCCGCTGACCGGTTCGGACACGTACAAATAGCCGATGTGCCCGGCCGCGGCCAGCCCGGCACCGGGGCCATCCCGTACGAGCAGGTGCTCGCGCGGCTCGACGCCTCCGGTTACGCCGGTTATGTCGGCCTGGAATACAAGCCGGTCGGGCCGAGCGCGGACAGCTTCGACTGGCTGCCGTTCCGGCCGTCCACAGTGGAGGTCTCGTCGTGACCACCGTCGGGTTCGTTGGGTTGGGCATCATGGGTGCGCCAATGGCTGGCAATCTGGTCCGCGCCGGCTATCGCGTGAGGGGCTTTGATCTGGCCGAAAAGGGTCCGCGCAGCCTTCTTGAGGCGGGCGGCGAAACGGCGCCGCCAGCATTGCCGAGACGGTCAATGGTGTCGATGCGGTCATCACCATGCTGCCGGACTGGCCCCAGGTGGAAGCGGTGACCTTCGGGCCGGAAGGCGTGCTGGAGAACGTAAAACCCAGGGTGCTCGTCATCGACATGAGCACCATTCGGCCGCAGACCTCCCGGCGGATCGCGGAGGCCGGCCACACCCGCGGGGTGCGGGTCCTCGACGCCCCCGTCAGCGGCGGCGAAAAAGGCGCGGTTGACGGGGTGCTCTCCATCATGGTCGGCGGCGACGCCGACGATTTTGAGAGTGCGAAACCTCTTTTTGACGCGTTGGGCAAGACGGTCGTGCACGTTGGACCGCACGGCGCCGGCCAGACCGTGTGAAAGCGGCCAACCAGCTGGTCGTTGGCGGCACGTACGCGCTGGTCGCCGAGGCGATCGTGTTGCTGGAGGCGTCCGGGGTGGACGCCGGTACCGGTCTGGACGTACTCGCCGGCGGTCTTGCCGCCAGCAGAATTCTTGACCTCAAAAGGAAAACCATGGTCGCCCGGGAATTCGCTCCGGGCTTTCGGATCGACCTGCATCACAAGGACATGGGGATCGTGCTGTCCGCCGCGCGGGAGGCCGAGGTCGCGCTGCCGACCGCGGCCCTGGTCGCGCAGCTCATCTCGGCGGCCCGCCAGCAGGGCTACGGCAGCCTCGACCATTCGGCCCTGCTGAAGGTCATCGAGAGTTTTTCCGGACGAAAGGCCAGCCTGTGAAGCGCATTCCCTGCATGGAGGCCGCCGTCGCGGTGATGGAGTCGGAGGGCGTGGACACCATCTTCGGCATTCCGGGCGCGGCGATCCTGCCCCTCTACGCGGCGCTGCGGACAAGCTCCATCAAGCACCTCACCGTCCGGCACGAAGAAGGCGGCACTCATGCCGCTGACGGATGGTCAAGAGCGACCGGAAAAGTCGGTGTCTGCATCGGTACGTCCGGACCTGCCGGCACCAACATGATCACCGGCCTCTACACCGCGATGGCAGACTCCATCCCGATGATCTGCATCACCGGCCAGGCCGCCAGGGCGAAGCTGCACCAGGAGGCGTTCCAGGCGGTCGACATCGTGGAGATCGCCAAACCGGTGACGAAATGGGCCGTACAGCTCAAAGAACCGGCGCAGGCCGCCTGGGTTTTCCGGGAGGCGTTCCGGATCGCGCAGTCCGGCCGGCCTGGGCCGGTGCTGATCGACCTGCCGATCGACGTGCAGCGCGGGACGTGTCTTTACGACTCCACTGTGGACGCTCCGTTGCCGATCGAGGTGCCGGAGCCGTCGCCGCAGGGCATCCGGGCAGCCGTACAGATGCTGTTGCAGGCCGAAAGGCCGCTGATCCTGGCCGGTGGCGGTGTGATCATCGCGAACGCCGCCGACGAGCTGCGGAATCTGGCTGAGCGGCTGCAGATCCCGGTGCAGACCACCTTGATGGGCAAAGGCGCGTTTCCCGAAGACCACCCGCTCTTTGCCGGTATGGCGGGAATCCAGACGCAGACGCTGTGGGGCAACGCGGCCTTTCTGGAGAGTGACCTGGTGCTGGCGGTGGGCGCGCGATTTGGTGACCGGCACACCGGTGACCTGGAAACGTACCGAAAAGGCCGCAAATTCATCCACGTGGACATCGAGCCGACCCAGCTCGGCAAGGTTTTCGAGCCGGACCTGGGCATCGTGGGACACGCGCGGTCCACGCTGGCCGCCTTGGCTTTCCAGGCTCAGGAACTCGCTCCGCCCCGGCCCACCGGACGCTGGCCCGAACGGGTGGGGGAACTGCGGTCGACACTGGTCCGGCGGGACGATTTTGACGCCGTGCCCATCAAGCCGCCGCGGGTCTATCGCGAGCTCAACGAGTTTTACGGCCCTGACACCACTTTTGTCACCGCGATCGGGCTCTATCAGATCTGGTCCGGGCAGTTCCAGCGTACGTTCCTGCCGCGCCGCTATCTGGTGTGCGGTCAAGCGGGCCCGCTGGGCTGGGAGATTCCGGCCGCCATCGGCGTGAAATGCGCGTATCCGGACCGATCCGTCGTCGCGGTGGTGGGCGACTATTCCTTCCAGTTCCTGATGGAGGAGATCGCGGTCGCGCGCGCAGTATCGGATCCCGTTCGTGATTGTCATGGTCAACAACGAATATCTGGGCCTGATTCGACAGGCCGAACTGCCGTACGACATGAATTTCGCCGTGGACCTGCATTACGGCGAGGGCGGCATCGACCACGTCAAGCTGATGGATGCTTTTGGTTGCCCGGCTCGCCGGGTGGATCGCCCGGAGGACATCGCCGGCGCGCTGGCGTGGGCGACCGCGGAGGCAGAGCACGCCCAGGTGCCGGTGTTGGTCGAGGTGATGGTGAACGCGAGGCAAATGCCGCGATGGGGCCCTCTTTGGACAACATCGTGGAGTACGAGCCGCTGCCGAATCTGGTCCCTACGGCTAACACAGCCTAAGAAACCGGACTTCTTCCGGTCATCCCCTGGACATGAGGCAGCGGGAGGGCCACGATGTGGCTAAGACATACGGTATGCAATCTACAGTGGACAGGTGTGGCGGGGAGTTTGACTCGGCTCCCGGCCGCCAAGGCCGAGCAGCAAGGAGATGACCAGCGATGGCGCAAACGGCGACCGGTGATGCCGTGGCCGGCACGAACAATGCCGAGGTAGCCACCCCCGAAGTGATATCCGGTGGGCATCTGGTGGCGAAGGCGCTCAAGGCCGAAGGGGTGGACACGATCTTCACCCTCTGCGGCGGACACATCATTGACATTTATGACGGCTGCGTCGACGAGGGCATCAAGGTCATCGACGTACGCCACGAGCAGGTCGCCGCGCACGCGGCCGACGGTTATGCCCGGATTACCGGCACAGCGGGATGTGCGGTTGTCACCGCCGGCCCCGGCACCACCGACGCGGTCACCGGCGTGGCGAACGCTTTCCGCGCGGAGAGCCCGATGTTGTTGATCGGCGGCCAGGGATCGCTGTCCCAGCACAAAATGGGATCGCTGCAGGACCTGCCGCACGTGGACATGATGAACCCGATCACCAAGTTCGCCGCGACCGTGCCGGGCACCGCACGGATCGCGGACATGGTGTCGATGGCGTTTCGGGAATGCTACGTGGGTGCTCCCGGCCCGTCTTTCCTGGAGATTCCCAGGGATGTGCTGGATGCGAAGGTGCCGTTGGAGTCGGCGCGGATCCCGCAGGCCGGTGGCTACAAGGCCTCGACCCGCAGCGCCGGCGACCCGGCCGCGATCGAGAAGCTCGCGGATCTGCTCGTACATGCCCAAAAGCCGGCGATCCTGCTCGGCAGCCAGGTCTGGACCACTCGCGGGACGGATGCGGCCATCGATTTGGTGCGTACGCTCAATGTTCCCGCCTACATGAACGGCGCCGGCCGCGGTACGCTGCCGCCTGGCGACCCGCATCACTTCCAGCTTTCCCGGCGATATGCCTTCAACAACGCCGATCTCATCGTCATTGTCGGCACACCCTTCGATTTCCGGATGGGCTACGGGCGGCGGCTCTCCAAGGACGCGACCGTCGTCCAGATCGACCTGGATTACCGTACGGTCGGCAAGAACCGGGACATCGACCTCGGCATCGTGGGTGATGTCGGTGTCGTCCTCGCGTCGGTCGCGCAGGCCGCCAGCGGCCGCGCGAGGACAATGGCGCGACCGGACGCAAGCAGTGGCTGGAAGAACTGGCCGGTGTCGAAGACCAGGCCAAGCAGAAGCGGCTCCCGCAGTTGCTCTCCGATGCCAGCCCCATCCACCCGTACCGGCTGGTCAGCGAGATCAACAACTTCCTCACCGAGGACTCGATCTACATCGGTGACGGCGGCGACATCGTCACCTTCTCCGGCCAGGTTGTGCAACCCAAGTCGCCCGGCCACTGGATGGACCCGGGCCCGCTCGGGACCCTGGGGGTCGGCATTCCCTTTGTCCTCGCGGCAAAACACGCCCGCCCGGACAAGGAAGTGGTCGCGCTGTTCGGTGACGGCGCCTTCAGCCTGACCGGCTGGGACTTCGAGACGCTGGTCCGCTACAACCTGCCTTTCGTCGGCATTGTTGGCAACAACTCGTCGATGAACCAGATTCGCTATGGCCAGGCGCAGAAGTACGGACTCGCTCGGGAGCGGATCGGCAACACGCTCGGCGATGTGCACTACGACAAGTTCGCGCAGATGTTGGGCGGTTATGGCGAGGAAGTGCGTGACCCGAAGGACATCGCGCCGGCTTTGCAGCGGGCGCGCGAATCTGGCAAGCCGTCGCTCATCAATGTCTGGGTCGATCCGGACGCGTACGCGCCGGGAACCATGAACCAAACAATGTACAAGTAATCGTTAGCTTTCGAGCGGAGGCCGGCTCATGAGCAAGGCTCTGGAGGGCGTACGAGTCCTCGATATGACACATGTCCAGTCCGGACCGTCGTCGACGCAGCTGCTCGGGTGGCTGGGTGCGGACGTGGTGAAGCTGGAGACGCCTGGCCGCGGTGACATCACCCGCCAGCAGTTGCGCGACAAGCCCGGCGTGGACAGCCTCTATTTCACGATGCTGAACTGCAACAAGCGCAGCATCACGGTGAACATGAAAACCGCGGAAGGCAAGGAGATCTTCGCCGACCTGGTGAAGACCTCGGACATTCTGGTGGAGAACTTCGGTCCGGGTGTGGTCGACCGCTTCGGGTTCACCTGGGAGCGGCTGCAGGAGCTCAACCCGCGGCTGATCTACGCCTCCATCAAGGGATTCGGTGGCGGCAAGTTCGCGAAGTTCAAGGCGTACGAGGTCATCGCGCAGGCGATGGGTGGCGCGATGGCGACCACTGGCTTCGCCGACGGCCCGCCGACCGCGACCGGTGCGCAGATCGGTGACTCCGGCACCGGGATTCATCTGGTGGCCGCGATTCTGGCCGCGCTTTATCAGCGTACGAACACCGGCCGCGGCCAGCGCGTACAGGTCGCCATGCAGGACGCCGTGCTGAACCTGTGCCGGGTGAAGCTGCGTGACCAGCAACGGATCGCTTTGGGCCCACTGAACGAATATCCGACTCCGAACACCGGCGTTGAGGTGCCTCGGTCCGGAAACGCGTCCGGTGGAGGACAGCCCGGTTGGGCGGTACGGTGTGCGCCCGGCGGTCCAAACGACTACATCTACGTGATTATCCAGCCTCCCGGATGGAAGCCACTGGCCGAGCTGATCGGCCGGCCCGACCTGGTGCAGGACCCGCAGTGGGCGACGCCGGAGGCCCGGCTTTCCAAGCTGGACAAGGTCTTCGCGCTGGTCGAGGAGTGGACCGAAAAGCACACCAAGTGGGAAATCCTGGAGAAGCTGAACGCGCACGACATTCCTTGTGGCCCATCCTGTCCACCCAGGAGTTGATCGATGACACGACTCTCGCCGAACTCGGCACGGTTGTTGAGGTCGAGCACCCCGAACGTGGCACCTTCAAGACGGTCGGCAGTCCGCTGAAGCTCTCGGACTCGCCGGTCGACGTCCAGCGGTCGCCGTTGCTGGGCGAGCACAACGAAGAAGTGCTGAGCGAGCTCGGTTACAGCGGCGACAGGCTGAAAGAGCTGCGCGCCGCCGGCGTCATCTGACCTGTCTTTACATCGGACCGGGTGGGTCGCTGACTCACGGTCTGCCCGGTAAGAAGGAGAACTCCAGCTATGGCTGAAAATTTTGACCGCGCCGCCGTTCAGGCGGTGCTTGACGAAGCCGCCGGGCAGGGCCGGGACTCGCTGACCGCCCTGGAAGGCAAGAAAGTCTGCGACGCGTACGGTATTCCCACGCCGGCCGAGGCGTTGGCGACCTCCGAGATCGAGGCGGTGGCTTACGCCGAGAAAATCGGGTTCCCCGTCGTCCTCAAGATCGTGTCACCGGACATCCTGCACAAAAAACCGAGGCAGGTGGCGTACTGGTAGGGCAGTCCACCGCCGAGGAAGTGGCCGCTGGATTTCGTACGATTGTGGCGAACGCCAAGGCGTACAACGCGGATGCCGAGATCCTCGGCGTCCAGGTGCAGCAGCAGTTGACTTCCGGCCAGGAGGTCATTATCGGTGCTACCACTGACACGACCTTCGGCAAGATCGTGGCTTTCGGGCTCGGCGGTGTGCTGGTCGAGGTGCTCAAGGACGTGACCTTTCGGCTGGCGCCGACCTCGCAGGACGAGGCGCTGTCGATGATCGACGGCATCAAGGCCGCGCAAATCCTCAAAGGTGTACGTGGTGCGGAGCCGGCCGACCGGGCCGCCCTGTCCACGATCATCCAGCGGGTTTCGCAGCTGGTGACGGATTTCCCGCAGCTGTCCGAAGTGGACCTGAACCCGGTGCTGGTGACCGCCAGCGGTGCGACGGCCGTGGACGTACGCATTCTCATCGATCCCGCTGCCGCGGTCGTGCCGGAGCGGTTCAGCCAGGAGGAGATCCTGGCCTCGATGAACCGCATCATGAAGCCGGCCGCGGTCGCGGTCATCGGAGCTTCCGCCGAAGAAGGCAAAATCGGCAACTCGGTGATGAAAAAACCTGGTGAACGGCGGCTATCGGGGCGAGATCTACCCGATCAACCCGAAAGCCAGCGAAATCCTGGATCGCAAGGCGTTCAAGAGCATCGCTGACGTACCCGGCGACGTGGATGTCGCGGTTTTCGCCATTCCAGCGAAATTTGTGGCCGCGGCTCTCGAAGAGGTCGGTGCGAAGGGGGTCGCGGGCGCGATCCTGATTCCGTCGGGTTTCGGTGAGACCGGAAACCAGGAGCTGCAGGACGAGGTCTTGGCCATCGCGCGCAAGCACGGCGTTCGCATCCTCGGACCGAACATCTACGGCTATTACTATACGCCGGAAAACCTGTGCGCGCGACCTTCTGCACGCCGTACGACGTGAAGGGGCAGGTGGCGCTCACCTCCCAGAGCGGCGGCATCGGGATGGCGATCCTGGGCTTCAGCCGGTCCGCGAAAATGGGTGTCTCGGCGATCGTGGGGGTGGGCAACAAGGCCGACATCGATGAGGATGATCTCCTCACGTTTTTTGAAAGCGACGACAACACCGGTCTCATCGCGATGCACCTGGAGGACCTCAAGGACGGCCGGTCTTTCGCCGAGACCGCGAAACGGGTCTCGACGAAGAAGCCCATCGTTGTTCTGAAAGCCGGGCGTACGGCGCAGGGTGCCAAAGCGGCGAGCTCGCACACTGGTGCGCTGGCCGGCGATGACAAGGTTTACGACGACATTCTGCGTCAGAGTGGGGTTATCCGGGCACCGGGGTTGAACGACATGCTCGAATACGCCCGCGGCATCCCGCTGCTTCCCACCCCGGCCGGCGAAAAAAAAACGTCGTGATCATCACCGGCGCGGGCGGGCGGGTCGGGCGTCCTGCTGTCCGACGCCTGCGTCGACAACGGGCTGTCTTTGATGGAGATTCCGGAGGACCTGGATCAGGCATTCCGGAAGTTCATCCCACCGTTCGGCGCCGCCGGAAACCCAGTGGACATCACTGGTGGTGAGCCGCCGTCGACGTACCGCAACACCATCGCCCTCGGGCTGTCGGACGAGCGTGTTCACTCGCTCATTCTCGGTTACTGGCACACCATCGTGACGCCGCCCATGGTGTTCGCGAAGCTGGTCGTCGCGGTGGTCGAGGAGTTCCGCGCCAAGGGCATCCACAAGCCGGTGGTCGCGTCGCTTTCCGGCGACATCGAGGTCGAAGAGGCCAGCGACTACCTGTACCAGCACGGGGTAGTGGCTTATCCGTACACCACCGAAAAGCCGGTGGCCGTCCTCGGTGCCAAGTACCGTTGGGCACGCGCCGCCGGACTACTGGGACCCGCGTCGTGAGCTTCGCCAACCGCGCGGCACAGGCCTCAGGAAGGGAGGGACTGCACAAGGTCCATCCGTTTAGCAGAAAGAGGCTCAAGTGAGCAGTGCGGCAGCAACTTTCCAGGAGGTCACCGACCAGAACGGGCGTGTCTATCGGGTTGGCGAAACCCCGAGAGACATCATGGGGCGTTCCCGTAACTGGATGGTGTGGCTTCCCTGGATCGCCATGATGGCGGTGAGTGTTTTCGAGTACGGCTGGGGTGCGGCGACCACGACCCTGGAGAAGTCGTACGGCTGGTCCATTGGCGAGGTCTTCTGGATCGCCAGCCTGTGGGCGGTTTTCCAAGCGGCGGTGGCGTTCCCGGCCGGCCGGCTGCGGGAGAAGAACATCATTTCGGCACGCGCAGCGATGGTCGTGGGCGCCATTCTCAGTGGCGTCGGCTATTTCACCATCGCCAACAGCGGCAACCTGGTGGTGGCGTTTGTCGGCTATTCGGTGCTCGGCGGCACCGGCGCCGGACTCGTCTACGCCACCTGCATCAACATGTGGGCAAGTGGTTCCCGGAAAAGCGCGGTGCTCGGACCGGATTCGTCAACGGCGGATTCGCGTACGGTGCGGTGCCCCTCATTTACATTTTCAGCTATTTCTTCACACCGGGAAACTTCTCCATCGTGCTCAACCTGGTCGGCGCCTACATGCTGGTGGCGGTCCTGCTCTGCGGCGTCTTCTTCATGGATCCCCCGAAGAACTGGTGGCCGAGCGAGATCGACCCGGTGCGCTGGGCGAACGATCGCAAGGCGAACACCAGGCTTGCCAAAAACCCGCCCGCGGTCAAACAGTTCTCGCCCATGCAGGCGATTCGTACGGGCATGCTGCCGTTGATGTGGTTGTGCCTGGTCATCATTGGTGGCGTCTCGCTTTTCGGGATCAACTTCGAGGTGCCGTTCGCCAAGGTCAGCGGCTTCGGTCCCTTCGTGGTGGCGTCCGCGGCCGGCATCCTGTCGGTCGTCAACGGCACCGGTCGGGCCCTGGTCGGCTGGCTGTCCGACCGGCTTGGCCGCAAGCAAACCCTCACCCTGGTGCTGCTGGTGGCGGCCGCCGCACAGTTCGGCGTGCTGTGGTCCGGCAACATTCACAACCTGTGGCTGTTCATGTTCTTCGCTTTTGTCACTGGCTTTGGCGGCGGCGCTTTCTATCCCCTTTTCGCCGCTCTGGTGCCAGATTACTTTGGCGAGAACAACAACGCCACAAACTATGGCCTAGTTTACAGTGCGAAGCTTTTCGGCGGGATCGGCGGCGGTGGAATCGCCGCCGGGATCATCGTGGTCTGGGGCTACACCGGCGCCTATCTGTTGGCTGGTGGTATCGCGATCCTGGCCGCGGTCCTCACGCTTTTCCTTCGACAACCAGGACATACGTCAGGGAGCAACCCCTCATCCCCGGCCGGCCCGGCGGTCGACGCGATGACCGCACCCCGTTCCGGCAGCGCAACGGGCTGAGTCTTCTTACCCGTACCAAAGAAATGTTTCACCCGCCCCTCGCCAAGGACGGCACTGTCCGTCCTTGGCGTCGACTCATCGCCCGACGGTGACCGGGTTCTCCCGGCCCGGTCACCAGCTCCGCCGGGCGGCAACCGGCGGTGCACAGCAATTGCTGGAAAGAGACAAGCATGAGCGTAACAACGAATGGTTTCACTGAGGTTAAAGATCAGAACGGCCGGGTGTATCGCATGGGTGAGACACCTCACGATATTATGGGCCGGCCGCGTTGGTTGATGGTTTTGTTGCCCTGGATCGGCATGCTCGGCATCAGCGTCTGGCGAATACGCTTTCGGGGCGGCCGAGGAAACTCTGCACGAAGCACACGGCTGGTCTTCGGTCCACATCTTCTGGCTGCTGGGCGTCTGGGTGTTCTTCCAGGCCGCGGTGCTGCCGATGATGTGGCTGTGCTTGTTGATGACCTCCGGAATCAACATTTTCGGCATCGCCTTCCAGGTGCCGTTTGGCAAGGAAATGGGCTTCGCGGCCGCCATCGCGGCTACTGCGCGGCGCTGAAATCAATCGTCAACGGCACCGGCCGCGGTGTTATCGGTTGGATTTCCGACAAGTACGGCCGGCGGCAGACCCTGGTGTTGGTGTGCATCGTGCTGGGGCTGGCGCAGTTCGGCGTGTTGGCGACCGGGCTCATGCAGAACCTGGCGCTCTTCCTGCTCTGCTCGATGATCTCGGGCTTTGGTGGCGGCGCCATCTTTCCGCTCTTCGCGGCCATGACGGCCGACTATTTCGGGGAGAACAACAATGCCAGCAATTACGGCATGGTCTAACAGCGGGAAAGTGGTGAGCGGCCTGTTCGGCTCCGGTGTGGGTGCCCTGGTGGTGGCGTCCTGGGGTTATTCGGGAGCGTTCGTGCTGGCTGGCTCGATTGGTCTGATGGCTGCCGGGCTGGCCTTCATGTTGCGCCAGCCAGGCCGAAAAAACTCGTACGACCGCAACCGGTAGCCCAGGAGGTGTCCTGATTTACTGAGCGGCCGCCCGCTGCTCGTGGTAGGCCTGCCGGGTCCGCTCGGCGTGCTGGTGCATGGTTTTGCTGGCCAGCTCGGCGTTGCCGGCCGCGATGGCCTTGATCAGGTCGGCGTGTTCGGTCCAGGCATCCTTGCCGCGAGGGCGAGCGATCGGGGTGTAATACCAGCGGACCCGGCGGTCCACCATCGCGATCATCTCGGCCAGCACCTTGTTCCCGGACAGGTTCGTGATGCAGGTGTGCAGGTTGGCGTTGGCGACCACCAGGCCCTCGGTGTCCGCCGATGCCAGCGCCTCGATGCCGATCTGCTGCAGCTCCCACAGGCGCTGCACGTCCTCGGCGGTGGCCCGGCCGGCGGCCAGCTGGGCGGAATGCGTCTCCAACACGACGCGTACGCCCAACAACTGGTCGGCCTCCTCGTCGGTGGGGGTGTGCACGAAGGCGCCCTGCGCCGGCCGGAGGTCGACCCAGCCCTCGGTCTGCAGTCGCTGCAGGGCTTCTCGTACGGGCTGGCGGCTGACCCCAAATACTCCGCGAGTTCCAGCTCGACGAGGTGCTGGCCGGGTTTGAGGGTCTGGTTCACGATGAGCTCGATCAGCGCGTCGTACACGGCCTGACGCAGCGGCGCCGGCCGCTCGACCCGGCGGGTGGCCCCCTCGCCCAGCAGACGGGGGCGGCCCGGCGGGCGTCCCTTGGAGCCCGGAATGCCGGCGGCGGGTTGCGTCATCGGAACCTTCTCTTCCTCAGTGCTCTGGGCAAAAGCCAAGCTCTCCGAGGATACAGGTTTTGGTATGCAAAAGACATTGGCGGGCGGGGAGTCCTGCCGAGTAAGGAACATTTTACCCGCTAACCCTTGACGGCATTCTGTAGATCGTATGCAATCTTACTTTGGCCGCCATACCGAATGGGGTATGACATGAAAGTCGCAGTCCTTGGCGCCGGTGCGATTGGCGCGTACGTTGGCGCCGCCTTGCACCGAGCTGGCGTCGAAGTCCACCTGATCGCCCGCGGGCCGCACACTGGTCGCTCTTCAGGACCACGGTGTGTACGTCAAAAGCCCGCGCGGCGACTTCCACGCACACCCGTACGCGACCGCCAACCCGGCCGACGTCGGACCGGTCGACTACGTGTTCCTCGGCCTCAAGGCGCACTCGTACGCCGGCGCCGGCAAGCTGCTCGCGCCGCTGCTAGGCCCGCGGACGGCCGTGGTGGCCGCCCAGAACGGGATCCCGTGGTGGTATTTCCACGGGCTCAAGGGGCATCCGCTGGAAAAGCATCGCATCGAGGCAGTTGATCCTGGCGGTGCGACCAGCGCCGTTTTGCCGACCTGGCGGGCGATTGGTTGCGTGGTCTACTGCTCGACCGAAATCCAGGCGCCGGGGGTGATCCGGCATCTGGAGGGCACCCGGTTCTCGATTGGCGAGCCGGATGGCAGCATTTCCACCCGCTGCCTGGAATTCAGTGACGCGATGGTGGCCGGCGGGCTCAAATGTCCGGTCGAACCGAATCTGCGGGACGATATTTGGGTCAAACTGATGGGAAACGTCGCTTTCAACCCGCTCAGTGCGCTCACCCGGGCGACCATGGCCGAGATTTGCGCTCACGAGCACACCCGCGATCTGGTAGCCCGGATGATGGCCGAAACCGTCGCCGTCGCGAGGGCCGCTGGCAGCAATCCGCAGGTGTCGATCGATCGGCGGCTGGCCGGTGCGGAAAAGGTCGGGCATCACAAGACTTCGATGCTGCAGGACCTGGAAGCCGGGAAGGTGTTGGAAACCGACGCGATTATCAGCGCTGTCGTGGAAATCGCCGAGCTGACCGGGGTAGCCGCGCCCACCCTGCGTAACGTCAACGCGGCGATCACCCTGCTCGCCCGCAAAGTGGTCCCGCCCCCGATGGCCGCGGCCGGATAGCCGCTTTGCCGCCGAATGTAACGAAACGGTCCGCCCTTTCGTTACATTCGGCTGAGGCGGGCCGGGAGTGTGCGGCCTACGCTCTCGGGTGTGACTCTGGTTGAGCGTGACGTGCTCGTCGAGCGGCTGGGCGCGGTGAGCGCGGCCGCTCGGCGTGGCGCTGGTTCGCTCGTCGCGGTCGCCGGTGAGGCGGGGGGGGGTCGGGAAGACCTCGCTCGTACGGGAGTTCTTCGGCTCCGAACAGGCGGTTTGGGGCTTCTGTGAGCCACTCTCGACGCCGCGTCCGCTCGGGCCGTTCCAGGACATCGCACGGCAGATCTGGCCGGCGGAGCAGGATTTCGACGTCGACGACATGCGGGAGCGGCTGCTCGCGTGGGTACGTCGTACGCCGACTCCGCTGGTGGTCGAAGATGCCCACTGGATCGACGACGCGAGCGCTGACGTCCTGCGGTTCATCGGCCGGCGCATCGACACGTCCGCGGGGTTGTTGGTGGTGACCTACCGTGACGAGGTGGACGGTGACCATCCGCTGCGCAGGGTGCTCGGTGACCTGGCCAGCGCGGCCGGCGTCACCCGCGTCACGGTCCCGCCGCTGACCAGGGCCGGCGTCGCGGAAATGGTCTCCGAGACCGAAATCGACGCGGCCGAGGCGTACCGACTGACCAACGGAAATGCCTTCCTGGTGAGCCAGTTGCTGCTCGCGCCGGACGGTCGGGTGGCGGCATCGACACGCGATGCCGTGGCGGCCCGGGTGGCCCGCCTGTCACCTTCCGCACGCGGTGTCGTAGAGCTGCTGTCGGTGATCGCCGGGCGAGTCGGCGCGGAGTTGCTCGGCGCGGACTGGTCGCGGCTCGACGAACCGGTGGTGGCCGGGCTGCTGCGGGTGGACGGCGCGGTCGTGGAGTTCCGGCACGAGCTGGTACGGCTCGCTGTCGAGCAGGCGCTGACGCCCGGACAGCGCCAGGACCTGCACGCGGACGTCGTACGCCGAATGGTCGCGCAGGGCGACATAGCTCCGGCCACGATCGCGTACCACGCCCGGCACGCGCACGAGCTGGAGCTGGCCTTCACCAGCCAGCGGGCGGCGGCCGAGCGGGCGGTCGCGCTGGGCTGGGCGCGCACCGCGAGGCCGCCGAGCACTATCACCAGGCGGCAGCGGACGGAGCTGGCCTGGCTTCCCAGACCGAGCTGGCGCGGCTGTGGTTGGCGGCCTCCCAGGAGGCGTACCTGGTCGGCCGTGACGAACAGGCGTTGGCGACTGCGCAGCGGGCGGTGGAACTGTGCCCGCTGCAGGAGCCGTTGCTGCGTGGCGAGGCGTTGTGGTGGCTGAGCCGGGTGACGCCTGCGGACGCCGAGTCCCACCGGCTCGCGCTGGCCGCTGTCGAGATCCTGGAGCCGCTCGGACCGTCACCGGACCTGGCCGCCGCGCTGGCCCATCTGGGCACCAACCGGATGCTGGCGCGGGACCTGACGGCCGGCATCGCGCTGTCCCGGCAGGCGGTCGACCTCGCGTCCGAGGTCGGCGACCAGGCAAGCCTGACCTGTGCTTTGCAGGCATTGGGCAGCGGGTTGACGATCACCGGACAGGACCCCAGCTGCGCGCACCTGTGGCGTGCCGTGCAGGTGGCCAAGGAGGCCGGGCTGGACGGAGAGCTCGGTCGCGCCTACGCGAACCTCATCTCGGCGGCCGGCGAGGCGAGGCTGTACGACGCAAGCATGGCGGCCATACCTGAGGCGCTCGACTTCTACGTGGCTCGTGACCTGGACGGACACGCCAGCTACGCGCACTCCTGGTATGCCCGCTGCCTGTTCGAACAGGGCCGCTGGTCGGAGGCGGCGAGATGGGTCACCGAGGCGTTGGCCCGGCTGGTCGAGCCGCGCGCGATCACCGGGATCGTCGCCTGGAGCATCCAGGGCCGACTCCGGGCCCGGCGCGCGATCCGCAGGTGTGGGAACCGCTGGACGAGGCAAAACGGATCGCGGACATCAGCGGATCGCTGCAGCGGCTGACGCCGGTGATGGCGGCGCGGGCGGAGGCGCGCTGGCTTGCCGGCGTACGAGACGACGGCGCCTCGGGTCTGCGGCAGGCGTACGAGCTGGCGGTGGAACGCTCGAAACGCGTGGTCGATCGGCGAGCTCGGGCTGTGGATGTGGCGGCACCAACTGATCGACGCGGTGCCGGCCGCCGCCGCTGAGCCGTACCGGCTGCAGGTCGACGCCGACCCGGTCGGGGCGGGCCGGGCTTGGACGGAGCTCGGCTGTCCGTACGAGGCGGCCGACGCCTGGTGCGACTCGGACGATGCCGTCGTCGTGCGGGACGCGCTCGATCGCTTCACCGAGTTGGGTGCCCGGCCCGGCCGGCTGCGAGCCGCGCGCAAGCTGCGGGAACTGGGGGTGCGGTCGATCCCCCGTGGCCCGCGGGTCAGCACGGCGGCCACGCCGGACGGTCTCACCGCCCGCGAACAGGAAGTGCGGACGTGGATCGTGGCTGGCCACACCGACGCTGAGATCGCGGCCGGGCTCCATCTCTCGATCAGAACGGTGGGCCATCACGTTTCCGCTGTGCTGCGCAAGACCGGGGCACGGTCCCGGCGAGAGCTGCGGCGGCGTACGACTAAAGATAGGGAACCACTCCCCATGTGAGCGTCGGTCCACACTGCCATCGTTGTCCACACATCGTCCCGATGTTCTTTCTGTGGCAACGAAAATGGAGTTGATTCCGATGTGCTCTGGCTACCGTGTGTCGCTCGGATGAGCCAGGAGTTCGCCGAGCTGATTGGCGCGCGACGCTGGCAGGAAGCCGAGTTTCTCTTCAAGCGGTACGGATATCAGCTCGCTTGGTGGGAGGATCCGGGCGGCGAGTTCTACGAGAGTTGGGCGGACTCGGTGGTCGACACCGCGCCGGCCCGGGCTCTCGAGCTCTATACGAAGTCGTTGGACCACCGCTGTCTCTTTGCGTCCTGGGTCACCGCTGGTGGCGACGGCCCGGCCCGTACGGCCGCAGCCGATGCCGTACGAGCGAAGATCCTGCGTCTCGCTGTACGCCTTTAAAGCGGAGGCCGGCGAGAAGCCCAGGGAGCGGCTTGTTCCAGTTGCGACGCGACCCGCAAGAGCAGGTCTTCGCGGCCGTACGCGGCGACGAACTGGACGCCGATCGGGAGGCCGTCGGGCGTCCAATGCAGCGGCAGGCTGATCGCTGGCTGGCCGGTGGTGTTGAAGGGCGGGGTGAAGGGCACGTACTTCCCGGCGGTCATCAGCGGGGCGATCGGGTTGGCCGGGTCGTGGGCGAAAGTGCCGATCGGGGGCGGCGGCGCGGCCATGGTTGGGGTGACCAGCAGGTCGAAGCCGTCCGCCCACCACTGATACACCGCCCGGCGGAACAGGCCGTTCATCGCCAGCCCCTGCGCGTAGTCGACCGCGCTGTGCTGACGGGCACTGGCGGCAAGGGCCCAGTTGAGCGGCTCGACCTCGTCCTCGGTGAGCTCGCGGCCGAGCGTTTCGGCCGCACGAGCGAGGTTGACGGCCATATTGGTGCCCCACATGACCGCGAAGAACTCGCGAAACTTCGGGTCTATAAGTGCGGACGGGAAGCTGTCCTCGACGTGGTGGCCGAGGGATTCCAGCAACGCTCCGGCGTTCTTCGCGGCGGTCAGGTTCTCGGCTTGGGCGAGCGGATGCTGGGTGACCACGCCGATGCGCAGTGAGCCCGGATCGGCGCCCACCTCCTGCGCGTACGGGCGGATCGGTGGCGCGGCGATGACCGTGTCGCCGACACCCGGGCCGCGGACGGCGTCCAGCAGGCCGGCGGTGTCCCGGACCGTACGGCTGACGCCGAGGTCGACGCCAAGGTTGCTCTCGTCCCGGTTCGGGCCCATCGTGATGCGGCCCTGTGACGGCTTCAGGCCCACCAGACCGCAGGAAGAGGACGGAATCCGGATCGAGCCGCCGCCGTCGCTGGCATGCGCGATCGGCACCATGCCGGCGGCCACCGCGGCGGCCGACCCGCCGCTGGAGCCGCCGGCCGAGCGGTCGGTGTTCCACGGATTGCGGGTCGGCCCCCAGGCCAGCGGCTCGGTGGTCGGCAGGCTGCCGAACTCGCTGCTGTTGGGTCCGGCCCAGGGTGGCCAGGCCTGCGGCCCGAAACCGGGACACCAGCGTGGTGTCCACAGTGGACCGGATGGCGGCTTCTTTCAAAGCCCTGTTGCCATTGCTCAGTGGCTGGCCGGCGTACGCGGCGAACAGGTCCTTGAGCAGGAACGGCACCCCGCGGAACGGGCCGGCGGGCAGGTCGTCGGCGGTCGACCGGGCCTCGTCGAACCAGTGGACCACGACCGCGTTGAGGGCCGGGTTGAGCGCCTCGATCCGCTCGATCGCGGCTTCCACCAGCTCGCTCGGTTTCACCTGACCGGAGCGGACCAGCTCGGCCTGGTCGGTGGCGTCCATCCAACGGGTGTCGTCCGCGAGCGAGGTCATGCCGCCGTTTCTAGCACAGGCCAAAGTCAGGGGTCAGGGGTCAGGCGAAGGCGTTGACGCCGGTGAGGTCCGCGGACAGAGTCCAGAGCCGGGCGGCCTGCGCTGGGTCGGTGGCCCAGTCAAGGACGCCACCGGTGAAGTTCTCCGTGGTGACCGCGCGTTCGGCGATGTCGCAGTTCTCGCAGTAGACGCCGCCCATGCCGGCCAGCTGCGGCGAGGTCGCCGCCCACACCTGGGTCGCGGCGCCCTCCTCGGGCGTCTTGACGTTCGGGATGGTGGGGTTGCCGTTTTCGTCGACCCAGCCAATCGCGACCATCTCGGCAGGGTCCATGTGCCGTTGCAGCGGCGTCATGATGCCGCCCGGATGCAGCGCGAAGGCGCGTACGCCGGCGTCCTTGGCGAGCGTGTCCAGGTGCACGGCGAACAGCACGTTGGCGGTCTTGGCCTGCCCGTACGCGGCCCACTTGTCATAGCCACTCTCGAAATTCAGGTCGTCCCAGCGGATCGGGGAGCGGCGGTGGCCGGCTGACGAGACGGAGACGACTCGGCCGTGGCCAGCGGCGATCGCCGGCCACAGCCGGTTGATCAGCGCGAAGTGGCCGAGGTGGTTGGTGGCGAAAGTGGACTCCCAGCCAGGCCCGAGGCGGGTCTCGGGCGGGGCCATAATCCCGGCGTTGTTGATGATCATGTCGATGGCGCGGCCGGAGGCCAGGAACCGCTCGGCGAAGGTGCGAACGCTGGTCAGGTCACCCAGGTCGAGCGCCTCGGTCTCGACGTTCTCGATGTCCTTCAAGGCCTCCTGGGCGACCTCGGGCCGCCTGGCTGGTACGACGACGTGTGCGCCCGCGCCGGCGAGCGCGCGCGCGTCGTCTCCCATCCCAGGCCCGAGTATCCGCCGGTCACGACCGCGAGTTTGCCGCTCAGGTCAATGCCCTTGAGGACCTCGACGGCGGTGCTGCGTGCTCCGAAACCGGAGCCGATCTGGTGCTGCGATGTGGTCATATCTTGAACGTACGACTTGGAGCGCGCTCCAAGTCAAGCTTCGCTAGCCGACGATCGGCAGCGGCTGGCGGACGGCGCTGGCCACCCCGTCACTGGCCCGGCCCGCCGCGATGCGCTCGACGGACGGCCGGCCGTACGACGTGGTCCGCTGCACCAGCGGCCGGCCGATCGGCTCGACCAGGTCTTCCAGCTCGCTGATCGTTTTGTACGAGCCGTTTGACGCGCCGGCCATCCGGCTGATGGTTTCCTCCATCAGCGTGCCGCCGAGATCGTTGACCCCGCCCCGCAAAACCGCGCGGCAGGCGTCCGGGCCGAGTTTCACCCACGAGCACTGGATGTTGTCGATCATGCCGTGCAGCAGCAGCCGCGCCATCGCGTGGACGGCTCGGTTGTCCCTCGCGGTGTTGCCGGCGCGGGCCAGGCCGGCCAGGTAAATGGGCGAGCTCTGGTGGATGAACGGCAGCAGCACGAACTCGCTGAAGCCGCGCCGGCCGTTCTTTTCCAGGCCCTGGCGCTGCAACTCGGCCAACAGCTTGAGGTGTGCCACCCAGTGCTGGGCAGTGTCGACATGCCCGTACATCATCGTTGACGTGGTCGGGATGCCGAGCTTGTGGGCGGTGGTGACGACCTCGATCCCGCTGGAGGTCGGCAACTTTCCCTTGGTCAGCACCCATCGCACGTCGTCGTCGAGAATTTCCGCGGCCGTACCCGGAAGTGAGTCGACACCCGCGTCGTGCGCGCGGCTCAGCCAGTCCTGGATGGACAGGTTCGTACGACTGGCGCCGTTGACGACCTCCATCGGGCTGAAGGAGTGCAGGTGGATGTCCGGCTGACGGCGTTTTACCTCGGCGGCCAAGTCAAAGTACGCGGTGCCGGGTAGGTCCGGGTGAATGCCGCCCTGCATGCAGATTTCCGTTGCGCCGGCTTCCCATGCCTGGTCGACCCGGTCGCCGACCTGTGACAGCGACAGTGTGTACGCGTCGGCATCGGTTTTGCGCTGGGCAAAAGCGCAGAACCGGCAGCCGGTGTAGCAGACGTTGGTGAAGTTGATGTTGCGAGTGACCACAAAAGTCACGTCGTCGCCAACCGTGTCGCGTCTTAACCCGTCAGCCAGGTTGGTCAGCGCGTCGAGATCGGCGCCGTCCGAGTTAAGCAGCGCCAAAGCCTCGTCGTCGGTGATGCCCGCCGGGTCTTTTTCGGCGTGCCTGAGCGCGGCCAGCACGTCCGAGTCGGACCGGGCCGGCGCGCTCTTGATCCGGCCCTTGATCTCGTTCCAGTCGCCGTAAACGGAGTCGAAGTCGCTGCGCCGGTCACCCGTACGCCCAGTCGTGTCGACCTCGACGTGCAGGTCCGTACGACCCGACTCCTGCCAGCCACCGTCGGGCTCCTGCCACGGAATTCCCTTGGGCATCGCGTCTTCGCGAGCCAGGCCGGTCTCCGGCTCGGCGAGCGCCGCGATGTGCGCGTTGAGTCGCGGATCCAACCAAGGCTCGCCGATTTTCACGTATTCCGGGTAAACCGGCAGTCGCTCGCGGAGCTGGAAGCCGGCGGCCTTGGTACGGCTGGAAAGCTCGTCGATCTGCGGCCAGGCCCGCTCCGGGTTGACGTGGTCCGGCGTGACCGGCGAGACCCACCCCAGTCGTCGATGCCGGCGTTGATCATCAGCTCGTACTCGCCGCCGATCAGGTTCGGCGGCGCCTGAATGCGCATGCTGGGGCCGAGAACGAGCCGCGACACCGCGATGGTCGCGGCCAGTTCCTCCAGGTTGGCGTCCGGGGTGGCCCGCATTTTGGTGCTGGGCTTGGCCCGGAAGTTCTGCACGATGATTTCCTGGATGTTGCCGTATGTCCTTGACACCTTACGGATTGCGAAAAGCGAGTCGGCGCGCTCCGCGTACGTTTCCCCGATGCCGATCAGGATGCCGGTGGTGAACGGCACGGACGTACGCCCGGCGTCCTCGAGAACCTGCAAGCGTACGGCCGGATCCTTGTCCGGCGAGCCGTAGTGCGGGCCGCCTTTTTCGGTGAACAGCCGGGTGGCGGTGGTTTCCAGCATCATGCCCATCGACGCGGCGACCGGCTTGAGACGCTGGAAATCCTGCCAGTGCAGGACACCCGGGTTCAGGTGCGGCAGCAGGCCGGTTTCCTCCAGCACGCGGATGGACATCGCTCGTACGTACGAAAGCGTGTCGTCATAGCCATGTGCGTCGAGCCATTCGCGGGCCACATCCCAGCGGTCTTCCGGCCGGTCGCCGAGCGTGAAAAGGGCTTCCTTGCAGCCCATTTCCGCGCCTTTTCGAGCGATGTCGAGAACTTCGTCGGGGGTCAGATAAGGTTGTTCGCCGTTCTTGCGCAGCTGGTGCGGGACGGTGACGAAAGTGCAGTAGCCGCAGCGGTCCCGGCACAGTTTGGTGAGTGGGATGAAAACACTTTGGCTGTACGTGATGATGCCCGGCCGGCCGGCCGCGGCCAAGCCCGCGTCCCGTACCCGCGAGGCGTGCTCGGAAAGGGTTTCCAGATCGGTGCCGCGGGCCTGCAGCAGCACGGTCGCCTCGTCCACGTCCAACGCCTTCGCGTCGCGAGCGCGGGCGAGGGCGCGGCGCATTGCCGACGCCGTCGGGGGGAGCCGAAGCTGAAGCGGAGTCCATGCGTCGAACGCTAGGACCGGCCCGCCGGCCTTCTCCAGTTCGGATTCGTACCAGGCTGGGATGCCCGTACGGGCACCTGCTGTTCTGGCTGGTCGCCGCCTTGATCCGGGTTGCCTTTCCGGCCGCCGGGTTGTATTACCTAAAGAATGGCGTCGGTGATTGGCAAGCGGCAGAACGGCCGGACGTACTACTACCTGGCTGAGTCCGCGCGAGTGAACGGCCAGCCGCGGATCGTCTCGCAGCGCTATCTGGGCAGCGCCGAGGACATCGCGGCCGCGCTGGCCGGCGAGGGTGGCGTGCCGGCGCGGTCGCGGCACCTGGCCTTCGGTGAGGTGGCCGCGGTCTGGGCCACCCTGGAGCGGCTGAAGGTGGCCGAGTTGGTCGACCGGATCGCCGGCACCCGGTCCGCGAAGGTGCCGATCGGCACGTACGTCGCGGTCGCCGTTCTGCACCGGATCACCGGCCCGGGGGTGGAATGGGGGCAGTGGTGGGCTTCGACCGCCGCGCCCCGATTCGTCCGGCCGCGGCTGCCAGCGTCCACCTGGGACAGTGTGCGGCTCTGGCAGCGGTTGGACCGGCTGACCGTTGGGCAGTTGGAGCAGATCGAGGCCGGGCTATGTGCGACGGTAAGGGAAATCTCCGGTGCCGGACCAGCTCTGGCCGTGGATGTCCCGAGTTTCGCGACCTTTGTGGCCTCCGTCGACCCGCTGGCGGCCGGTCGGTCGGATGCCACGCTGGCCGGACTCGGATTGGTGGTCACCGGCGACGGTGCTATTCCGCTGGTGTCCCGGGCGTACCGGCGCGATGTCCCGGTGGTGGCGTCTTTTGGCGTACTAGCTGAGCAACTCGGTGCGAGGCACCACCGGCTGACGGGTGCCGACGATGTGACGCTGGTTTTCGACACCGGCCAGCATTCCCAACTGAACCTCGCGTCCGGCCCGCATTTCGTCGGCGCGCTGCCGCCGGGAGACCATCCCGAGCTGCTGTCCCGGCCAGCGACCGCTCGCCGCACGGTGGACCCGCATCGATTTCCCGGGCTGACCGCGTTGGACACCCGAGCCACGGTTTTCGGCGTCGGCAGGCGGGTGATTCTCACCCACTCGGCGACTCTGCACGCGGCGCAGGCCCGCGGGCTCGCGCAGGCACACTGAGTACGGCCACCCGGCAACTGGACGGGTTGGCGGCCGGGCTGGCCGCCGGCACGTACCGGCAGTCCCGCGACGAGGTGCTGAGCGAGGTCGCCCGGATCACCCGGGCGTCCCGGATCGACCGGGTGCTCTCGACCCGGCTCACCGGCACGCCACCTTCGGGAATGCGGTTGGAATGGCGGGTGGACGAGGGCGCTCGCGCCCGGCTGGCCCAGGAGGTTTTCGGTAAGCAACTTCTGGTCACTGATCACGACGATTGGTCGGTGGCCGATGTTGTCACCGCCTACCGGGCGCGTTATCACCTGGACTCGACTTTCCGGCAACTGAGCGAACGAACCGTATGTCGCCGGGCCGGCGGCCGGCGGCTCGCGGTGGTATTGGACAGATCATCGAATAGCCGTTTATGGGCTCGTTTGTGTCATTGCGGCCACGGTGACCCATCTGATGCGGCGGGAGGCCGACCGGGCCGGGCTGGACCTTTCGGTGCGGGAACTGCTGGAGCACCTGTCCGGAATTCAGGAGACAATGTTGCGCTATCCGTCCACCGGCGGCCGGCCACGGACCCGCCGGGTGCTCACCGACCGCGATCCTCACCAGCAGCGGCTTTTTGACCTTTTCGGACTTTTGTCATATGAACCGAAAGGTTGATAGCTGCTCTTGAAAGGTGAGTTCGCGCCAGTTGTGACCGCAAACTCGCCGGATGGCCGGTGCCTCTTGTGCGCGCCGGCTTGGCTGCTCACTATGTCGGCCATGCCTGACGAGCCGGTTTTTCCCGCTGTTACTGGTCACCCGGTCGATCGTCGTTCGGTGCTGCGGGCCGCCGCAGCAAACCGTAGCGGCGGTCGGCGCAGCAGAGATCATTAATCCGCAGGCGGCACTCTCGGCCGAGACCGTTCGCCCGGCCGCGGCCGCGGCGGCTCCCTCGGTGTGGGTACGCGGCGCCGCCGACCGGCTCTTTCCGACCTCGGTGCCCGAGGTGACGGCCACGATTTCCTTGGGAGCGGCCAAAGGCGAGCACGAGGCCGCGCAGGTGATGGTGCGATCGTCGTCCGCCCTGTCCGGGGTGTCGCTTTCGACGACCGCGCTGACCGGGCCTGGCGGCGCCACCATCGCGGCCAGCCAGATCCAGCTTCGCCGGCAGTATCCGCACGGCAATGTCGACGCGATGGGGCAGGATCCGATCGGCACTCCGACTGACAACGAGGTCGGGCCGTCCGGTACGAACGTCTATTACGACGCCCTGCTCGACAACGCGCCGATCACGGTCGCCGCGAACACGACCCAGCCGTACCACGTCGGCGTACGAGTGCCGGCCGACCAAACTGCCGGGATCACACGGGCACGGTCACGGTTTCCTCCAGCGGTGGCAGTGTCTCGGTACCCATCAGTGTCCAGGTCTACAACGTCTCCATGCCGGCACCTACGCAGGGCACGTTGAAAATGAACAACTGGTTCACCTCGGCGGGCTGGGACTACACCGGAACCCAGCAATCCGTACCGCTGCAGTACGGATGCAGCATGTACGACGCGCGGTGGTGGACAGTGATGGCGAACTTCGCGAAAAACCACGCGCTGCACCGGAACAACGTGATCTACGCGGACTTCCAGGCGCTGCTGATCCCGAACACGACCATCGATGGTGCCGGCAACTACACCTTCGGTTGGCAGACCTTCGACCGTTTCATCCAGTTGTTCGTCGACGCGGGTGCGCTCAAGCACATCTACACGCCGACGCTTCTGGAGTGGTATAACACCAAGCCAAATCCGGGCGTGGACGATGTCGCCGTCAACGTGGAGATCCTGCAGAACGTCAACGGATCCACCCAGAAGGTGTTGGTGGCGCCGGGAAGCGCGACGGCCAACGCGTACCTGGACAAGGTGCTGCCGGCTTTGAGAGCGCACCTGGATGCCAAGGGCTGGACCGATATCTTCTACTTCAGCGCATTGGACGAACCGCGTTCGCATATTCAGACCGACGCGGCAGCCTGGCTCTACGGCAAATACGCGCAATATTTTCCGAACCCACACACGGCGGAGGCGCACTCCGCGTGGTTGCCAGCCAACGAACAGCTGATCACCACGACCGCGCCGCTCTATTCGCTCTACCATGACCTGGTCGGGCCGTACCAGAAACTTCGCCTTTCCGGCAAGGAACTCTGGCTCTACAACTGCATTTGGCCGCAGGGCCGGTATATGAACCGTTTCATGCGGTTCCACCTGGACAAGACGCGGCTGATTCCCTGGATGCTCTGGAAAATCGGGGCGACCGGCTATCTGCATTGGGGCTGGAACTACTGGGTCGACTCGAATCAGGCGGGAACCGCGTTCACCGCTTCGAACACGTTCGACGGCGAGCAGACCGGCGACAAGTGGTTGGTACGCCCGAACAAGGGCGCGTTGGACGTCTATGACAGCATTCGCAGCGAAGCGCAGCTGGACGGGATCGAGGACTACGAGCTGCTGACCGCCCTCGCGCGTACCAAACCGGCGACCGCGTACGCGGTGGCGAACACGCTGATTTCCGACACCCAGAACTACACCCGTAGCGGCGAGGACGTGGTGGCCGCGCACCGGCACCTGCTGGATGCCTTGGTCTCGCCCGACGGCGACAGCCGTTTCCCGGTCGTCGACGGATTCGCCGACGAGCGCAACTGGACTCATTCCCAGGGCAGTTGGTCCGTGTCCGGCGGCGGCTACAACCAGACCGACTCGTCGGCGAACTGGGGATACACCGCCGCGTTGAAGGGCCGCGGCTATCGCGATTTCGTGGCGTCCGTTGACGTGCTGATCACCGGCGTGAACAGCAACGGCGGCGACACCAACTGGGCGGGCATGGTCATCCGCAGTGCCAACGCGTCCGATATGGACAGTGGATATCTGATCGCCATGCGCCGAAACGGCGATGTATTCGTCTATCGGTCGGGGGATCCGTTGGGTCATGCGCAGATGCCCGGGTTCACCACCGCGAGCGCGAGCCGGCTGAAGGTGGTGGCGCTGGGCTCCACCCTGACGATTTGCGGGGGTCCCGCGGCGATTCCGTTCCTGACCATCAACAACACTGGTTTCACAGCTGGAAACCTCGCTCTGGTGACTGGCGGAGCCAGCGCCCGGTTCGCCAATTTCGCCGTTAACCCGGAGGTGAACTACGCCGAGGGCAAGGCGGTCAACGTTTCCACCTCGCACAGCGCCGACGGGTGGTCGCCGACCGCTGTCGTGAACGGCCAGGCCGGTTCGACCAGCGGCGCGTTGGGGCTGGTCCAGTGCCGGTTCCACCGATCCGAGCAAGAGCGAGGCGATCGTCGTCGACTGCGGGCGGGCCTATCCGGTCAACCGGATCGACCTCACCCCGCGGACGGACGGCGCGAACGCCGGCCTGGGGTTTCCGACCGATTTCAGCATCGCGGTGTCGCCGGACAACGTCACCTGGACGACCATCCTGAACGAGGTCAACTATCCCAAACCTGGTGCGGCCGTACAGACATTCACCTTCCCCACCAGGCAGATCCGCGCTATCTCGGTGAACGCGACAAAACTCACCGCTGACCAGTTCGGGGCGTACTATTTCCAGCTCTCGCAGATCGCCATGTACGGCGAAAATCTCGCGCTCGGCCGGCCGGTGACGGCCAGCAGTTCGTACGAGTCGCCGGCGGAGGGCTGGGGCGCCGCCGCGGCGACCGACGGCTCGTGGTTGTCCGCGCTCGGCACCCCGATGGGATGGTCGTCCGGCGGCTCCACAGACCCGCACCACACCGAATACCTCACCGTCGATCTGCAAGCCCAGGTCCCGATCAAGGACGTGACGCTCTACGGCCGTACCGACGGCGGCCTGACTGGCCAGTGTTTCCCGGTGAACTTCGAGATTCGATGCTCGTCAGATCCCAGCTTCTCCACTTTCACCACCTTGGCATCAAAGGCCGGCTATCCGACTCCGGACGGCCAACCACAGATTTTCGGCTTCACACCTGTGACGACTCGGTACGTACGGGTGCAGGTGAGTCAGCTGTCCGCGGATGATCACGGCAGTTACCGGGCCCAGATTTCCGAAATCCAGGTCCACGCAGCGTAGCTCCCAGCCCGTTCACCGCATTCGCCGCGATGATCGCGAGGATCGCCAGCCATTCGGTCCAGCCCAGGTGCTGGCGCAGGATGACGAGGCCGATGATCGCGGCGAATACGGGGTTAACGCTCATGAACAGTCCGAAGAACTGGGTGGGGACCAGCCGCAGGGCCAGCAGGTCAGCGAGAAACGGGATGGCCGAGGACAGAATGCCACCGGTGGCGGCGAAAGCGATGGTCGCCACCGACGGCCGGTGGTGCAGCAGGACGACGATCCCGATCGGGACGAACACCAGCCCGGAAATGCCGGCCGCTGTCGCCGACCCTTGCGCTCCGTCCAACCGGCGGCCGATCGTTCGGTTGAGCAGAATGTACGAGGCCCAGCAGCCGGCCGCGAGCAGCGCGAGTCCGATGCCGAAATAGTCGGCGGACGGTTGCGGACGAGTCAGCCAGAGAACGCCGGCGGCGGCCATCGCCGCGCACCCGATATCGAGCGCACGGCGTGACGAGGCCAATGCGACGGTGAGTGGGCCGAGAAACTCCAGTGTCACGGCAAGCCCGAGGCCGATCCGGCCGATCGCCGTGTAGAGGGAGAGGTTCATCGTCCCGAAAACGACGGCCAGCAACAGAATCGGCCACCATTGTGCCCAGGTGTACGACCGAAACTTCGGCCGGCCGATGGTCAGCAGGACGACGGCCGCGACCCATTGCCGTACCGCCACCACCCCGATCGGACCAATGACCGGAAAGGCGAGTGAGCCGATGGCCGCGCCGGTCTGGTTGGACAGCGCGCTGCCGATCATCAGCGCGGTACCGGTCAGACGGTTGTCCTTCATACGTCCACCATGCGTCAGCGTCGCACTTTCGCAAAATGCATAGTCTGGACGATTGATACGCTTTGGTTATGCATGTGGAGCTGCGGCAGTTGCGGTGCCTGGTCGCCATCGTCGACACCGGCACCTTCACCGATGCCGCCGTCGAGTTGGGGGTTTCGCAGGCCGCGGTGTCCCGGACGGTGGCAGCGCTGGAATCCGCGCTCGGCGTCCGGCTGCTTCGGCGTACGTCCAGGGAAGTGACGCTGACCGCGACCGGCACCCGGGTGCTCGGCCACGCCCGGCGGCTGCTGGCCGAGGCCGAGGCGCTGGTCAGCGACGCGACCAGCGGGCACACCAGGTTGCGGATCGGCTATGCGTGGTCGGCGATGGGCCGGCACACGCAGACTTTCCAACGTCGGTGGGCCACTGTTTCGCCGACCGTCGAGCTGCAGCTGGTGCGTACGAACTCGCCGACCGCTGGATTGGTCGAGGGCGCCTGCGATCTCGCGGTGCTGCGCAACGAACCGGACGAACGGCGTTTTGAGAGCGTTATCGTCGGCCTCGAAAGGCGATTCTGTGTGGTGGCCGCGGACGATCCTTGGGCCAGGCGGCGGGCGATCCGGTTGGCCGAGGTCAGCGAGCGGGTGTTGTTGGTCGATCGGCGGACCGGCACGACCACGCCCGAGATGTGGCCACCCCAGACGCGCCCGGCGGTGGAATACACCACTGATATCGACGACTGGCTCATCTCGATCGGGACCGGTCGTTTTGTCGGCATCACCCCGGAAAGCACCGTCACGCAATATCCGCGTAAAGGCATTGTCTTTCGGCTTTTGAAAGACGCCGCACCGATTGCCGTACGGCTGGCGTGGTGGCGCGACGACCCACACCCGGCCACTCGATCCGTGGTCGAATTATTAACTGATCTTTATGCATCGAAAGTATGAATCTTTCCAACGACGAAGGTCGATCGCAACGCAATTGAGACCGGTAGAGGTCTAAACGGCTGTTTGGCCTTGTGGTGGTCTGTCACGCTGTTCACTATGTCGGGCATGCCAACCGAGCCGAGTTTTCCTTCCATCGCCGGTCAGCCGCTGAGCCGCCGGAGCCTGTTGCGCGGTGCTGCCGCCGTCGCGGCTGTCGGCGCCGCGCCGCTGGCGTGGCCACAGGTCGCGTTCGGCGCGGCCGGGGGGGTAGCCGTCTGGGCGCAGGGCGGGTCCGACCGGGTTTTTTTTCCACTTCGGTGGCTGGCTCGATTCAGGCCGTCTCACTGGCCGCGGCGAAAGGCGAGCACGAGGCCGCCCAGATCATGGTGCGGCCGGCCAGCGCGGTGTCCGGTGTCCAGCTGACCGTCACCGATCTGACCGGCCCCGGCGGCGCGGTGCTGCCGGCCACCCAAGTCCAGATCCGACGCGAATATCCGCACCCGAACGTGGACACGGTGGACGGCGACATGCAGGCTGCGCCCGGCGGCGCTTCGATTTTCTACGACGCGCTGATGGATAATGCCGCGATCTCCGTCGCGGCGAACACCACGCAGCCGTACCACGTTGGCGTACGAGTGCCCGCCGGTCAGGCGGCTGGCCGGTACGCCGGCACCGTAACGGTTTCCACCAGTGGTGGGGACGTTCCAGTGCCGATTTCGGTGCAGGTCTATGACGTGGCCATCCCGGCCGCGAACCAGAGCACGTTGAAGATGAACAACTGGTTCACCTCGGCTGGCTGGGACTACACCGGCACGATCCAGGCGGTGCCGTTGCAGTACGGGTGCACGATGTTCGACGACCGTTGGTGGACGGTCATGGGGAACTTCGCGAAAAAAACGCCCTGCACCGGAACAACGTGATCTACGCCGATTTCCAGGCGCTGCTCATTCCGAACACCACGATCGACAGTGCTGGCAACTACACGTTCGGCTGGCAGAGTTTCGATCGGTTCGTTCAGTTGTTCGTCGATGCTGGCGCACTCTCGTACATCTACACGCCCACGCTGCTGGAGGGCGCCGGTCCGCAGGTGGAGATCCTGCAGAATGTCGGTGGCAGCACCCAGAAAGTCCTGGTAACTCCGAATTCCGCGGTTGCCAATGCCTATCTGGACAAGGTGTTTCCCGCTCTGAAAGCCCACCTCGACACCAAGGGGTGGACCGACATCTTCTATTTCAGCGCGCTCGACGAGCCCAGTTCGACGGCGCAGGTCTCCGCGGCGACCTGGCTCTACGCCAAATATGCGCAGTATTTTCCGCACCCGCGGACGAACGAGGCGCACAACACGAACATGCCCGATCTGGACAAGATCCTCACCACCGTCACGCCGACCACCGAGGTCTACCAGAACAGCGTCGCCACCTACCAGAAATTCCGCCAGACGCCCGGGAAGGAACTCTGGCTCTACACCTGCATTATCCCGCAGGGCAACTACATGAACCGCTTCATCCGATATCACCTGGACAAGACGCGGTTGATCCCCTGGTTGCTGTGGAAAATCGGCGCGTCCGGCTATCTGCACTGGGGCTGGAACTACTGGGTGAACGGTTCGGTGGCGGCTGGCTGGACCGCCGCTGACACCTTCGACGGCCACCAAAATGGCGACGCCTGGTTGGTACGCCCCAACAAACCCGCGCTGGACGTTTACGACAGCGTCCGCAGTGAGGCGCAACTGGACGGCATTGAGGACTTCGAGCTGCTGACGGCGTTGGCGCGTACGAAACCAGTCACAGCTCACGCGGTGGCCAATACCCTGATCACCGACTCCACCACCTACACACGTAACGGTGAAGATGTTGTTGCCGCGCACCGGCATCTGCTGGACGCGTTGACCTCGCCGGCCGGGGGGACAGCCGCTTTCCGCTCACCGACGGTTTCGCGGACGAGCGAAACTGGGTGCACGTCCAGGGCGCCTGGTCGGTGTCCGGCGGTGGTTACAACCAGACCGATTCCTCGGCGAACTGGGGTTACACGTCCGCCTGAAAGCGCGCGCATACGGCGACTTCGCCGCGACCGTGGACGTACAGATCACCGGAGTGAACAGCAGCGGCGGCGACACCAACTGGGCCGGGTTGGTGGTGCGCAGCGCGAACGGGTCCGATATGGACACCGGATATATGGTCGCCCTGCGACGAAACGGCGAGGTTTTCGTCTACCGTTCGGGGGACACCCTGGGCAAAGCGCAGGTGCCAGGCTTCACCACCGCCAGCCCGACCCGGCTGAAAGTGGTCGCGCTCGGATCCACCCTGACGGTGTGTGCGGGACCGGCTGCCACCCCGATCCTCACGGTCAACGACTCCGCCTTTGTGATCGGAAATGTTGCTCTGGTCACGGGTGGAGCGAGCGCGCGGTTCTCCGGATTCTCGGTCAATCCGGAGGTGAACTACGCCGAAGGCAAGGCGGTGACGGTCACCAGCACTTACACCGCCGACGGGTGGGCGCCGACCGCGGCGGTGAACGGGCAGACCGCGTCGGGTGACCGGAGGGCTTGGCTGGTCCAGCGCGGGTTCCACCGACCCAGGCACCGCTCAGACCGTGACCGTCGACTTTGGACGGTCGTATCCAGTGGGCCGCGTCGACCTCTACCCGCGCTCGGACGGTACGAATGCCGGCTCCGGTTTCCCGAGTGATTTCACCATCTCACTGTCCACCGACGGCAGCACTTGGACGACAGTCGCGACCAAAACGGGATACCCCAAGCCGGCGGCGGTGAATCAGGCTTTCGCTTTTGGTACCACACAGGCTCGCTATGTACGCGTCACCGCCACAAAACTGACCGCCGACCAGTTCGGCGCGTACCATTTCCAGCTCGCCGAAATCGCTGCGTACGGTGGAAACCTCGCCGCCGGACGGCCAGTGACGTCATCCAGTTCGTACGAGTCGCCGTCCGAGGGTTGGGGAGCTGCCTGCGCGACCGACGGTTCGTGGTTGTCAGCGCTCGCAAGCCCGATGGGTTGGTCGTCGGGCGGCGCCACCGCCGCGACACAGACAGAGTGGGTCTCGGTTGATCTCGGGGCATTGAGCCAAATCAAGGACGTGACGCTTTACGCGCGTACCGACGGGCCGGCGACGGGAAGTTGCTTCCCCGTTGATTTCGCTGTTCAGCAGTCCACGGACGGAGCTTCCTGGTCGACTTTGGTATCCAAAACCGGCTATCCGGCGCCGGATGCGATGCCGCAGGTCTTCGCCTTCGCGCCAGTGACAACGAGGTATGTCCGAGTCCTGGCCACCAAGCTGAGTGCCGATGGGTTCGGGAGCTACCGGGCTCAACTCTCCGAGATCGAAGTCCACGCGGGGTAGCCGCCTTCGCAAACATCTTCCTGGTATCGCAGGGTGGCCGCGTACGATCCCGCATCGTCGCGAGGGCGGTAGTCGAGTTCACGTCGGGCATGGCGCCGCACCTGTCGAGTGTGGGACAAAACCCCACTCTCGGCGAAAAGCCATGTCGACACCCCGAATCGGACACGCGATGGGTCTTCTTTCATGACATTCTCCGGCCGTCTGTTTTCCGGTCGCGCGAATATCCTGCTGACCGCGCCGGCCGATAGCGTCCGGTGACCACGAGGCATGTCCCACTGGCAGCGTCTCGTGGGCCTTTTCATGTCCTCGAGTGGGGGAAGGCCGTCATGAGCCGTCGATTGCCGCGGTCCGGGGACGTGACCGAGCTGGCATCGCGCGATGGTTCCGAGCTGCCGGTCGGGGCGACGACCTATCCATCCGCGCTGCGGAGGGGGCTGGATGAGCCGTCGCTTTATTCGGTGGCCGAGGAATTCCTTCAGGCGTTTCACCTGGAACAGAACAAAACTGAGGCAGTGTTGGGTGAGCGGCTGCGGGGCGTACGCCGACAGATCGCCGAAACAGGAGGATATGTCCATACCGCTGACGAACTGACCTGGGGAGCGCGGGTGGCGTGGCGCAACAGTGCTCGTTGCGTCGGCCGGCTTTACTGGAGCAGCCTGCGAGTCCGTGACCTGCGTGCGGTCCAGACGGTGGACGAGGTCTTCCAGCATTGCTGCGAGCACCTGGAGGCCAGCTACAACGGTGGTCACATCAGGCCGATGATCACGGTGTTCGCGCCGCGCGAAGCCGCGGAGCCAGGCGTGGAGATCATCAGCCCGCAGCTTCTGTGCTACGCCGGCTATCGGCTCAAAGGTCCAGGAACGTTGGGAGACGCCAAAAATCGCGGCCTCACCGCGGCGGCCGTACACGCTGGCTGGTCACCGCCCCGCCAGCGCGGGCGGTTCGACGTTCTCCCGCTGGTTATGCGTGATCCGCACGGCTGTTCGCGGGTGCGATCGTTGCCGCCCGCGGTGGTCCCCGAGGTGGAGCTCTCGCACCCGGACTATCCGTGGTTCGGTGAACTGGGCCTGCGGTGGTTTGGGCTGCCGGTCGTGAGCGACATGGCCTTGTACGCCGGCGGAATCGTCTATCCGACCGCACCCTTCAGCGGATGGTTTGTCGGCACCGAGATCGGCGCGCGCGCGACCTCGCCGACCGCGCGCGCTATGACCAGCTGCCGATCATCGCCGAGGCCATGCGGCTGGACACCAGCCGCCCCGACACCCTCTGGGCGGACCGCGCGGCCATCGAACTGACCCGCGCGGTGCACCATTCCTTCGCGGCAGCCGGCGTACGCGTGAGTGACCACCACACCGAGGCCCAGCTGTTCGCGCGTCACGTGGCGCGAGAGGAACGCGCGGGTCGGGAGTGTCCGGCCGACTGGAGCTGGCTCGTACCACCGATTTCCGGCGGCCTCACCAGTACGTTTCACCGCTACTACGACTTTCACGAGTCGTCCGGGCCGCAGTTCTTCCGCCCGGTCGCGGCTGACCAGGACCCGGCCCCGGGCGACGCGGGCGTCGAACAGTCCTTCCTCTGCGTCATGCCCCCGGACTGAGATAGATTGCGCGCGATGTAATCGTGGGCTATGGTTCTGGGGTGTCGAGATCAGAGGGTGATGAGGCGCTGGCGCTGGATGGCCAGCTGTGCTTCGCGTTGTACGCCGCGTCGCGGGCGGTGACGGATGTCTATCGGCCGTTGTTGGCGCAGATGGGGCTGACGTATCCGCAGTATTTGGCGCTGTTGGTGCTGTGGGAGCGCAGCCCGGTGCCGGTCAAGGAGATCGGCGCGGCGTTGCAGCTGGATTACGGGACGGTGTCGCCGCTGCTGAAGAGGCTTGAGCAGCAGGGGCTGATCACCCGACAGCGGGCCGCCGGCGATGAGCGCAGTGTGACGGTGGCGTTGACCGCTGACGGTGACGCGTTGCGGCTCAAAGCGCGGGCGATCCCACCGCACATCCAGTGTGCGGTTGGCCTGGACGAGCGGGCGGCTCACGACCTGATCGAGACACTTCGAGCCTTGACCGACTCGACCCGAGCAAGGTAGCCAAAAGTCGCCGTCAGACGGCGCGAAAAAAGCAGGAGGACGACATGCCCAGTCGCGACGCCACCACCCACTGGGAAGGTGGATTGCAGGATGGTAAGGGAATCGTCACGCTCGATTCGTCCAACGCCGGCCAGTTCGAGGTTTCCTTCCCCACTCGGGCCGGCAACCCGGACGGGCAGACCAGTCCGGAGGAGCTGATCGCGGCGGCCCACTCATCGTGCCTCGCGATGAATCTTTCCGGAGTTCTGGGCGCGAACGACCTGACCGCACAGTCGATCGACGTCAGTGCCGAGGTCACGCTTGGCCCGGAAGCCGGCGGCGGCTTCAAAATCAGCGGGATCGCGATCACCTTGCGGGCCAAGGTCGACGGCGTCACGGCTGACAAGTTCGCTGAGCTCGCCGAGACCGCCGAGAAGACCTGCCCAGTCAGCAAGGCCCTCAGCGGTACGACGATCACCCTGGACGCTGCTCTGGAGAGCTGAGTCCGCCGCGGGACTCGGCGGGGTCACCCCGTCGAGTCACCTGGCGATGGTGCTTTTTCGACAAAAGTGTCATCCGGACCGACGATGTGCCCGTCCGTGGCGCGAATTTCCAGCGCCCGCAGGGGTTGCCCGCGACGCCGGTCGATCAACTCCGAATGCGGTTCACCGGGTTCGAAGAAATGCTGCTCGCCCCACTGGCGAAGTGCCACGATGACCGGAAACAGCGCTCGACCTTTTCCGGTCAGGACATATTCGCGGTAGGCGCTGCCGTCCGCGGCCGGCGCGGTTTCCAGAATGCCTTGCGCGACCAACGTTCGCAGTCGAGCGGTGAGGATGTTCTTGGCGACGCCCAGGCTGCGCTGGAAATCACCGAACCGGCGGCAGTCGTCGAAGGCGTCCCGGACGATCAACAACGACCACCAGTCGCCGATCGCGTCCACGGACCGGGCGACCGGGCACTCGCTGTCGTCGAACCTGGTGCGCTGGACCATCCTCACCTCCACTAGTTGCAACATGCTACCACTCTTGTCTATGGTCTAGTGGTGGCAACTTGCAACCAGACTGTTGATGGCCAGACTGTGCTGTCCCGTTCCGTGACCTCGCTGTTGGCGGTGGCCGGTGGCGTGGCGGTCGCGAACGTCTATTTCGCCCAGCCGCTCCTGGTCACCATGGGCCGGGACTTCGGGATGGGGCGGGCCGTGCTCGGCCTGGTCGTGACGATCACCCAGATCGGCTACGGCGTGGGGCTCTTTTTGGTCGTACCGCTGGGAGATCTGGTCGACGCGCGCCGACTCGCGGTCGTTCAGTTGGTCCTGCTCGCGGCGGCGCTGGTCATCGTGGGGACGGCCGGCGCGGGCGGAGTGTTGTTGGCGGCTCTCGCGGCGGTCGGACTGCTGGCCGTCGTGGTGCAGACCCTGGTCGCGTACGCGGCATCGCTGGCCGAGCCGGCCCGGCGCGGCCGGGTGGTGGGCAGTGTGACCAGTGGTGTGGTCATCGGGATCCTGCTGGCCCGAGTTGTTTCCGGCGCGGTAGCCGACCTCGCCGGCTGGCGGTCCGTCTATTTGTTGTCCGCGGCCCTGACGGTCGCGGTGATGGTTGCGCTGTATCTGTGCTGCCGCCGAGCCACCGGCCGCTGGCCGAGGTGAGCTATCGCCAGCTGCTCGGATCCATGGTGACACTTTTCCTGCGGGAGCGGGTCTTTCGTACGCGTGCGACGCTGGCTCTGCTGATTTTCGCGGCTTTCAACACGCTGTGGAGTGCGGTGGCCCTACCGCTCAGCGAGATGTCCTTGTCCCACAGTGCGATTGGTGCGTTCGGGCTGGCCGGCGTGGCCGGTGCGGTGGCCGCGGGTCCGGCCGGGCGGCTCAACGATAGGGGCTATGCACGGTGGACCACCGGGGGAGCGTTGGTGCTGCTTGTCCTTTGTTGGCTGCCCATCGCGCTCACTCGGCAGTCTCTGTGGGCGCTCGCGGTCGGTGCGCTCCTGCTCGACCTCGCAGTCCAGGCCGTGCACGTGACCAACCAAAGTCTGATTTTCGGGCTGCGTCCCGATGCTGGCAGCCGAGTGGTGGGCGGCTACATGGTTTTCTATTCGATCGGCAGCGGGCTGGGTGCGATCGCTTCCACCACTGTGTACTCGCTCGCGGGCTGGGGTGGCGTATGCATTCTGGGCGCCGCTTTCAGTGCGGCAGCATTAGTCGTTTGGCTACCCTCGCGTTAGTTGCGGAGCATGGGTGGGGACAGGATGGTGGCAGGCCCGCGGCGAAAGAGTTGAGCCGGGCGGCCGCCGTGGCGGGTGGTGGTTGTTCCGGTGGGCAACAGGAATCCTTCGGCGCCGGCGACCTTGCGGTGGAAGTTGCGGGGGTCCAGTCGCACGCCCCACACCGTCTCGTAGACCAGCCGGAGCTCCGCGACGGTGAATTCGGGTGCGCAGAACGCGGTCGCGAGCGGGCTGTATTCCAGTTTCGCGCGGGCTCGTTCGATGCCGTCGGTGAGGATTTCGTGGTGGTCGAAGGCCAATCGGCGGGGAGTGCTAACGAGATCGTCCACAGTGGACCAGCGCGCTTCGGCGGCGTCGCTGCCGGCGGTGGGCGCCGGGAGGTCGGGCGGCCAGTGCGAGGTAGGCGACGGTGATGACGCGCATCCGTGGATCGCGGCCGGGTCGCCCGTACGTGCCGAGTTGCTCAAGATGGACGTTGGCGGTCCGGGTTTCCTCGGAAAGCTCGCGGACAGCCGCGTCTGGCAGGTCCTCGTCGGGAAGCACGAAACCGCCAGGCAGCGCCCATCGCCCGCGATAGGGCGCGATGCCGCGCCGGATGACGAGCGCGCACAGCTCGTTCTCGCGCACGGTGAGCACCACCAGATCGACCGCCACCGCCATAGTCATGCGATCGACCCTACCAGTCGTTGTCGTCACATTGACGAGAAGCGGTCGACGGTCTTATCGTCGAGATGACGATAAGGAGCGAATCATGGCTGACATCACCAGACTTCCCGGGCTGCGGCACCTGCGCGGCACACCGACCTTGCACATACGCCACCTGCGCAACGGAAAGGTCCTGCACGCCGGTACGGGCGCGTCCTTCTGGTTCCGGCCGCTGTCGCTGTCCGCGGTGTTGAGCGAGGTGCCGGTGGATGATCGCCAGCTGCCGTTGCTTTTCCACGCTCGTACGGCCGATTTTCAGGACGTCAGCGTGCAGGCGACCGTCACCTACCGAATCGTGGACCCGGGGAAGGCGGACGGCCGGCTGGATTTCAGCATCGATCCTGATTTCGGCGGCTGGCGGTCGGCTCCGCTGGAGCAGATTGCCGGGCTGCTGACTGAAACCGCGCAGCAGTATGCCGTCGAGCTGCTCGTACGTACGACGTTGGCGGACGCCCTCGTGGACGGGCCGGCCACCGTACGGGACGGGATAACCCTGGGGCTGGCCACAAACGCGCGGCTGGCGGAGATTGGTTTGGACGTGATCGGCGTACGGGTGGTGGCGATCCGGCCCGAGTCCGAGGTGGAGCGTGCGCTGCAGACGCCGGCGAGAGAGCTGGTTCAGCAGGAAGCGGATCGTGCCACGTACGAGCGCCGGGCGGTCGCCGTCGAGCGCGAGCGGGCGATCGCGCAGAACGAGCTGGACAGCCAGATCGAGCTGGCCCGTCGGGAGCAGGAGCTGGTCGGCCAACGCGGCACGAATGCCCGTAGGCAAGCCGAAGAAGCGGCCGCGGCGAACCGGATCGAGACCGCGGCGCAGGCCGAGCGCGAGGTGGCGCTGGCCACCGCGCGGGCCGACGCGAAGCGGGTGCTGGGCGACGCTGAGGCGGCCGCCGAAAAACTGCTCACCTCGCCGCGTACAGAGATCTGTCGCAGGGCACTTTGCTGGCGTTGGCGGCAAAAGAGCTGGCCGGGAACTTGCCGGAAATTGGCAGCCTGGTGGTGACTCCGGAACTTTTGTCCGGCCTGCTCGCGAAGCTGGCTCAGCAGTCATGAGCCTCGCGCCCAGGGTCGTGTTGGTGCACCGCCGGACCGAGTTCGACGATGTGTTGGCCCGGCACGGCACTCGCGGGCAGGCCGCCTTTTTCCTGTCCACCCGAGGGCGTGACCTCGCCGCGGTGCAGGAACGACATTCCCAGCAGCAGCGAGCGATCGCGGCTGTGTCGGCGGCGATCCCGGCGGACTGGCGGCGTGGGTCGGTGGAGCGCGCCGATCTGCCCCGTTTCCTGTTCGCACCCGAGGACATCGTGGTCATTGTCGGCCAGGACGGGTTGGTCGCGAACGCGGCGAAATACCTGGACGGCCAACCGGTGATCGGCATTAATGCCGACCGCGCCCGCAATCCGGGTGTGCTGGTCCAACATTGTCCTGAGGCCGCTGGAAAGCTGCTCGACCTGGCGGCCGCTGGGAAGCTCGCCAGCCATGTCGAGGCTCGTACGATGGTGACCGCGGTGGCCGACGACACCCAGCGGCTGATCGCGCTCAATGAGATCTACATTGGACAGTCCAGCCACCAGACCGCGCGCTACACCGTTCGTACGTCCGATGGCGCGCAACGGCAGGCGTCGTCCGGAATTCTGGTCGGCACCGGTACGGGTGCGACCGGCTGGTGCCGCTCGGCGTGGCTGGGCTGGAGCGGCACAGCCAGCTGGCGTTGCCCGGGCCGCTGGCTCCGGCACTGTCCTGGTTCGTACGCGAGGCATGGCCGTCGCCCTCGACCGGCGTCGATCTCGTCGAAGGCGTGCTTGCCGGAACTGCTCTGGAAGTGACTGTCGAGTCCGACGAGCTGGTGGTTTTCGGCGCGATGGCCTGGAAACCGACGCGCTGCACCTGTCCTGGGGACAGACCGTCAGCGTCCAGGTGGCCAGCCAGACCCTGCGCCTGGTGGCCTGACCCAACGAACCGCTAAGAGCAGCCGTCCGCAGGTGGGTGGTAAGGGGAAAACCAGAGTTTGGGGGCGGGCGGCAGGTCGGTGGCGGCGGCCGGCCGGAGGGCGTCCAACATGAGGGCCAGATAACGGCGCCAGCCGCCGCTGGGCTCCGGGGTCAGCCGAATAGTGCTGACCAGCATGAAAACCAGCCGCGGCAGGTCGTCGGCGTCGAGGTCGGCGCGGACCAGACCGGCCTCCTGTCCGCGCTGCACGACGGTCGCGATCGTGCCGAAGAACTCCGAGGCGAGGCCGGCCAGCAGTGAGCCGGTTTCCTTGGCGGCGGCGAAAATATTCGCCTCCTGCTCGGCCATTTCCAGGCCGGCCTCCAAAAGCATGACCAGCGCGCGCCACGGATCGTCGTCGGTGCGGGCTCGGCGTACGACCGGCCCCACCTTTTCCTCGTACTGCCAGTTGAAAATCGCGGTGATCAGGTCTTCCTTGCGCGGGTAGTGCCGGTAGAGGGTGGCGACTCCGACGCCGGCCCGTTTCGCGATCTCCTCCAGCCGCACCTGCGGCCCGTCCTGCGCGAAAGCCAGCCGAGCCGACTCCAGGATCCGCTCGGCGTTGCGAGCCGCGTCGGCGCGCGGCGCCCGGCCGCGTGGCGGGGAGTCGGCGGGCGGCATCACTTGGTCGTGCACTGAGCCATCCTAGCAGACTGATAGTTGACTATCGGTTGTGTTAGTGTAGACGACGAAGTGATAGCAAATCTCGATTAACGTGGGAGAGGGACCTTCCGATGACCCAGACTCCGCTCATGCCCGTTCACATGCGTCGTGACCGTTTTGATCCGGACGCGATCCTGGCCGAGTTCCGCCGTGAGCAGCCGGTGACCCGGATAACGATGCCGTGGGGGACGCAGGCCTGGCTGGTCACCCGCTATGAGGACGTACGCGAGGTCCTCGGCGACGCGACCCGGTTCAGCAACGCCAACCGTCCGATGCCCGGACCCGGCCTGCAGACAGAGTCGGACGGCATGCTGCTTGCGTACGACCCGCCGGAGCACACCCGGCTGCGCCGGCTCCTGACAGCCGAGTTCACCATGCGGCGGATGCAGCGACTGGAGCCGCGGGTGACCGAGATCGTCACTGACCATCTGGACGCGATGGAGCGTACGGGTGCGCCGGCCGACCTGGTGTCGGCCTTCGCTTTGCCGGTGCCGTCGCTGGTGATCAGCGAGCTGCTCGGCGTCCCGTACGAGGACCGAGTCGAGTTCCAGCGGCACAGCAACGCGCGGCTGGACATGTCGCTGCCCATGGAGGAGCGGGTCGCCGCGATCACCGCAGCGCGCGCTTACATGGCGGAGTTCGTCCGCCGCCAGCGACTGAATCCAGGCGACGACCTGCTCGGCATGCTCGTACGAGAGCACGGTGACGACGTCACCGACAAGGAGCTCGCCGGCATCGGCGACCTGCTGCTGATCGCCGGCCATGAGACGACCGCGAACATGCTCGGCCTCGGCACTTTGCTGCTGCTGCAGAACCCCCGGACCAGCTGGCGCTCGTACGCGATCGCGATGACGCGGTCGAGCCTGCGATCGAAGAGCTGCTGCGCTACTTGACGATCGTGCACTCCGGCATTCCGCGCGGTGTCACGACGGACACCACTCTGAGCGGCCAGCGCCTCGCCGCCGGCGACATCGTCGTGGTGTCCCTGCCGTCGGCCAATCGCGACGCGGCACTCGGCGAGGACATGGACACCTTCGACATCACCCGCAAGGCCGCCCGGCACGTGGCGTTCGGGCACGGCGTGCACCACTGCCTGGGCGCTCCGTTGGCCCGGATGGAGATGCGTACGGCCTTTCCCGCGCTGTTCCGGCGCTTCCCGGGACTGCGGCTCGCGGTGCCGATCGATGAGGTCCCGTTGCGCGCCTACTCGTTCGTGTACGGCGTCAGCTCACTGCCGGTGGCCTGGTAAAACGCCGGACCGCTCCAGCAACACCAGGGGGATCAGCCGCCCTCGGCCGTGGACGCCGTCGCGGTGAACCCGCTCGTCGCGCACCTCGACGATGACCTCTGGCAAACCTATACGGCAGGATCGGGGTCGTGGAGCTGCGTCAATTGCGGTATTTCGTGATGGTGGCCGAGGAACGGCACTTCGGTCGGGCCGCCGAGCGGCTGCACATCGTCCAGTCGGCGGTCAGCCAGCAGCTGCGAAGGCTGGAGCGGGAGCTCGCGGTGGACCTGTTCGATCGGTCGCCTCGGCACGTACGACTGACGGCCGCCGGTGAGCACTTCCTGCCGGAGGCGTTGGCGGTGTTGGCCGCCGTGGAGCGGGCCCGGCTGGCGGTGGCCGGCTTCGCGTCCGCCGAGGCGACGATTCTGCGGTTGGGGACCAGCACCGGCCTTGGCGCGCACCTCGATCACGTCCTGGCGGCGCTCGCCGGCGTCCGGGTCGAGCTCGTCTCGGCGCCGACCGCGCAGCGGCTGGAGCAGGTCGTGAGCGGCGAGTTGGATGCCGCGTTTGTCCGTGGTACGAGCGAAAATCCACAGCTGCGGGCGATCCCGGTGTGGCGGGACCAACTGCTGGTGGCGATCCCGGCGACCCATCCGCTGGCGGCCGCCGACGAGGTCGCGCTGGCCGACCTCGCGGGCCTCCCGCTGCGGTTGACCGCCCGGCGCAACCATCCGGCCTTGGTCGACCTGGTGGTGCAAGCGTGTCACTCGGCTGGTTTTGAACCCGTACCAGGAAAACCCGCCGGGTCCTTGTCGGACACACTGGCGATGATCGGCGCTGGTACGCCACTGTGGACCGTCGTTTATGCCTCGCACGCCCGGCAACTGCGGGCTGACCTGGTGGCTTTCCGGCCGCTCGCGGCCCCGGGCCTGGCATTGATGACCGCGCTGGTGGTCCGTGGGCAGGCACCGACCCGCCATCTCGACCGGCTGTTGACGGCCTGCGCGACGGTGGGCGATCTCGATCGGTGATCGCTGCGAGCGTGCCTTGCTTCTTGGTCCCGGCTGGTTTTCGCGCTGGAATGCAGAGGTCAGGAACTGGCCGAAAACAAGGAGAAACATCGTGCCTGTCGTCACTATTCAGCAAGGCCCCAAGACGGTCGAGCAGAAGCGGGACCTGATCAAGCGCATCACCGACGCTTTCGTTGACGCGTACCAGGTCCCGGCCGAAGCCGTGGACGTGTGGTTCCACGAGGTGCCCACGGACAGCTGGGGCCGCGCCGGCAAGCTGACCGCCGACAAGTAGGCGGTTGGGCGGTGGAATCTCCCGGGTGCGAGAGTGAGGCTCTACACCCGGGAGGACCGCTGTGACCGACACCAGCCTGTGGCATCCGTTCGCCGACATGCACGCCGTGCGCGGCGCCGAGTTCGTGCTGGAACGCGGCGAGGACGTGTGGGTTTACGACACTGCGGGCCGGCGCTACCTCGATGCCACCGCCTCGCTCTGGTATTCCAACATCGGCCACGGCCGGCCGGAGATCGCCGCCGCGATCGTCGCGCAGTTGGGCAAACTCGAGGCGTACGGCATCTTCGGGAACATGACCAACGCGCCGGCCCGGGACCTCGCGGCCCGGGTCGCGTCGTACGCGCCGATGCCGGCCGCGAAGGTGTTCCTCACCTCCGGCGGCGGCGATTCCATTGACACCGCCGCGAAGATCGCCCGCCGCTACTGGCACGCCAAGGGGCAGCCGGAGCGTACCCACATGATCAGCCGGACGAACTCGTACCACGGCACCCACGGCATCGGGACCGGCCTTGCCGGCATCGCCGCGAACCGGGACGGCTTTGGTGAGTACGTACGAGAGTCCGAGCGAGTGGCGCATGACGATCCGGCCGCGCTGCGCAAGGAAATCGAGCGGATCGGGCCGGAGAAAGTGGCCGCCTTCTTCGCCGAACCGGTGATCGGTGCCGGTGGTGTTATCCCGCCGGCGCCCGGATATCTGGAGCAGACCGCCCAGATCGCCAAGGAATACGGGGTGCTTTTCGTCGCGGACGAGGTGATCTGCGGGTACGGACGACTCGGTCGCTGGTTCGGCATCGAGCGTTTCGGGGTGGTGCCCGACCTGATCACGTTCGCGAAAGGCGTGACGAGTGGCTATTTGCCGCTCGGTGGGGTGATTTCCTCCGCCGAGGTGGCGGCGCCGTTCTGGGACGAGGGCGGCCGGGTTTTGCGGCATGGTGCCACTTATGCCGGCCACCCGACCTGTTGCGCGGCGGCGCTGGCCAACCTTGACGTGCTGGAGAATGACAATCTCATCCCGCGCGGCGAGGAGCTGGAAGGGCCGCTGCACGACGCTTTGCGGTCGCTCGCCGAGCATCCGGCGGTGGCTGAGGTGCGGGGCGGCACCGGCCTGCTGGCCGCCGTCGAGCTGCACCCGGACGCGTTGGCCGCGAACCCGGCGGCGATCGCGGCGGTCGCCACGCACGCACGTAACGAAGGCGGGGTTTTGCTGCGTACGCTCAACACTTCGCTCGCGGTCTCGCCGCCACTGACCGCCACCGAGGACCATTTCACGATCATTCGGCAGGCTTTCGACGGCGCTCTCGACAGCCTTTCGTGAGGCGTACGACACCGCCGTACGCCTCACGAATGTCCGGTCAGACCGCGGTGTAGATCGTGGTCGTCACGACCATGATGACCGTGCTGACCGGCACGATGGTGCCGGGACCGCCAGGCGGGTGGATCGGGAGGTGGCCCGGCCGATTCGTGACGGGCCCACAGATCCCCTCTTCCCAGTCACCGTTGGGTACGAGACCGATACCGGAGCCGGGTGGGCTCGCACCCGCGTTGGTCGCGGCGACCGCACCGGTCACGGTGTCCCACGCTCCAGTCGCGTCGACCGGCAGCGCGGTGACCTTACCGTCGATCGCCACATAGGACACCGCGCTGCCGGTGGGGGAGACGGCGGCAGCCAGCGGTGCCCCGCTCGGCGTTCTCGTCGTCCACGGTTGCGGGTTGGGTTCAGCGATGAGGGGACCGAAAGGAGCCGGCCGGGCGAGGAAAACGCGGCCGTCCTTGCCGGTATAGAACAGGGACAGTGACCCGGGGGTCGGGTCGGCGTTCGCGTTCGGGGTGACCGTGATACCACCGCCGGGGGTGCGGGAGTTCCGTCGCCGGTGAGGACGAGGTCCGTCGCTCCGCTGCCATTGGGGTGGGTCCAGGAAGCGTGCACCGCGTGGTTTGAAATCGACGTAGAAGACGCCGAAGTCCCCATTTGACAGTCCAACGGCAGTGATCGTTGCCTTCGCCGGGAGGTTGGGGGCGGGCAGGGTCACGGGTGGGGTTGCCGGGAGGGCCATCGATGCGGATGAGGTAGTCGCCTCGACCTTGCAGGGATCGTTGCCATCTCCCGGAGCCAGCACCATCCGTGGCGTACTCACGTCACTGGCGGCGGTCATCAACCGGATTTGCCCGTCGGCGAGCACCGCCGCGATCGGGCCGCCGGCGACCGCGGTGCCGGGATTCGTGATCGGCGTCGCCTGCCCCGACAGGAGCGAGCAAACCCGGTAGATCGAGCCGTTGTTCCCGACGAAGTAGGCGACCGCCGTGCCGCTTGCACTGCGGACGGCGGTGATCCCGCCGCCCGGTGGCGCCACATTCGTGGCGGTGATCTCCGTTGCGGTGTTCCAGCTGTGGTCGGCGGCCTGGCCGAAGCTGGCCACCGCGCCGTTGGAGTCGATGAAGAAAGCGGAATGGACCTCCGGCTGGCTCGCCGAGGCCTGTGGCGCCCCAACGCCCGCGATAAAGGCACAGCGTGCCCAGCACCGCCGCACACGTCCCCGCCAACAGTGCGCGTACGCGCCATCGCCGTCTTGGGTTTCCTGGTAGTCGCGTCATGATCTCCCGTCCTCTTTATAAGCGGTGGTTCTCCAGCGGCGAAATCTGTCACGATGCTCTGGACGGCCTCTGGACGCCAGGACCGAAAAGGCGGGTGACGATGACCGATAGGGCAGCGGACACCCTGTCGGTCCGGCTGCTGGGACCACCGCGGGCCTTGGTCAACGGCAAGGACATTGCCCTCGGGCCGCCGAGGCAGCGCGCACTTTTCGCGGTGCTGGCGCTACGGTTCAATCAGGTCGTTTTTACCACCCAGCTGATCGACGCAGTGTGGGGCGAGGATCTCCCTGGCGGCCCCAAAGGTGGCGTCCACACCTATGTGGCAGGCCTGCGCCGGGTGTTGGAACCAGGCAGAACCCGCCGCTCGCCTGGCACCGTCCTGCAGTCGTACGGCTCCGGTTATCGGTTGAATGTGCCTGCCGGTCAAGTGGATGTGGCCGAATTCGAGCGGCTCCGGGAGGATGGCCGGCGCTTCTGGCAGGACGGCGCGTACGCCGACGCCAACACGACTTTCCAGGCGGCGCTGGACCTTTTCGACGGCGTGGTGCTCGGGGATGTGGCTGGACCGTTCGCCGCGGCGCAACGTGACCGGCTCAGCGAGCTGCGCCTCGCGATGGTCGAGGACCGCATCGACATTCTGCTGGCGCAGGGCCGGCACGCCGAGGCGACCGGGGAGATGGAAAAACCCTCACCCGGGACCATCCGCTGCGCGAGCGGCCGTGGGCGCAGCTGATGCTGGCGCGCTATCGGGACGGCCGACAGGCCGCCGCGCTCGCCGCGTACGACCAGGCCCGGGCCATTTCCGCGGACGAGCTCGGGTTGGATCCCGGGCCGATGCTGACCGAGTTGCGGCAGCGGATCCTGGCCGGCGACCCGACGCTGTCCCGGCCCGTACCGGCGCTGGTCGCGGTCGCGCCGCCACCGCGACCCGGGTCCAACGCACTCTTCCGCGCGACACCAGGAATTTCATCGGCCGGGACCCCGAGGTCGAGACGATCCTGCGGCTGGCCGCCGAGCCACCTCCGGATGCATCGGCGGTGTGCGCGATCGACGGGATGGGCGGAGTGGGCAAGACCAGCCTGGCCGTCCACCTCGCCCAGCGGCTCGCCGGCCGGTTCCCGGACGCCCAGCTTTACCTGGATTTGCATGCTCACACCGCCGGCACACGGCCGATGAGCCCGACCGCCGCACTCGACAAACTGTTGCGAGCGCTGGACATTCCGGGCGAGCGCATTCCGGCCGATCTTGACGACCGGGCCGGGCTGTGGCGCGCCGAGGTGGCCCGCCGGCGCGCGGTTTTGGTGCTGGACAACGCGGCCGACGCCGGCCAGGTCCGACCGCTGCTACCGGGCGCGGCCGGGTCGTTCGTGCTGATCACCGCGCGCCGCCGGCTGGTGGGGCTGGAGGCGGCGGACAGTTTCTCACCCTTGATGTGTTGCCAGGCCGTGACGCGGTCGCGCTTTTCGCGGCGATCGTGGGCGCGGACCGGGCCGGCGCCGAGCCGGCCGCCACCGAGGCGGTAGTACGGATGTGCGGCTGCTTGCCGTTGGCCGTGCAGATCGCGGCAGCCCGGATGCGACATCGCGAGGGGTGGACCGCGGCCCACCTGCTGGCTCGGCTCGACGACGAGAAGAGCCGGCTTTCCGAGCTGCGGGCCGACGATCTGAGTGTGGCCGCCACGTTTTCGTTGTCGTACCGGTCGCTCGACGCCGCCGGTCAGCGGTTGTTCCGGCTGCTCGGGCTGTTTCCCGGGCTGGGACTGGGCATTCACGCGATGGCCGCACTCGCCGGTACGGACGTGAGTGCCGTCGATCGCGCGCTGCAGGACATTCTCGAGGCGCATTTGGTGGACGAACCGGAGCCGGGCCGCTACCGGCTGCACGACCTGCTCGGGATTTTCGCCGCCCGCCGTGTCAGGCCGAGGAAAGTGTCCAAGACCAGCGAGCCGCACGGTTGCGGCTGTTCGGTTTTTACGTTCACAGCACCAACAACGCCGAGGAGCTGATCCGCCCGGCTCGGCGGGACCGGGCCGCCGAGCCGCCGCCGGGCACGGTCGTACGACCGCTCGCTGACCGGGTCGACGCGCTCAGGTGGCTGGACTCCGAGCGCCCGAACCTGGTGCCGATGGTGCGGGCCGCCGCCGAGCACGGTTTTCCGGACCAGGCGTGGCGGATTTCCCGTTATCTGTGGGGTTTCTTCGAGGCTCGCGGGCTGTGGGCGGACTGGATCGCCAGCCACGAGATCGCGCTGTCCTGTACGCGCGAGGTCGGCGACCAGCTCGCGCAGGCCCGGATCCTGGTCGGGCTCGGGGTGGCGAAAAAGGACCTGCGCCGCTACGACGAGGCGATCGAGCACTATCTCGCCGCGCGGGTTTTGATGCGGGCGGCGGGTTTTTTTCGCAGCGGTGAGGCCGGTGTCCTCACCAATCTTGGGAATACCTATAGGCATGTCGGCCGGCTGGCCGAAAGCGTCGACTGTCATCAGCAGCAGGCGGTCGAGATCAGCCGGCAGGGTGGCGACAGTGTGGGCGAGGCGATCGCGCTGAACAACCTCGGCCAGATTTACCGCGATGCCGGTCGTTTCGAGGAAAGCGTGCGGTGCGAGGAGCAGGCGTTGCGGATGTGCCGTGCGGCCGGTGACCGGCAGCTGGAAGGCGTCGCGCTGGACAACCTCGCGCGGGCGTACCTTTCGTTGCGGAGCTTCGATCTCGCTTTCACGTACGCGCGCCAGGGGCTGGTCACCTGCCGGGCGGCCGGCGACCGGTACGGCGAGGCGGTCATCCTGGACTGCCTCGCGCGCATTTACCGCGTCACGGATCGGTTCGCGGAGGCGGCGGACCACTGGCGGCAGGCCCTGGTTATCGCCGAGAGCCTCAACTCCCCGTTGGCCGCCGACCTCCGCGATCACCTGGACGCCCTCAGTAGCCGGGCCACAGTCCGCTGAATCCCGGCTTGGTGTTCGGCAACGGAGTGAGGGTCACGTCTGACCAACCATTGACCTCGCCGGTTGTCTGGCCTACGACGTAATAAATGCCGCCGGCGAAGCCCCGGTTATCCTCGATAATGGCCGCGTTGGTGTAGTGATGCGGCACAAATACCGGTGGATTAAGGCTCTTCCAAGCACCCTGGTCGGCGATCCGGTTGATATGCCAGGGAAAGCCGGCAGTGTTGTTGTCCCGCCACCATTCGGCTACCCCGCCGCTGGCCAATGGGGTGACCAGCTCGAAATTGCCGATGGTTTTCGGATCGATGCTGGTCGCCCCGTAGGTGCTCTGGATGAGCCCGGGCGGCCCGCTGATGTCGCTGATGGTGGAACCGTCCGCGACCATGAGCCCGTCGTCGTACCAGACCCCGGCTTGCTCGTACCACTCGTGCAGGTTGCCGCCGGTGGTCCTGGCGATCACCTCGAGATGTCCCCAGCTGCTCTCGATCATCGCGACCGCGTCGTATTTCTCCTCGCCGGCGAAATGTTCGTCGAAGGTCCACGGACTGCCCGGGCTGCCCGCGCTGGTGCTCCAGTGGCTCAGGCCGCCGGTGGCCAGCGGTGCCACCACTTCCAGGCGCGCGCCGCCGCCGTCGCCGTAGTCGCTTTCCACGAATGCGGGGGACCCAACGGTTTTGGTGGACGTCACCAAAGTCGGGGTGACGGAATAGCCGCTCAGGAAGAAAAGCCCACCGCTGGCCTGGCCGCGGTAGACCACCAAGTGGCTCGCGCAGCTCGCAGTGATGATCAGCTGCGGTGACGCCGGCGGGTCAGAGGGCGGCAGAATGCCGACTGGTGATGGCCCGGACCACGTGTTGCCGGCGGGATAGGCGTACTGCCAGCTGCCGATATCCGCTGACGTTTGGACCCCGATGGCCTCCAGATTGCCGCCGGCGAAGTCCTGGCTGCCGCGAGGAGGGCAGTTCTTTGAACCACCCACTGGCGGTGAAACTGGTCGAATACCTCAGTGGGACGCTCGCCTGCACCGGCGTACTTCCCACTACACACACGATCGCGGCCGCGCCGGCCGCCGCGGCTATCCGCCACGAAGTTCTGTTTCCCATGGACACCCCCATGTCGGTCCGCGAGCTGGACTGCTCGCGGCCTCATGATGGCGCCGGATTCTGGATGTTCTCTGGATACTCAGTGAGCGGCCTGGACGGCCGCCTGGGCGAGAGTGGGCCAGTGCTCGGACTGCGAGGCCGGCAGCGCGACCCAGTCCTTGAACGGGCGGCCCTTGCCGGCCGGGTCGAAAAGCACCGCTTCGGGCAGCGCCAGCGCCTTCTCGTGAGCCGCGCTGCCGGCGCCGAGTTTGACCCCGAACTCGGCGCGCTTGAGACAGCAGATGGCCTTGCCGTCCAGCATGATGGCGCGGGCGCCGAACATCTTGCCGGCGCTCACCCCGCGGCCGGCCAGGTCGTCGTCCACGATGTCATCGAAAACCTCGTCAGCGGTCATGGATTTTTCCCCTCAGGTGCGGATCGCAGGAGAGCATCCCGGCGATCGATCAGAAAGTCGCGCTCGACCGTGTTTTCGGCCTGTGCAATAGCTTCTTCGTACGCGACGGCCGCTTCGGCCGCGCGGTCCACTTTGGACAGGAAATCGGCTCGGGCAACCGCGGTCAGGTGGCTGTGCGGCAACCGGCCGGCTGCGTCCAGATCCGCCAGCAGCCGCAGGCCCACCGCCGGTCCATCGGCCATGCCGACCGCGATCGCGTGGTTGAGGTGCACCATCGGGGAGGCGGTGGCCGTCGCGAGCAGCTGGTAAAGCCCGGAAATCTGCTTCCAGTCGGTCGCCTCCGCGGCCGGCGCGTCGGCATGTACGGCGGCGATTGCCGCCTGCAGGCCGTACGGCCCGGCCGCCCCGGAGCGCAGCGCCCCGACCAACAGTTCCCGGCCCTCAGCGACCTGCGCCCGGTCCCAGAGATCGCGGTCCTGTTCGGGCAAGGTCACCAGCCGGCCATCCCGGTCCGTACGGGCCGCTCGCCGGGCATCGGTGAGCAGCAACAACGCCAGCAGCGCGGGCACTTCCGGCTCGGCGGGCAGCAGGTGGTGCAGGATCCTGGCCAGCCGGATCGCCTCGGCGCACAGCTCAGCGCGGATCAGGCGGTCACCGGTGGTCGCGGTGTGTCCTTCGGTGAAAAGCAGGTAGATGACTGCTTGCACGGCCGGCAGCCGGGCCGGCAGGTCCTCTGCCGCCGGCAGCCGGTAGGGGATGCCGGCGTCCCGGATTTTGGCTTTTGCCCTCACGATCCGCTGGCTGACCGTGGCCTCCGGGACCAGGAACAACCGGGCCACCTCGGCGGTGGAAAGGCCGCCGAGGCAGCGCAGGGTCAGTGCCACCTGAGCCGTCCGGGCCAACGCCGGATGGCAACAGGCGAAGAAAAGCAGCAGCCGGTCATCGGGGACCGGCTCGTCGTCGTCGCACCGGCCGGGGTCACCGGGGTAGCCGCCAGCAACCGGACTTTCTCGCCGTACGTACGATCCCGCCGGATCCGGTCGATGGCGCGGCGGCGGGCGGTGGTCACCAGCCACCCGCCCGGGCTGGCGGGAACACCGTTCGCGGGCCACTTGGCGGCGGCCGTCGCGTACGCGTCGCTGAGCGAGTCCTCGGCGAGGTCGAAATCGCCGAGGACGCTGATCAGCCGGGCCAGCACGCGGCCGTGATGGTCTCGGAAAACCTGGGCGAGATCTGTCATCCGTAGGCTGGACGAACCTCAATGGTCCCGTGCCCGGCGCCGGGGCAGCGGCTGGCCCATTTCAGCGCTTCGTCAAGGTCGGCGCATTCCACCACGTAGAAGCCGCCGAGCTGTTCCCGGGCTTCGGCGTACGGGCCGTCGGTGATCAGGGTTTCCCCGTCACGTACCGAAACCGTGGTCGCGGTGGACGTGCCCTGCAGACGTTTGCCGCCCCGCATCACGCCCGCTTCCACCAGATCGTTGGAGTAGACCTCATAGTCCGTCAGGCCAGCGGCGGTGATGGCCGCCGCCTGGGCGTCGGCGGTCAGCTCGGCTGAATAGATCAGGATCAGATATTCCATGGCGATGGCTCCTGGCGTCTGCGGGCCCGGTCGGGCCGTTCACAGGAGTCACGAACGGCCGTCTCCGAGACCGACACCACCATACTGTGACGCCAGCCACAGGGCTTCTCAGAGCGAGCTGACGGCCATTTCGGCGGCGACTGCCTCGGCGTAGATGGCACCGTCCCGGCGCACCGAGCGGCTGTCCGAGTCGGCCCGGCTCGGATTGGTGTTGTAGCGGCGCGTACGAGCCACCACCAGCGACACCGGGTGCCAGCGCTGGGGCGCGTTGCCGGCATCCACGCACACCAGGGTTTGGCCGCACAGCTGGCAAACCCCGCCCAGCAAATCGGCGTGGCCTTCGACGATCGCGACCGCGTCAATCCGCCACGGTTGCCATACGTCGTGCGGGCAGTCAATGTTCAGGCTCATGCCGGCAGCGCTCCCGTCATCGCATCGATCGAACCCATTACCTGCGGTTGAAGCCCGTCTCCCCGAGGCACCGATCCATCCCGGGCAACACGGAATGGAGCAGGGCCGATCCGCAGGATTCGAATGATCAGCTGCGGATCGGCCCCGGGCCTGTGCGAACCGCCGCGCTGATCCGGCGCGGCGGCGGTTGGTCTCGCCCGGCGGCCCGACAGTCGTTGGCGGGTCGTGCGACGAAACTGATGGAGCAGGTCAAGATCGGTGGAGCTATCGTCCCGGATTTCGGTGCCTGAACTGGGTTTCGGACCGGAAAGACCGGTCCGAAACCCAGCTGGGCCCGGAGCCCCCCACGACCGCAGGCTGGACGAGGAACCGCACGACACCGCCATGGGGCCGTACGGCCGGAGTCTCGAAGACTCCTGTCTCGTCATCCCTGCCTCCGTGTCAGTCGTTGGCATCCGTGACTGGGCAAATCTGGTTTTGGTGGTGCTGAACGCCTAGCGGTTGAGCAGGTAGTCGAATTCGCCCTCTTTGGCGCCGGCAAGGAACGCGGCGATCTCGTCCACGGTGTAGACGAGCGCCGGACCGTGCGGGTCCCGCGAGTTGCGAACCGCGATCTGTCCACTGTCCAGACCCGCGACCTCAAGGCAGTTGCCCTGCGCGCCACTGAACTTGCTCTTGCGCCAAGCAACCGCACCCAGATCCTGGGCCGGAACACCGTTGCTGATCTCTTTCACTGCTGGTCCCCCCTTGCCTTTAGGAGTGTATGCCACACAGCGTGCATTTGCACGTGCATCTGAGTGTGCATTTGCACGGCGCCCGTGTCAATGCACGCGCCAATGCACGTGCAGCTACTCTGAGTGAGGAGCTTGCCGGGACAGAGGGCAGGTGACCTGGAAAAACGGTGCTAGAAACCCGATCGGGGCGGATACACCGATGGTGGGGCAGTCTTGTGACCGGAAACGGTCAGTAGTGCTTCTTGAGCGCTTCCTGGATAATTTCGCGGCTTTCCTCCGGCGTGGCGGCCTCGGCCGTGAGCCGGTGGGTGACCTTGACATAGAGCTCGACCTCGGCGGGCTTGTCCAGATAGAGCGCGCCGGTCGGATACTCGATGTAGACGACGTCCTGTAGCTCGCGCTCGGCGAACCGGAGCAGCGAGAACGGCACCTCGGCGCCGGTGGTGGCCCGCTTGAACGGGACGATCTGGACGGCGATCGTCGGTGACTGGCTCACCTCGAGCAGGTATTCCAGCTGCTCGTGCATGACCGCTTCGTTGCCGACCAGGTGGTAGAGCGCGGATTCGTCGATGACGGCCCAGAGTCGGGGCGAGCGAGGCCGCGACAGCAGTCGCTGGCGTTGCATCCGTACGGTCACCCGGCGGTTGATCTCCTCCTGCGGGGAGTCCGGGATGCCCCGAGCGATGACGGCCTTGGCGTACGACTCGGTCTGCAGCAGACCCGGGACGAACTGCAGCTCGAAGGTCTGGATCCGGGACGCGGACTCTTCCAGGCCGACATAGTTGTGAAACCACTTCGGCACCAGCTCGCCGAACCGGATCCACCAGCCTGGCTGGTTGGAGTCGCGGACCATCTGAAGAACGTCGTCGCGCTCGTTCTCGTCGGTGATGTCGTAGAGGGTCAGCAGGTCCTCGACGTCGATCTCTTTTGAGGCTGACCCGGCCGAGTTCCATCCGGCTGATCTTGGACTCGGAGCCGCGGATCTTCTTGCCGGCGTCGCCGCGGGAGATGTTCTTGCTCTCGCGGAGTTTGCGCAGCTGACTGCCGAGCATCATCCGCTGGGCGGTGGAACCGCCATCAGAGGACTCAGCGATCGCCACTGCCTCGAACCTCCCCGAGCCAATCGACACCAACGTTAGTTGCGGACTCGCCAGGGACCTGGCGGAGTCTGATCCTAGTCCTGGAAGCCTCGTTGGTCACGCAAGGTACACGCTCAGTGCCCCTCGTTGCACGTCTTTGACCGGCTGGATAGGAATGCGGAAACTGACAGAACTCCCTGACCGGGATATTTGCGGGTCGCACTGGGCGTCTGCTGCCCGATCCCCTACTCTAGGTGCTCAGCGTCGTCGCCGAGCCAACCGTGAGCGAGGCCACCGACATGTCAGGGATCCGGCAGCCGGACGACATCGACCATGCCGCCCCGGTCGCTGCCGCCAGTCGCCCGAGCGACGCCCGGGTGTACGACTACGCCCTCGGTGGCAAGGACAACTTCGAGATCGACCGGCAGGTCTTCCACCGGGTGTCGGCGATCGCGCCGCAGATCGCCGAGGCCGCTATGGCGAACCGAAAGTGGCTGCTTCGGGCGTGCCGCTGGCTCGCCCGCGATGTCGGCATGGACCAGTTCCTGGACTGCGGTTCCGGGTTGCCCACCACCGAGAACGTCCATGAGGTGGTCCAGGAGGTGAACCCGGAGGCGAGCGTCGTCTACATCGACCGTGACGCGGTGGTGGTCGCCCACGGGCGGGCGCTGCTCGAGGAGAACGACCGGACCCACTTCATCCAGGCCGATCTGTCGATGGCGGAGAAGGTGTTGGCGGACCCGGTGGTGAGCCGAAACCTGGACTTCGACCGGCCGATTGTCATGCTGCAGTGCCTCACCCTGCAGGGAATCTCGGACCTCGCGGTGGCTCGCCACGTGATGGAGACGTACGTCGCGGCGCTGCCGGTGGGGTCGTACGTGATCGTCACGCACCCGTACAACCCCACGACAGCAGCCTCGAAGGAGTGCGGGCGGGGCAGATCGAGACGGCCGCGCGGTCGTTCTTCACCCGGCTGCGGTTCCGGGACCGGGAAGAGATCATGTCGCTGCTGGGTGGGCTGAAGCTGGTCGAACCGGGCCTGACCTACCTGAGCCAGTGGTGGCCGGAAGGACCGGGCCTGGAGCCAGCCACCGACGTGGATCGAGTCCTGTTAGGAGCGGTCGGCCGCAAGACCTAGGACATCTGGCAGCAGCGGCTGCAGGGACGACTCTCGTACGACCAGGGTGCACGGGAGCTGCCGCGGACCGGTGATCGGCTGGCCGGCGATCGTCTCCAGTAGGCACTGCGCGGCTCTGCGTCCCACCGCGTGCAGGTTGCGGTCCACGCTGGTCAGTGGCGGCCGGCTGGCGAACACCATCACGTCCCAGTTGTCGAAGCCGCAGACCGCCACGTCGGCCGGCACCTGACGGCCGGATTCGCGCAGGTGGTCGGTCACCCCGCGGGCGATCTGGTCGCTGCCGCAGCAGATGGCGTCCAGGTCCGGATGGGTACCGGCCAGCCGCTCGGCGGCCCGCCGGCCGTGCTCCTCGGTCCACTGTCCGAAGTGGACAAGATCGGGTCCCGATGGCAGTCCAGCGGCCGAAAGCGCCTCCTGAATGGCGCTCGCCCGCAGCCGCGCGGCGAGGTGGCCGGCCGGTCCGGTGACGTGCCCGATCCGGCGCCGGCCGGAGTCGATCAGGTGCTGGACGGCAAGCCGCGCGCGCCGCCGGCCTCGTCGGAGGTCACCGACACGTCCCGCGGGTCGGTGGAAGGCGCCATCGCATAGACGACCGGCACCACGGTGTCGATCGGCGGTCGCGGCTCGATCCGCCGGCCAGTGACCACGATGCCGTCCACTCGGCGGGCTTGCAGCGTACGGATGTAGTGCCGCTCGCGTTCGGCGTCGCCTCGGCTGTCGCACAGGAAAACCGACATCTGGCCGGCTCCGAGCGCCTCCTCGGCGCCCAGCATCACCGGCATGCTGAAACGGCCAAAACTGTCGTTGGTCAGCAGCCCCACCGTGTAGCTGCGACCGGACAACAGGCCGCGGGCCAGTGCATTGGGTTCGAAACCGAGTTCGGCCGCCGCGGCGAGCACCCGGGCCCGGGTCTCTGGCCGCAACTGGCCACGCCCGTTCACCGCTTTCGAGGCGGTTCCCACCGAAACGCCCGCCTTGGCGGCCACTTCGGTGATGGTGGCCTGCTGCCGCCGCCGCTCAGCCATCTGTCCGTTCCCTGCTAGGTTCGTTGCGGAAAACCTTTGCCGCGCCAGTTTACCGCCCGACAGGGGAGCTTATGTCGGATAGCGATCTTTTTGTCAGCACAGGGCCGGTGCTGCTCGGCCCGGCGGCCCGTGCCACGTTACGGCCGATGACCGAGGCCCGGATCCTCGGGGGGTTCTGGTCGCGGCGAAAGCGCGCCAATCGCGAGGTCGGTATCCCGGCGGGGCTGCGCCAGCTGGAGCAGGCCGGCAACCTGGCCAACCTGCGGCTCGCCGCTGGCCGAACGACTGGGGCGTACCGCGGAAAATATCCGTTCCAGGACTCAGATGTGCACAAATGGCTGGAAGCGGCGGCCTGGGAGTTCGGGCCCAGCCTTGAGACGCACGCTGGCCATCTCGTCCAGCTGATCACCCAAGCCCAGCAACCAGACGGATACCTGAACTCGTACTACCAGGTCTTCAAGCCGCAGGCGCGGTTCGCCGAACTCGACTTCGGACACGAGCTTTATTGCGCGGGGCACCTGATCCAGGCCGCGGTGGCCGACGCGCGATCCAGCGGCGGAATGGCACTGCTGGCGGTGGCCTGCCGGCTGGCCGACCATCTCGACACGGTTTTCGGTCCGGACGGCCGCGAAGGCATCGACGGCCACTCGGAAATCGAGACCGCGCTGGTTGAGCTCTACCGGCAGACCGGCACGACTCGATATCTCGACCTGGCCAGGATCCTGGTGGACCGGCGTGGGCACGGGCTGATCGGCGACAGGTCCTTCCCGGCCAGCTACTACCAGGACCATGAACCGGTGCGTACGGCCAAAACCGTGGCCGGCCACGCCGTACGCCAGCTCTATCTCAATGCCGGTGTCACCGACATCGCCATCGAGACTGGCGACGGCGAGCTCGGGCAGGCGATGGAGCGGCAATGGGAGGATATGGTCGCCACCCGTACGTACCTCACCGGCGGCGTCGGCGCCCACCACGACGACGAGTCCTTCGGCGATCCGTATGAGCTGCCGCCGGAGCGGGCCTACTGCGAGACCTGCGCGGCCATCGCATCGATCCAGTGGAGTTGGCGACTTCTGCTGCTGACCGGTCGATCTCGCTACGGCGACCTGATCGAGCGAACTCTTTACAACGGATTCGCCGGCAGTGTTTCGCTGGATGGGAAACGCTATTTCTACGTCAACCCGCTGCAGGTCCGGGATGACCATCCGGTCACCGGCCGTCAGCCGTGGTTCAAGTGCGCCTGCTGCCCGCCGAACATCATGCGGCTGCTGTCCACGGTGGACCACTACGCGGCCACCTCGGACCAGTCCGGACTGCAACTCCACCAGTACGCAACCGGCTCGTACGGCGGAGGGCCTGCCCAGGTGCGAGTGCGTACGCGCTATCCCTGGGAGGGCACGGTTTCGGTGGAGGTTTCCCACACCAGCGACGATCCGTGGACATTGAGCCTGCGGATGCCACACTGGTGCCGTCGAGCGTCCATTGTGGTCAACGGGGTCCCTCTCGATATCGAGCCGGTAGACGGGTATTTGCGGGTCACGCGTGGCTGGACCGCCGGCGATGTCGTGGTCGTTGATTTCCAGCTTTTGGTGCGTACGACGGTGGCTGACTCCCGGGTGGATGCGGTACGTGGATGCGCGGCGCTGGAACGCGGGCCGATCGTCTATTGCCTGGAAGCCGTCGATCAGCCTCCAGGCGTCCGACTTGACGACGTTGTTCTCGATGTGGCAACGAAAACGCAGTGGCAGCCGGATGTGTTGGGTGGTGTGGTGACGGTCGCCGCCGCGGGATGGGTGCGCGAGCGCGGTGATTTTTCGGGCTGGCCCTACGGGGTGCGGTCGCAGCTGGGGGAGCGGGTCTCGCTCCTGGCGGTGCCGTATTTCGCTTGGGGCAACAGGGAACTGGGCGCCATGCGAGTCTGGATTCCGGTGACGTGACGCAAGTGCGGGGCGTTGCGGACTTTGGACGCGGACCCTGCGGAATCCTTGACATGATCGGTACAGTACAGCGCGAAACGATGAGAGCGGGAATCCGCTATAACGCAGCGAAAGACGACCAGAAGAGGACAAGTGAGCTTGGCGGGGAAGAAGACGCTCGGGGTCGCGATGGTCGGGTATGCGTTCATGGGGGCCGCGCATTCGCAGGCGTGGCGCACCGTGCATCGGGCGTTTGACGTTCCGGTGGTGCCCGAGATGAAGGTGTTGTACGGGCGGACCCGGGACGCGGCGGAGGCGGCGGCCGGCAAGCTGGGGTGGGCGCAGGCGGGCACGGACTGGCGCGAGGTCCTTGGCCGCGATGATGTCGACATCGTGGACATCTGTACGCCAGGGGACACTCACGCGGAGATCGCGATCGCGGCGCTGGCGGCCGGGAAACACGTGTTGTGTGAGAAGCCACTTGCGAACACCGTTCAAGAGGCCGAGGAGATGGTCGCCGCCGCTCGGGCCGCGCGTGAGCGTGGGGTTCGGGCGATGGTGGGGTTCAACTATCGGCGGACGCCGGCGCTGGCGTTGGCGCGGGACATGATCGCGGCCGGTCGACTGGGCCGGATCGCGCACGTACGGGCGCAGTATCTGCAGGACTGGATCGTGGATCCGGAGTTCCCGCTGGTGTGGCGGCTGCGGAAGGAATCGGCCGGGTCCGGGGCGCTGGGCGACATTGGCGCGCACATCATCGACTTGACCCAGTTCGTCACCGGGCAGCGGCTCACCGGGGTTTCCGCGCTCACCGAGACTTTCGTGAAGGAGCGGCCGTTGCCGAGTGCGGCGACTGGCCTGTCTGGCACCGGTAGCACCGAAAAGGGTGCGGTCACGGTGGATGACGCGGCGCTTTTCTTCGGACGGCTCGATGGCGGGGGGCTGGCGAGTTTCGAGGCGACCAGGTTCGCGACCGGACGCAAGAACGCGATGCGGATCGAGGTGAACGGGTCGACCGGCAGTCTCGCCTTCGACTTCGAGTTCATGAACGAGCTGCATTTCTATGACGGCACCGACCGACGGCCGCCGAGGCCGGTTTCCGGCGGATCCTGGTGACCGAGCCGGACCACCCGTACATCGGTGCCTGGTGGCCGCCCGGTCACGGCCTCGGCTACGAGCACACCTTCACCCACGAGATCCGGGATTTCCTGCTGGCGGTGGAAAGCGGTACGGATCCGGCACCGTCCTTTGAGGACGGTCTGGGCATCCAGCGGGTGCTCGCCGCGGTCCAGGACAGTGCCGAGAGCCGATCGCTGTGGGTCGATATTCCGCTGACGTAAGAAAATCATCGACAGGAGAGCTCATGCCGCGCCCCGTCACCCTGTTCACCGGGCAGTTCGCCGACCTGCCGTTCGCCGAGATCTGCCGGCTCGCCGCGCAGTGGGGTTATGACGGCCTGGAAATCGCCACCTGGGGTGACCATTTCGAGGTGGATCAGGCTCTCGCCGACGATTCGTACGTGGAAAGAAAAAAGGCCGTGCTCCAGGAGCACGGCCTGAAGGTGTGGGCGATCTCCTGCCATCTGATCGGGCAGGCGGTGTGCGACCATCCGATCGACGAGCGGCACCAGAACATCCTGCCGGCCCGGCTGTGGGGCGACGGTGATCCCGAAGGCGTGCGGCAGCGCGCCGCCGCCGAGATCAAGGACACCGCTCGGGCCGCCGCGAAGTTCGGCGTGGACACGGTGATCGGCTTCACCGGCTCGTCGATCTGGCACACCGTGGCGATGTTCCCGCCGGTGCCGCCGGAGATGATCGAGCGCGGATACCAGGACTTCGCGGACCGGTGGAATCCGATCCTGGACGTTTTCGACGAGGTCGGCGTGAAATTCGCGCACGAGGTGCATCCCAGCGAAATCGCGTACGACTACTGGACCACCGTACGGACGTTGGAGGCGATCGGGCACCGGCCAGCCTTCGGGCTGAACTTCGACCCCAGTCATTTCGTCTGGCAGGACCTGGATCCGGTCGGTTTTCTGTGGGATTTCAAGGATCGCATCTACCATGTGGACTGCAAGGAGTCGGTCAAGCAGTTGAATGGCCGCAACGGTCGGCTGGGTTCGCACCTGCCGTGGGGCGATCCGCGGCGCGGCTGGGATTTCGTGTCCACCGGGCATGGAGACGTGCCATGGGAGCCAGTTTTCCGGATGCTCAACTCGATCGGCTATACCGGCCCGATCAGCGTGGAGTGGGAGGACGCCGGCATGGACCGGCTGGCGGGTGCGCCGGACGCACTGGCTTTCGTCCGTAGACTCACCAAGATCGAGCCGTCCGCGACCTCCTTCGACAGTGCTTTCAGCTCGGGCGACTGACCCCGCGAGGGAGTCCAAAGTGGACGGTTTCGCGAGTGGTCTCGCGTTCCTCGACGGTGGTCGGGCCGAGTGCTGACAAAGTGTCGATGACCTGGTCGACGAGGTGATGGGGAGCCGAGGCGCCGGCGGTCAGGCCGACCACCCGTACGCCGGCGAGCCAGTCCGGGCTGAGGCCGCCCACGTCGTCGATGAGGTGGGCACGGGTGCCACGGCGCAGCGAGAGCTCCACCAGCCGGCGTGAGTTGGAGGAGTTCAGCGAGCCCACCACCAGCACCAGGTCGGCCTCGTCGGCGATCGCTTTCAGCGCTTCCTGCCTGTTCGTGGTGGCATAACAGATGTCGTCGGAGGCGGGGCCACGCAGCTGCGGGAACCGTTTTTTTCAGCGCCTCCACACCACTTCGGTGGTTTCGTCCACCGCCAAGGTGGTCTGGGTCAGATACGACACGCGGCTCGGGTCCTCGACCTCCAGACTGTCCACATCGGACACCTCGGGCACCAGTACGGTACGGTCCGGTGCCTCGCCAACGGTGCCCTCGACTTCCTCGTGGCCGGCGTGTCCAATGAGGACCACGGTGTCGCCGCGGGCGGCGAACCGGCGAGCCTCCGCGTGCACCTTGGTGACCAACGGGCAGGTCGCGTCAATCACTGTCATGGCCCGCCGCTCGGCCTCGGCGCGTACGGCCGGGGGACACGCCATGGGCGGAAAAGACGACCGTGGCGCCGTCTGGTACGGCGTCGAGCTCGTCGACGAAGATCGCGCCGCGCTCCCGCAGATCGGCCACCACGTGCGCGTTGTGGACGATTTGCTTGCGCACGTAGACCGGGCTTTTCGTTGCGCCAGCGCGCATTCCACGATCTCGATGGCCCGCTCGACGCCGGCGCAGAAGGACCGCGGTGCGGCCAGCAGCACGGTCCGCGGCCCAGCGACGGCCTGCCAGGCCGGGCTTTCCACGTCGACGAGCGTGGGCATGGGCCCTCCTCTTCCGGATTTCAGCGATATTCTTCAGCGATCGCGTTGGACAACCAGCTGGGCGAGCGCGGTCAGGTCCGCGTCCGCCCGGTTTTGGGCGGCACACGCGTGTAAGTCGTGCAGGGCTCGGACGAGCAGGTCGTCCGCCTGGTCCTGACTCCAGTCCCGGCCACCGGCCAGGTCCACGAGCTGCGCGGCTCGGTTCAGCTCGGCCTCGGTCAGTGGCCGCCGCTCCCGGTGGTAGAGCTGGGAAAGTTCGTCGCCGGCCGGGGTGCCGGAGGTCAGCGCCGCGACCACCGGCAGGCTTTTCTTGCGGTTGCGCAGATCCGAGAAGACCGGTTTGCCGGTGACCGTCGGATCTCCCCAGATGCCGAGCAGGTCGTCGACGTGCTGGAAAGCCAGGCCCAACTGCCGCCCGAAAGCGGTGAGGTGACCGAGCTGTGGTGCCGTTGCCCCGCCGTAAAGACCGCCGAGGGCACAGGCAGAACCGAGCAGCGCCCCGTTTTTCAGCTCCGCCATCGTCAGGCATTCGCTGAGGTCCACATTGGACAGTGACTCGAACGCGAGATCGGCACTCTGCCCGTCCAACAGCTCCATGACGGTCGCGCCGAGTGTCCGCATCGCCTGCGGGGTAGCCGGATGCTCGCAGTGGGCCAACACGTCCAGGGCCAGCATCAGCAGCGCGTCACCGGCGAGGATCGCTGGGCTGGCACCGAAAAAACTTCCACACCGTCTCTCGGTGCCGACGCGTCTCGTCGCCGTCGATGACGTCGTCGTGAACCAGCGAGAAGTTATGGACGAGTTCCACCGCGGCGGCCGCTGGCACCGCGTCCGGGCCGGTGCAGCCGACGACGGTTTTGGCGGCGGCCAGTACGAGTGCGGGCCGCAACGCTTTCCCGCCACCGGCCCGGACCGCGGTGCCGTATTCGTCCCACCACCCGAAGTGATAGCCGGCCATTCGGGCCATCGACGCGGGCAGCGTCCCCACCGCCGCCCGCAGGGTCGGCTCGACGGTGTGCCGGGCGGCGTCCAGCATCTCGTGCGCGGACCGCCCGGCCGCCGTGACCTCGACGATCGTCATCGGCCCAACTCGACGTTTTCGAGGACCCCCAAGGCATCCGGGACCAGCACGGCAACCGAATAGTACGCGCTGACCAGGTACGAGAGGATGGCTTTCTCGCTGATATCCATGAAACGTACGTTCAACCCGGGCTCGCGCTCGTCCGGCAGGCCGGCGTGGTGCAGCCCGATCACGCCCTGGCTCTCTCTCTCGCCGGTCCGCATCGCCAGAATCGAGCTGGTGTTTTGTTCGGTGATCGGAATCTTGTCGCACGGGAAGATCGGCACACCCCGCCAAGCCATCATCATCCGGCCATCCACTTCCACCGGGTCGGGGTAAAGGCCGCGACTGGTGCATTCCCGGCCGAAGGCGGCGATGGTTCGTGGATGAGCCAGGAAGAACCGCGTCTTGCGCCGCCGGGACACCAGATCGTCGAGATCGTCCGGGGTCGGTGGACCATTGCGGGTTTGGATGCGCTGGCTGAGATCCGCGTTGTAGAGCAGGCCGAAATCGCGGTTGTTGATGAGGTCGTATTCTTGCCTTTCCCGCAGTGCCTCAACAGTCAGCCGCAGCTGCTGGTCGACCTGGTTCATCGGCTGGTTGTAGAGATCGGCGACCCGGGTGTGGATGCGCAGCACGGTCTGCGCGACCGCCAGCTCGTATTCCCGAGGCGAGGTTTCGTAGTCCACGAACGTGCCGGACAGGTCCGGCTCGCCGGAATGCCCAGAGCTGAGCGAGATCTCCGCCTCGCCGCGGGGATTCTGGGCCGGTCGCGGTTGGGACAGCACGTCCTGGATGTGCGCCCGCAGTGGTTCGGACTGGCCGTTCATCTGTTGGAAGGACTGGAAAGGCAGCTCCAGCAGGATGCACGGTGTCACCGCTTTCACGGTGAACTCCCAGATCGCCGGGCCGGCGAGGGCCTGGTCGCCGAAGTAGTCGCCGTCGGCGAGCCCGCCCAGCAGCATCTCGTCACCGTACTGGCCGGTCCCGAGCTTGCTGACTTTGCCGTACGCGATCAGGTAAACCCGGTCGGCCGGCTGGCCGGCCTCGGCGATGATGTCACCGGCCGCGTACGCGCGCTGTTCGAACCGGCTGGCCAGTGCGCCGAGCACGCCGTCATCGGTGAAATCACGCAGCAGCGGCAATTCGCGCAGTTCCTGCGGAATCACGCGGACCTGGTCGCCGGTGCTCACAAAGGTCACCCGGCCGTCGCCGACGGTGTAGGTGAGCCGTCGGTTGACGCGGTACGCACCGCCGGAGACCTGCACCCACGGCAGCTTCTTCAGCAGCCACCGCGGGGTGATGCCCTGCATCTGCGGAACGGACTTGGTGGTCGTGGACAGGGCCCGGGCGCCAGCCGTACCGAGGCTGAGTCTGGGTTTTTCGTCCACCTCAAGGTCGGACTCGGAAACCGACACGGGTCAGTCCTCCCGGCCGGTTTCCACGTTCTCCAGAATGCCAAGCGCGTCCGGCACCAGCACGGCCGCCGAATAATACGCGCTCACCAGATAGGAGAGGATCGCCTTCTCGCTGATGCCCATGAACCGTACCGAAAGTCCGGGGCGATATTCGTCCGGCAGGCCGATCTGGTGCAGGCCGATGACGCCCTGCTGCTCCTGGCCAACCCGCATCAGCATGATAGAGGTGGTCCGGGTGGAGCTGACTTCCAGCTTGTTGCAGGGAAGCACCGGGATGCCGCGCCAGGACGGGACCAGCTGCCCGCCCATGTCCACACTGGACGGGTAGACGCCACGACGGCTGCATTCCCGGCCGAAGGCGGCGATCGCCCGTGGGTGCGCGAGGAAGAACGTGGGTTCCTTCCACACGGTGGAAATAAGGTCGTCGAAGTCGTCGGGGGTGGGTGGGCCGGTCCGGGTCTGGATGCGCTGCTGGAGGTCGGCGTTGTGCAGCAAGCCGAAATCACGGTTGTTGACGAGCTCGTGTTCCTGGCGTTCACGCAATGCTTCGATGGTCAGCCGGAGTTGCTGTTCCACCTGGTTCATCGGCTCGTTGTAGAGATCGGCGACCCGGCTGTGAATGCGCAGCACGGTCTGCGCGACACTCAGCTCGTATTCCCGCGGAGATGTTTCGTAGTCGACGAAGGTGCCGGGCAGGTCGGGCTCGCCTTCGTGCCCGGACGCCAACTCGATTTCCGCCTCGCCCTGCGGGTTCTGTGCTCGCTCGGTAACCGTGCTGGCCTGCTCGATATGCTCGCGCAACGGCTGGATCTGGCCCAGCAGCTCGGAAACCGCCTGCCGGGACAGCGCGAGGACCGTGCAGGTGGTGACCGCTTTGGCGGTGAACTCCCAGATGCTCTGCTCGTCGGTCAGCACCTGGTCGCCGAAGTAGTCGCCGTCGGCAAGCGCGCCCAGCACGGTTTGGTCGCCGTACTTGCCGGTGCCGAGTTTGTTGATCTTGCCATGCGCGATCAGGAAAACCTGGTCGGCGTGGTGGCCGAACTCGGCGAGCACCTCGCCGGGCGCGAATTCCCGCTGGGTGAAACGCCCGGCCAGCGCGGTCAGCGCGGCCTCGTCGTCGAAGGCCCGCAGCACCGGCAGCTCGCGCAGTTCCTGCGGGATCACCCGTACGTCCGCGCCGGTGCTGACAAACGTGACCCGGCCGTCCCCGACCGTGTAGCTCAGCCTCCGGTTGACCCGGTAGACACCACCGGCCGCCTGCACCCACGGCAGCATTTTCAGCAGCCACCGCGAGGTGATCGCCTGCATCTGCGGCGTGGACTTGGTCGTGGTAGCCAGATTCCGGGCTGCCGCGGTCCCCAGACTCAGCTGCGGTTTATCCTGGTCAGTCCCCAGATCGGGGTCCGTCACGGTCACTGCCGACACCACCCATCGCGATCGGAAGTCGAAATCGACGCCGCCGCCCTGACTCCATTCAGGAACAACGACGAAACGGAGCGTATTGAGGGCGGAGCTGTACGTAGACAAGCCGGTTTGCCGATCGGCTGGCGCGCGAGCTGGGTTCCAAATTTAGTTGCGGCACCGGTCGGTAAACGGCATTAACATCGTCGGCTTGCCATGAATGTCCACTATGGACTGCCATGTCGTCCGACTTCGGTGGGAACTCAGGCGAGGCCGGAACGCTCCGCCAAAGCCCACAGGTCGGTGCGTACGAGCGCATTGTCGCGGGCCAGCAGGTCCTGCACCACATCGCGGGCCTCGGCGCTGAACCGGATCTCCTCCGGGCACGCCTCTTCGGCCTTCAGCAGGCTGAAGATCGCGCCGAACGTGTTGCTTTCCCGACCGTGCGCCTGCGCCACGGTGATGTAGTGCCGGGCCCGGCGCTCGCGGGCGTGGATCTTCCCGGTGTCCACGGTTTCGGCTATCCGTAAGGCATGTCGGGCCCGGCCGAAGGTGAGCGCGATCCGGACGGCATGGATTTCCACGTCAGTGGGCCCGAAACCGGTCCGCAGGTCGTTGCGGTCCTCGGTCAGCCGGCCGGCGGTGGCCCTGGCCTGGTCGAGCAGCCGCTCGGCGGCCACCTGGTCGTCGTCGGCCGCGGTGGCCTCGGCGGCGGTGAGCTGCATCGCGCCGTACACCGAAATCTCCTCGACGGTCTCGGACGACACCCTCGTACGCAACTCTTCCAGCAGCTCCAGACAGAGTTGCCTTGCGCGGTCTGGAAAACCGAGGCTGAGCAGGGTGCTCGCGAAGCCGCCGGCGCAGGCGATCTCGGCCAGCGGATCGCCGGTCCGGCGGGCCGCCTGCACCGAGCGCTCAATGGCCAGCAGCGCCAGCGGCTGGTCGCCGATCCGTCGTAGCACCGCCGACACCAGCCGGTACGTGCAGGCGGCCAGCCCGTCGGTGGCCGGTGCCTCGCCGAGTTCTGCCAGCGTACGCAGCAAACCCGGGAGCCGCTGCAGCGTCATCGTGTAGCGATGTGGCGAATCCTGCCACCCGGTCCACGTGTCGATCACGTCCCGGCGCAGCCTTTCCAGCTGGCCGTTGTCCACGGCATGGTGTGGTTGGTGGGTCAGTTCCGGCTGGAAAAGCAGCTCGCGCAGCTCGTTCACCGGCACTCGCGGGAGGTTCCGGCGGGGCGCCAGTGGCACCGCGCTGCCCAGAAAACCGGACACGTCGGAGATTTTCAGTACCTCGGCCAGCCGAAGCAGGATGGACAGTCGGTCCACTGCCCGCTCGTCCCGCTCGACCTGCCGAATCCACTCCGCGCTGCGGCCGACCAGCCCGGCCAGCACGGCCCGGGACAGGCCGCGCCGGCGGCGTGCCAGCTCGATCCGTTTCCCCAGTGGCACGTCGAGATCGGAGACCATCTTCTCACCCCTGGGGCTATTTTCGGCAAATATCCCAATACACGCCCTTTGCTGTGTTTCGGACGTCGTGGGCGATTGACGCCACCGACTGTAGGAGCTGGGTGTACCACGGCGTATCCGCCAAATAGCCGGTAGTAATCAATCATCACTTGTGGTACTTGTTCGATACCAGTGGGTAATCATCGGATGGTCCTACGATCCGCCAATCTGCTGGAGGGCGAGGATGAATGGCGCCGGGTCGATGGCCAGCGCCCGGCTGAACGGATACTCGATCTGGAAGATCACGAACAGCACTAGCGCGATCATGCCACCCACCGTGGCCATCATGATGCCATTCGGGAAAGTCCGGTCCAGCCCGAAAAGATAGAGGAAACCGACGCTGACCAGGCTGCTGATAATCAGCACCGGCCACAGCAGTGGCGGCATTGACTTGTCCGCCGCGGAAATCCTGGTACGACGCGCGTCGGCGGCGTCCGAAATCCGGCCGAGCACCGCGTCGTACGCGCTCTGCTCCTGGTTGCTGGACGGGTTGACCTGCTCGATGGCTGTCCGTAGCTGCTGGAAAAGCGCGGCGGATTCCGGGCTCTGCGCATGCGTGTCGTGCAGTGCCGGCCATTCGCTGGCCACTACCGATTCGGTGTAAGTGACGGTCAGCCGGTGGATCGCCGGCCGGCTCGCGGCCGGCAGTTGCGACGACAACTGCTGGATTTCGATGAGGTCAGCCGCTTCCTGACTGGTCGCCTCGCGCGCGTCGGTGTGCGGCTCCCAGACCGCGATCGCCGCGATCGCGATGAGGATCGCGTAAACCATGCCGATGCTGGCGTAAAGCGCACCGGCCGCGTCCGCGTCGGCGACCAGCCAACGCTCGGGAACGTACTTGGAAATCAACAGAAAACCCACGACGGAGATGCCCGCGGCGAGAACTACGACGCCGATGCCGGTGAACAGAACGATCATGGCTGCCGTCCTTTCGGGTCGGTGGGGTGCGAGGTCACCGGCGGTGCCGGGGGCGGACGCCACGTGCGCCGCGCCGCGGGCCGCCACGATCAGCGCCGGCACCAACAGGCCCAGGAAGACCGCGAAGGTCAGCGGCAGCTGGGAACGCGGCTGGGGGAACGGTTTGGTGACCCGTACCAGAAAACGGTGGCTCGGACTCGGGCTGGGCGGCGCCGGGCTGGTGGCCGGCGGCTCGGTCGGGTCGGGCTGGTAGTAGGTCTGCGCGGGATTCGGTCTCGGTTGGGGCGTCGGGGGGGGCCGCGGTTTTGGCTTGGGGGAAGGGCTGGGGTGCGGTGACGGTGCGGGCGAGGCCGGCGGTGGTACGGGCGGCGGTGGTGGCACAGCCGGTCGCGGGCAGCTCGCCGCGTCCGCGTTCAGGCCGGCCAGCCCGACCGTCGACCAGGTCAGTTTTTGCGGGCTGCCCAACGGAATATGGACCATTCGACCGGTCGCGTTGTGCAACGCGTGCAGCACTCCACCGTAGATCGCGACCGCGCCGTATCCGTTGCCGAGCAGGCCTTGGGGCTTGGCCACCACGGTGACCCGGCCGCTGCTCGTACTCACCTTGACGAGCCGGCCGGCGCCAAAGCCGGCCGTGTCGATCCCATAGAGGTCGCCGTCCGCGGGATTGATCTCCCAGTCGCCCAGATAGGGGTGCGCCGAGAGGCGTACTTTCCTGCTGACAGTGAGAAACCCGTGTCCCGGTTGGATGTTGACCACGGCCATGTCGCCACCGCCACGGACGTACCAATGACTGCCGCTGATGGCGCCGGCGTACGCGTCCCGGGTGCCGCGCGGCGCCGGCCCCCGGTCCCGGGCGTGACCGGCCTCGTCAATGGTGATGACCCGGGCACCGCGCCGATCGGTGCCGATCGCATAGAAGAGGTGTTGGTCTCGTGCGTACGCGAGCGCGTTGACTTCCAGTGGCAGCTGGCTGATCGTCCGGTGCTGCACCCCGTCCGAGCCGAAGCGGATCAGCTGCCGGCCGCGGACCACGTAGAAGCCGCCTTCGCAGACCGCCGGCTGGCTGGTTTTTGGCGCGGTGTCACCGATGACCGCTGTTGTGCTGCTGACGCCGGCCTGCGGGAACAACCCGACCGCGACCAGCAGCACAACCGCGGCCACCACCCGGTATGACGAGTGAAGCGGCACGGTCGATCACGCTAAGGGTGCTCTCGGTAACCGGCCACAACTGTGTTGTGGGCAAATTAAGTTGGAGTCAGGCCGCGGTGATCGTCTGGACTCGCGGCTGGGCGAGCCGCATGTAGTCTTTTGTGTTCAGCGCCAGGGACCGGTCCAGTCGGGCCGCGTTGAAGAAGATTTCCTGATGCTCCAGCAAAGCCGGATCGACCAGGAGCTCGAGATCAGGATGAAAGGCGAACGGCAGGATGGTCCCGCTGACGCTGCCGGCGAGCGCCTCGGCGCGATCGGTGGAAGCGAAGGAGACGTACGTGCCGCCGGCCCTTTCCTTCAGGCCCGCGAGGTCCACCCGAGCGTCGCCGGGCACCACCGCGAGGAAGTAGCGGCTGGTCTTCTTACCGATTTTGACCATCACGACGAGGCATTTGGCGGCCTGCTCGACGGGGTTGCCACGATAGCCACTGACCACGTCCGTACGCCCCTCCGGCGCGTGCTCGAGCACGCGATACTGCGCGCCGCCCTCGTCGAGCAGTGCGAGCAGCCGGTCGTACGCGGTCGGTTCCTCGGACACGGCGCTGCCTCTCTCTGGATGATCACTCGACCTTACGACTACGCCCAGTGTCGTACGGGCGTGGCCGCCCACGAGAGGATGCCGGCGACGACCGCGTCAGGCAGGCTGTAGCGGTGAGATCGGGGTGGGCATGAGAGTGACGAGATCGCTGGTCGGCGATCTTGCGCTGGCTCTTCTTGCGTTGACCCTGGTCGGGGTCCCCGTCACGGCTATCCTCAGCGGGGCGCACCGGCCGGGCGGCTCCGGTCCGTGGCCGCACACCGGCCCCGACCCATGGTCGTCCATCGGTGCACCAGCCGGGCATCTCGGCCTCGCCTTGGTGATCGTCACCGCGTTGGTGCTGGTGGTCCGGCGGCGGTGGCCGTTGATCACGTTCGCCGCGGTCACCGTGCTGACCTCCGCGTACCTGATGCTCGGTTTCGTGCTGGGGCCGATCCTGTTGTCATTTTTTGTCGTGGTCTACACGGTGGCCCGGCATTTGCCGTTGGTCCGCTCGCTGCCGGCCGCGCTGGCCGCGATCGTGCTGCTGATGTTGGACATTTTCGTACGCCAGGGCGCTATTGAGAACCTGCTCGGGTTGATGCCGGTGTCGGCGTGGGTGGTTGTCCCGTACGCCGGCGGGTTCGTCGTACGGCAGTGGCGCGAGTCGGTGGCACGGGACCGAGCCGAGGCGCTGCGACAGCACGTCGACGAGGAGCGCCTGTGTGGTCGCCCAGGAGGTGCACGACATTGTCGGGCACGGCCTCGCCGCCATCAAGATGCAGGCCGATGTGGCTTTGCATTTGATGGCCAAGAAACCCGAGCAGGCGCAGCTGGCGTTGGAGGCGATCAGCCGGACCAGCAGCGAGGCGCTGGAGGAACTGCGCGCGACGCTGGCAGTCGTACGGCGTACCGACGCCGAGGCGGCCCGCGCGCCGGCCCCCCGACTTTGGCCCGGTTGCCGGATTTGCGACGGCGAATGGCCGAGGCGGGCATCGACGTGGAAGTCGATCTCGTCGGTCCGGAGCGCCCGGTGCCGGCCATCGTCGACCTGACCGCCTACCGGATTGTCCAGGAATCGTTGACAAACGTGCTGCGGCACAGTGGCGCGGGGCAGGCCACGGTCAAGATTGCCTACCAGACCGAAGAACTGGTGATCGACGTCACGAACGCGGTCAACGGGTCGCCGGGCAAGGGCGGCGGGCTGGGCATTCCGGGAATGCGTCAGCGCGCCATCGCGCTTGGCGGCAGTTTTGCCGCCGGGCCCACCGATGACGGCCGCTTCGAGGTGCACGCCAGCCTGCCGACCGGAGGAGAAGAGTGATCACCGTACTGATCGTCGACGACCAGGAACTGGTCCGGATCGGCCTGCGCGCGCTGCGCTGATTGACAGTGAGGACGACATGAGCTGCGCTGGCGAGGCGGCCGACGGTCTGGCCGCGGTCGGCGCCGCCAAGGAAAGCCGGCCGGACATTGTCCTGATGGACATCCGGATGCCCGGCGTCGACGGCCTGGAGGCGACCCGCCGGATCAGCGCCGACCGACCCGGCACTGGAACACACTCGGGTCATCGTCCTCACCACTTTCGAAGTGGATGAGTACGTTTTCGAGGCCCTCCGGCATGGCGCCAGCGGTTTTCTGTTGAAGGACACCAAACCCGCCGAGCTGCTCCGGGCGATCCGGCTGGTGGCCGCCGGCGACGCGCTGCTTTCGCCTTCGGTGACTCGCAAAGTCGTCAGCGAGTTTGTCTCGCACACCTCCCGGCCAGTCAAGCCGCACCCGTACCTGCACACCCTCACCGACCGGGAACGTGAGGTGGTCAGCCTGGTCGCGGAAGGCCTGAGCAACCAGGAAATCGCCGAGCGGTTGGTCGTCAGCCCGGCCACTGCCCGTACTCACGTGAGTCGAGCGATGACCAAACTGGGCGCCCGCGACCGCGCCCAACTAGTGGTTTTCGCCTACCAGTCAGGTCTTGCGAACTAGATTCAAGCTTCCTGGACGGTACCGCGACCCAGAACCGGTCGGTGGCTGGGCCGCGAACCCGTGTCATTGGCAGCCGCGTCTGACGCCGTAGCGCTGGGTAGGCTGATCGTGATGATCAGCATCGTCGTTGTCACGCACAGCCGGGCACTGGCCGAGGCCGCGGTGGCGTTCGCCCGGGAGATGCCGAACGGCCAGGCGGTCACGACGATCGCCATCGCCGCCGGCCTCGACAACAACACCTATGGCACCGACGCTTCGTCGATCGCGGCCGCCATCGAGAAGGCGGACAACCCGGAAGGCGTGCTGGTCCTGACGGATCTGGGCAGCGCCGTGATCGCCGCGAAGGTGGCCTTGGAGCTGTTGGAACACGACACGCGCGTACGGGTGAGGCTGTGTCCGGCGCCGCTGGTGGAAGGGCTGGTGGTGGCGGTCGCCGCGGCCGGCGCAGGGCTGTCGTTGGACGCCGTCGAGGTCCAGGCGTTGGGAGCACTGGCGGCGAAACAACCTGTCGCCGAGCACACGCAACCAGTGGCCCGCGGGACTTTCGCGCTGCGTAATCAGCACGGCCTGCACTTGCGTCCGGCGTCCAAGCTGGTCGCGCTGGTGCTCAGTTTCGAGGCGGACCTGCGGATCCGTGATCTCACCACCGAGTCCGCGCCGGCCCCGGCGGCCAGCCTCAGCCAGGTGACCGGGATCGGGGCCGCGCAGGGGGGATTTGCTGGAGGTCACCGGCACCGGACCGCAGGCCGCCGACGCAGTGATGGCGGTTGTCGCGCTGGCGGAACGAAACTTCGACGAAACCGACGGTCGGGGCGGGGCTGGGACGAAGCGGGCCGGACCGTTGGCTGCCGCGCCGGGCATCGCGATCGGCCCGGCCTGGACGCCCCCCACCCGGTGCCCCAGGTCTCGGCGCAGCCAACCGGTGATCCGACTGCTGAGTGGCTGCGACTGACCGACGCGGTCGCGGCCGTACGCGCCGACACCATTCGCCGGCGGGACCAGGTCGAGCGCGAGCTAGGCCCCGGCCAGGCCGATATTTTCGCCGCTCACCTGCTCTTTCTCGAGGACATCGAGTTGCTCGCCCAGGCTCGCCGGCAGCTGGACGGTGGCCGTTCGGCGCAGGTTGGGTGGGACCGCGCGGTGCAGGTGATGAGCGACCAGCTCGCCGCGTTGCCGGACGGTTACCAGCGGGCCAGGGCCGCGGACGTACGGGCAGTGGGCGACCAGGTCCTGCGCCAGCTCGCCGGCACTCCGACTGGTTTTGCTTCCAGGGCAGGCATTCTGCTCGCCGAGGACCTCACTCCGGCGGACGTGAGCGGCCTGGATCCTGAGCTGGTCACCGGCATCGTGCTCGCCGCCGGCAGTCCGACCGGGCACAACGCGATCCTGGCCCGGGCTCGTGGCATTCCGATGGTGGTCGCTGCTGGCCTGGACACAATGGCCCGCGCGGATGGGAAAATCGTCGCGATGGATGGTGCGACGGGCGAGTTGGTGATTGACCCGCGGGCCCAGACCCTGGCTGGTTTCGTTTGGCGGGCCGGAAAATTTGACGCCGCTCAGACCGACGCGATCGCGGTGGCGGACGAGCCGGCGCGTACGACCGACGGCACCCATATCGTGGTGGCCGCGAACCTCAGCTCGGTGGCGGACGCGGTGACCGCCCGCCAGGTCGGTGCCGACGCGGCCGGCCTGATCCGCACCGAGTTCCTGTCCTGGGTCGGATGGAGCCGCCGACCGTTGACGAGCAGGAGGCCGCGTACAGGTCCATCGCGGAGACCTTCCAGGGCCGCCGCATCACCTTCCGTACGCTCGACATCGGCGCGGACAAACCACTGTCCTATGTGGCCACCGCCGCCGAGGCGAACCCTTTCCTTGGCCTGCGTGGCATCCGGCTCGCGCTGGCCCGGCCCAAACTCCTGCACGACCAGCTCGACGCGATCGCCCGGGTGGCCAGCGACCACCCGGTCGACCTGATGTTCCCGATGGTGTCCACAGTGGACGAGCTGACCACCGCGCTGGCAGCGGTGACTCGCGCCCAGGGGCTGCGGGTGGGGGTGATGGTCGAGGTCCCGTCGGCTGCCCTGAATGCCCGGGCGCTCGCCCCACACGTGGACTTTTTCAGCATCGGCACCAATGATCTCACCCAGTACACGCTGGCCGCCGAGCGCGGCAACGCCGCGGTGGCGGGCCTCGCCGACCCGTACGATCCGATCCGGCCGTCCTGCGGTTGATCGACTGCGTGACCCGCGCCGCCGGCGACCGGATTGACGTGGCGGTCTGCGGCGAGCTGGCCGCGGACGAGCTCGCGGTCCCCTTGCTGGTCGGCCTCGGTGTCCGTGAGCTGAGTGTGGCCGCAGCGGCTATTCCACTGGTGAAACAGGCGGTCCGTCGGGTCGACATGGCCGCCGCGACCGCACTTGCCCAACGGGCTCTCCAGCAGTCCAGCGCGCGGGCCGTCCGCGGCCTTTGCGGTCGCCTCTAGTGTCCTGCGTCTGCTCACTTGATCTGATTGTCCGGAAACACCCACCCTAGCTGTCGGACAGGAGCCAGCCGATGCGCAGTTCTCGCGCACCCGCGCGGGAAATCTGGACGAGCTCGGCGCGTTCGGGGTCGTCTTCGGGCAGGTCCTCGGCGAGGGCGGCCTGGGCGGCGATTGTCTGCGGCCGGGCGCCGAGTGCGCCGCGCAGGTGGAGTGAGCGGCGCAGCAGCGCGGTGGCCTCGGCGGGCTCCTTGAGATGTGCGAGGTGCCGGATGATGTAGGACTCGAAGTAGTCGTCGCCGGACTTCGTCGCGATCTCGAGAGCTATTTCGTAGCGTGGGAGGGCACCGGCCGTGTCCTCGTCGATGTTGTCCAGCAGGACACCCCAGTGGTATTCGGCCCAACCGCGCTGCTTCTCGTCACCGCTCTCAGCCGCCGCACTGTATTCGGCCTCGGCCACGGCGCGGTCGTCAGCGCGGGGGTCGCGGCCGAACAACAGGCGGCTGTAGGCCAGTCGCGCCGTGAGCAAGTGCGCGGTCGACGATGCGGGATCCAGCGCCGCGACCGCCTTCTTGGCCTCCTCGTGGCCCTGGATCTGGAAGAACCAGCGATCGACGGCAATTTCTGCGCGCAGCTCGAGATCGGCGTCTGGGCCCAAGACGGCGAGCGCGGCGTCCCACTCCCCGAGCAACTGCAGGCGACGAGCTATGTAGGTGTCATCGGTTATCATGGAACCTACTGTAAACAGCATCGATGTAGGTGGTCAAATGAATTACGATGACTACACTGGCAACGTAACGCGGCTCGCCGTCGAGCTGGCCAATACCGGCACCCTCAACCAGGAGGGCGAGTTGGTCGCCGCGTTCTTCGCGGAGCACGAGATCACTCCGCCGCCGGACGGCGATTTCGGCGCACTGCCGGACCTGGTACGCACGGCCCTGGCGCAGTTGGTCGACGGCGTCGCCCCCGCCGCTGTCCATCGCTTGCTGCGCGACTACCCGCCGGACATGCACCTGTCCGACCACGACGGCCTCGGCGGCTGGCACATTCACTTCAGCCGCAACGGCGCCCCAGCCAAACAGTGGCTCGGCCAGCAGATCGCCGCCAAATTGGCTTTGGTCGCGGCCGGGGATCCGGCGGTGACGCTGGGGCGGTGCGCCGCGACCGGCTGCGGAAACTACTTCGTGGACCAGTCACGGAACCGGACGCGCCGGTTCTGCTCCAACGCGTGCGCGAGCCGGACGACGGTCGCGGCTTATCGGGCCCGGGCGGCGAGAAACTCCTAGCAAAGTCCGTTGGAGTCCCGCGTCCGAGGTTCGTTGCCTTCTCCAGCGCCAGAAGCGACCTCGCCACACTAGTGATCAGGAGCGACGAACGAGCTCGGGCTCATGGTGGGCAGGTAGATCAGGCCGTCGAAGGCGGCCAGCACGTCGACTCGCATGGTCGTGTACGCGTGTCGAATGCTCGACGGGCCAGCGATCCCTTGCGCTGAACGAAAATCCAGCAGGACTGGCGCGCTGGCGTGGACGGCCTGCTCCACACTGCCATCGGCGGGCTCGTCCAGTGGCCGGGAAAACACCTCGAAACCCTGGTTAGCCTTCGCATCCAGTCGAAGGTCAGTGGTGCTGCCGGTGCCGGCGGTGATCCCGAGAACGACATAGTCAGTACCGAAATCGGCGGCGAGATAATTGCCGGCAGTACGTGTTCGCACCCCTGGCATCAGTTCCATCGGGGACTCGCTGGGCGTGGCCGTTGTGCACCATCAGCACGATCCGCTCGTCCGGCCCGAACACCTCGCGCAGCAAACGTACCGTCGCCGCCTGGTAAATGTCGCGCGAGGACGCCACCAGAGCGGGCGGGTTGGGCTGGCCGAGCGCGACGAACTCACGCAGCTGTTCGTCCAGGCGCAGCGCTCCGAGAGCGTGATGGCGGGCGATTTTGTGGTCGTACGGGTCCGAACCCGGCTCCAGTGCGTCCAGCCGGAGCGCCAGCCTGGAGAGTGCGGCGGCAGCAGCGTCGCGGCTTGCTGTGCTCAGCTCGGCATAACGCCCGGACGCCACCGCGTTGTTCGCCGCGACGTACGGTTCGGTGGCGGTGACAGCATCGTCCACATAGGACACTTCGGTGGGCGCGTACTTTTCGAGGTAGTCCCGTACGAGCGCAAGGCCCGGCACCACCGAGCCGCCCGAGCTGGGCACGTCCACACCGGCGTACCGGACCCGGCCGCCGCCGCCGTCGGCGTTGTGCGCGCGCAGCCAGCCGAGCATGTCCCGCACTTCGGTGGCCTCGCCGAAACGAAACGTGAACCCTTCCCGCGCGATCGTCTCGAGATCGCCGGCACCGCCGCGAATCCAGTCGTCGACCAGCTGGCCCTCGGCGAAACCTGACTCGAAGGCGAGGACACCGAAGCCCAGCTCGGTCACCAGGAAGCGCAGAATGCGGTCGCGCAGGAGGCCGAACTCGCGGATGTGGTGGTTGTTCTCGCCGATTGCCACCAGGTGCGCATCGCCGACCAGCTCGGCGACTGAGGACAGATCGTCCATCGGCAACCGGCGAATCGTGTCGGGCAATGTCACGGTGACCTCTGTTCGTCTCTGCGCGGCAAATGGGCGGAAATGATTATCGCGCACCCGGGCTCGGCAGCCCGGGTCTGCCGGCCGACTACTGGCTCGCCAAGTCTTCCGACGGCGGCCGGACCTGGTCGGCGACCAGGCTGGCTGGCTCGTTCGACCTGACCGCTTCCAAGGCGGGCTGACCGAACCTCCGCGAACCTGACGTTCTCGCTGCTGTCGGCAGTGAAACGTCAGGTCCGCGGTGGGTTGAGGGCTTCCCAGGCCGTACGTGCGGCGGGCGCCCAGGCGGTGTGTTGCTGGCCGAACAGGGTGGCGGCCTTGACGCCGGACCAGCGGCTGGGCAGCAGCTCGCGGGGCAGGGCAGGGTCGATTGCCGGAAACCGCCGCCAAGCGTGGACGAGCTCGATCTGGTCGATCAACGCGTTCTTGCGGGCCGGGTCGGAGAACTCGGCGATGAAGTCCTCGTACTGCTCTTCCACGGCGACCAGGTCCCAGGCCTGCTGGACCATCGCCCGTACGTCCCCGATGCCCGGCCGGGTCGCGATGAAAACGTGCGCGTCGTCGGCGATCCGGGCCTCGCGCAGCACCTCGGCGACCTCGGCCTCGCGCTCTGGATGCGTACTGATCCAGAGGCCGGCGCCGAGCGACCCGAAACCGGCCCAGCTGAGGCGGGTACGAAGAAGGTGCCGGGCTCGCCGGTCGCTTTCCGGCACTCGTACGGACACCAGCAGCCAGGTGCCGTCCCAGCCCTGCGCCGGGCCGGTGAAGGAGTAAATCCGCTGCGCGCCATCGGTGAGCAGCCGCTCCGCGTTCGGTGTCAGATGCCACAAGGTGCGCCGGCCGATTCGCTCAGCGCGCAGCCAGCCGTCCGCGGCCGTTCGCATCAGCGCCTGTCGGGTGGCCTTCTCGTCCACCCCGAGCTGCCCCAGCACCTCGATCAACGCTGAAGTCCAGGCGGTCCGCTCGGCTACCAGCGCGAACTCGCCCAACACGGTGAACAGCAGGCCGCGCGCGCGCGGACGCGCCGGCGGCGTGCCGACGGGACAGCGTGGGGGCCCGCTCGCCCGGTGCCGGGTCGCTGATGGTCATCGCGTCCTTCGTCTGATTTGCCGTAGTGGCCAATTCTTCCTGACGGTGAGTGGTCGGTCATCACCAGTTGCGATATTCTACAAGAACTTGACAGGCTCACATGGAGTTGTAGAACATGAGAGCATCGGTCGCTGGGAGGATCCGGGTGAACACTGCGGAGTCGACTATGACATCGATCCACCCTGGCGTGACCGCAACAGCCCGCGTCGAGTTCCGGGTCCGGCCGGTCGACTACCGGCACTGGAAGATCGCCACCGACGGGCCGGTGGCGACGCTGACCATGGACGTGGACGAGCAGGGCGGCCTGCGCCCCGGCTACGAGTTGAAGCTGAACTCGTACGACCTGGGCGTCGACATTGAGCTTTACGACGCCGTGCAACGGCTCCGGTTCGAGCACCCCGAGGTGCGTACGGTGGTGATCACCAGCGGCAAGGAGAAGATTTTCTGCGCGGGTGCCAACATTCGGATGCTGGCCGCTTCGCCGCACCCCCCCTGGAAGGTCAACTTCTGCAAGTTCACCAACGAAACCCGCAATGGCATTGAGGACGCGACGGCGAAATCCGACAGACATATGTGGCGGCCTTGAACGGCACCGCGTCCGGTGGCGGGTACGAGATCGCGTTGGCCTGCGAGCATCTGATGCTGATCGATGACCGCTCGTCCACGGTTTCGTTGCCGGAGTTGCCGTTGCTGGGCGTGTTGCCGGGCACCGGTGGCCTGACGAGGGTCGTCGACAAGCGGCACGTGCGGCGTGACCTCGCCGACTACTTTTCCACCCGTTCGGAGGGAATTGGCGGCAAGAAGGCTGTCCAGTGGCGGCTCGTCGACGAAGTCGTGCCGCGGCCGAAGTGGCTGCAGGCGGTGGCCGCTCGCGCTCTGGAACTGGCCGAGCGCTCTGGTCGGCCGACGGACGCGACCGGAATTTCGCTCAGTCCGCTGGAAAAGCAGCGAGAGGACGACCGGATCTCGTACGAGCACGTGACGGCGGTGCTGGACCGGGAAGCCGGTACGGTCGAGATCACCGTCGCCGGCCCCACCGCGGACGCACCAACCGATGTTGCTGGCGTACGAGCGCAGGGCGCGGATTTCTGGACGTTGGCGGTCACCCGCGAGGTTGACGACCTGATTCTGGACCTGCGGACCAACGAACTCAGCGCCGGCACGTGGATTTTGAAGACTCGCGGGGAAAGCGACAAGGTGCTGGCGTACGATCGGCTGCTGCTCGCGAACCGGGACGACTGGCTGGTCAACGAGATCCTGCATTATTTGAAACGTACGCTCAAAAGGCTGGACGTCACCAGCCGCAGCCTGCTGGCCCTGATCGACCCGGGCAGTTGTTTCGCTGGCTCCCTGCTCGAACTCGCGCTGGCCGCCGACCGGTCATACCAGCTTTTCGGGGTTTTCGAGGACATCGACCCCGATGCCGAGCCGGCCGCACTGCACCTGACCGAGATGAACTTCGGCGTGCTGCCGATGGGCAACGGACTTTCCCGCGTACAGACGCGATTCTACGGTGACGAGCCGGCGCTGGAAGCCGCTCGCGGGGAAATGGACAAGCCGCTGCGGGCCGACGCGGCCGCCGAGCTCGGGTTGGTGACCTTCGCGCCGGACGACATCGACTGGGACGACGAGGTGCGGATCGCGGTGGAGGAACGGGGCAGTTTCAGTCCGGACGCGCTGACCGGCCTGGAGGCGAACTATCGTTTCACCGGACCGGAAACGTTGGAGACCAAGATTTTCGGCCGGCTGACGGCCTGGCAGAACTGGATCTTCGTACGGCCGAACGCGTCCGGCGAGTATGGGGCGCTTCGCAAGTTCGGCACCGGGCAACGCGCGGAATTCGACAGGAAACGGGTCTGAGCATGCCGGACAGGGCAGATTATTCGGAGAAAATCCCCAACAACGTCGAGCTGCATGAGGACCGTCGGCTGCAGCGCGCGTTGGAGTCCTGGCAGCCGAACTTCCTCAGCTGGTGGGAATCGATGGGCCCGACCCTGCCCACCCACGACGTTTACCTGCGGACGGCGATCAACGTCGGCCGGCAGGGCTGGGCGAATTTCGGTCATGTGGCGATGAAGGACTACCGCTGGGGGATCTTCCTGGCCGAGCGCGACGCGGACCGGCGGATCGGCTTCGGGGAACACAGGACCGAGCCGGTCTGGCAGAAGGTCCCGGGGGAGTATCGGGCCGAGCTGCAGCGGCTGATCGTCATCCAGGGCGACACCGAGCCAGCTTCGGTGGAGCAGCAGCGAAACCTCGGAGCCACCGCGCCAAGCCTCTACGACCTGCGCAACCTTTTCCAGGTGAATGTGGAGGAAGGCCGGCACCTGTGGGCGATGGTCTACCTCCTGCACGCGTATTTTGGCCGGGAAGGCCGGGAAGAGGCCGAAGAGCTGCTGCACCGCAACTCCGGCAGCGAGGACGCGCCGCGCATCCTCAGCGCTTTCAACGAGGAGACGCCGGACTGGCTGTCCTTTTTCATGTTCACGTATTTCACTGACCGGGACGGCAAATACCAGCTCGGTACGCTCAAGGAAAGCGCCTTCGACCCATTGTCCCGTACGTGCGAGTTCATGCTCAAGGAAGAAGCGCACCACATGATGGTCGGCACCACCGGCATCGACCGGGTGGTGGAGCGTACGGTCCAGCTGATGAAGGAGAATGACACCGAGGAGATCGCGTCCTTCGGTGGGATTCCGTTGAAAGTCATCCAGAAATATCTGAACTTCCACTACAGCGTCTCGCTGGACCTGTTCGGCGGCGAGACCTCCACCAACGTGGCGAACTACTTCACCGCGGGTTTGAAGGGCCGCTGGATGGAGGACCGTCGCAAGGACGACCACCGGCTCACTGAGGAGTCGATCATGGTCGACGCGCTCGACCCGGACGGCGAGATCGGGCAGGCCGAGGTTTCCGCGCTGGTGGGGCTAAACGCCGACCTGCGGCGCGAATATGTCTCGGACTGCCAAAGCGGGGTCAACCGCTGGAACAAGATTCTGGACAGCGCCGGGCTTTCGCACCGACTCAAGCTCCCGCACCAGGCCTTCAACCGCAAGGTCGGCGCCTTCTCCGGCATCGAGGCGACCCCGGACGGCGAGAAGATTTCCACCGACGAATGGGCACTGCGCAAGGGCAGTTGGCTGCCGACCGAGGTGGACAAGACGCACGTACGATCCCTGATGCGGCCGGTGCACGAGCGCGGCAAGATCGCCGCCTGGATCGCGCCACCCCGCAACGGCATCAACGGCCAGCCATTCGACTACGAGTACGTGCGTTTTCCCTAACGAGCAGGGGTTGGCTTGACCGGCCGGAACAGGTCGACGATGTCGTCCAGCACGATGACCAGGCCGCCCACCACCAGGCCGGCGACCGCGGCGACCGCGGCGGCACCCAGGTCAAGACTGCCGGTCGAGAGTGCCCCAGCGGCACCCAGCAACGCCACGCAGATCAGGAAAACGTTGCGTACGACATGAAGCGGCCCGAGCGGCGTGGTGGATTTCCCGAAGCAGCGGCACGGGGTGCGCTCGCCTTTTCGCACGCTGATCACGATGCCGACCGACGCGAAGGCGGCCAACAGGGCTGCCCCCAGGCCGAAACCAGCCATCGCCGAGGCCGCGAGCGGGATCGCGACCAGCACCACGGTCAGGACTTCGGCGATCACCACCGCCAGGGCGACCGGTCGCGACCAAGCCCTGGGCAACACCCGCATCTGCCGGACAGACGCGACAAAATCCCCGAATGCCGATGTTCCGACCAGCTTGGTCGCCGCCGAGGCAACGAAAACCACGCCGATCAGCAGCCGGCATGCCAATGCCACGTACAGCATCCAGTCTCTCCCCGGTCGTGTCCTACGTCCCACCTTGGCACGCCGGAGCATGCGCGGCTGGAATTGCCCCCATGCGGTCGCTGTCACAGCCTCGGCGCGAAGCGTGATTTCAGGCTCTGACCAGGCACGATAGGCATGCCGGTTTTCCGGGGTACGCACTGAATGGTAACGACACGGTTGTGATTATGCTGACCCCGCGAAGGATCCGTCGGGGGTCCGGTTAGAGTCCTTAGCGTTCGTTCGGTTTACCTGCGCTTCACCAGGAAGGCAGCCCGACGACCGCCGAATCCCTCTTCGGAGGGAGCCGGGGACCCAGGTCCTTGGGGTGAATCGGCAGTGCGTTCGCGCGCTGCGGTAGGGCGTCTCCTGGCCCGAACCCGTCAGCTAACCCGGTAGGCAGCCGAAGGAGAGGAGCACCGCGTGGTGCTGTTCCATGCTCTTGGTCATGCCCCGAACACGTCCGTCGGCCAGCGTCGCTGGCCGCCGTGCGACCGACCCCGGATCCGGATGGTGACGTGCGGGTAGTGGGTTAACGCCGTGCCTGACACCACTCCACCACCCAGCACCTGCCTGCAGGGCTCGACAATGGCGTCGTACTTCTGGGACGACGGCTCCGGCCTTTCCGGCGACACCGGCAACCCCGCCGGCGGGCAGGGCATGCACAAGGGCATCTTCGCGAGCCCGAGCTGGCCGCTGGGCACCCAGGGATACGTGCTCTACAACGGGCGTCGTGTGCCGACTTCATGATCGGTGACCGCGGCCCCGGTTTCCCGTCCGACCACGGCATCATGCTGGACATTGACGGCGAGACGTACGCGCAGCTCACCGGCGGCCACTGGAACACCGAGACGCACCTGGTCGACGGCTTCGGGCCGGGCCACATCCAGGTCACGTACGTGATCACCGAGTGGGGCACCGGCACCGGCGTGAAGGGCCTGCCGGAGCCGTTCTCCACCGGCGCCTGGAGAGTGCACGACTCCCGGCCGAACCTGCCAGCGCCCACCGTGGTGCCACCGGTCACTGGCCCAGCCAAGAGCCAGTCGCTGGTCGAGCACACGGTCGTCGCGGACGCCAACACCAGCGCCGTGGTCGGCGTCGCCTCGCATCATGCGCTGGTCGCCGACCCGGTGGTCGCGCCGGCGAGCGTGTGTCTCGGCGATGGTCGGCATCGGCGCGGCGGCCATGTTCGTCCGCATCCGGCGGCCCGGCGGCATCGCCGCGCCGGCCGGCAAGCATCGACACACCACCGGCCGGCATCGCCGCGGCGCGATGACGATCGGCTTCCGGCCCGCTTTCGCGATGTAAACCCCTCGCGAGGGTGACGTTGTAGGTCCGAAATGGGGGCAATTTCGCCCTGAAACGTCGGGCCTAGTACATGTCGGCGGGCGGTGGGCAGCCGGCCGGTTCGCCGCCGTCGGCCAGCGCCGCCGGTGCGTCCGCCAGCGAGAACCGGTTGCGCAGCCGCTGGTAGAAGTCGGATGGGCGCAGGCGTACCAACCGGGCCGGGTGCTCGGCGGGATGGACGGTCACCCAGTCGCCCGGGTCCAGCACGCCGCGCAGCTGCCCGTCGACGCTCACCGCGACCTGGCCGGAGCGGTCCAGCACGCGTACCGAAGCGGCTTCGCCGGCCGCCAGCACGACACTGCGGTTGAAGATCATGTGCGGCGCCACCGGGGTAAACACCAGACCCTTCAGCCTCGGCGACAGCACCGGCCCGCCGGCCGAGAGAGGTTGTACGCCGTGGAGCCGGTCGGGCTCGCCACGATCAGCGCGTCCGCCGAGTACGACGCGAAAACCGACTCGCCGAGGTAGACCGCGAGGCTCGCCTGCCGGTCCCTCGCGAGCTTCTCGAAGACCACGTCGTTCAGCGCGGTCACGTCCAGTTCCATGCCCGCGGCCTGGTCCTGGCTGACGTTGTCCTGGCTGACCATCCGGCGCGGCGGCGGAGGCAGCAGTGGACCCCGCCCGTACTGCAGCAACGCCTGAATCCCGTCCGGGATCTCCAGCGGCCGCGACGCTCGCATGGTGAGCATCATGCGCTCATCCATGCGCGCGCTCCCGGAGAAGAACGCCTCCAGCGCCGACTCGATCTCGGCGGGTTCGACCTCGGTCAGGAACCCGACCCGCCCGACGTTCACGCCGAGCACCGGCACGTCGTCGGACGCCGCCACCCGTACGCCACGCAGGAACGTCCCGTCGCCGCCGATGGTCACGATCAGCGACGGATGCCCTGCCGCCTCGACCTCGTCCTTCGCGTTGCGGCGCGGCCGATGGCCGTTGTCCAGGCGCCACACGTCGATCTCGATGACCTCGATGGCGTTCTTCTTCGCCCACGCATGCACCAGGTGGGCGGCATCCACCGCCGCCTCGCGGCCCTCGTGCACCACCAGGCCGATGCGCCGGTCTCCCATGGTTCTCGCTTTCTCTGCGCGTGCGTACGGTCCCACCAGTCTTGCCGATGACCGGCGCTGGTGGGTGAAGTGGTTCCCGCTCGCCGCGACTTCGGTAGCGGCCGGCGCGTCGGACCCGCGGCGGCGGTGTCGGCGCGCGATCGTGGTAGCGATCCGGAATAGCCGCGCTGGTCGGCCGGGTTGTGGTCGGTGGGGTCCCAACTGGGAGGGGAACGGCGTGCCTGGGTTCGCGAGTCCGGTCGATGTCGCCACTTACGGGGAATACCGCGTGCCGCCTGGTGGCGCCCGGCCGTTGTATCGCTTCACCGGCCGCATCACCGCCGACGGCTCCAGCGGCTTCGCCGCCGAGCCGGGCCGCTATCACCTCTACGCCGGCTGGTTTTGTCCCTGGGCGCAGCGCACCACCATCGAGTTGGCCCTGCTCGGCCTGCGGGACGTGGTCAGCGTGTCCTATGTGGACGATGAGCGGGACGCCCGGGGATGGGCCTTCCGGGAAAAGCACGGCCCCGATCCAGTCAACGGATTCACCCTGCTCCGGCAGGCGTACGAGGCGACCGAACCCGGTTTCGACGGGCACGTCTCAGTGCCGGCGCTGTGGGACCGGCGCACGAATCGCCTTGTCAGCAACAATTTCGCCACGATCGGCGTCGACTTCGCCACCCAGTTCGGGCAGTGGTCGAATGGCGTCGAAACCTATCCGGAGTCGCTTCGCGAACAAATCGAGGAATTAGATCGCTGGCTCGGGCCAGCGGTGAACAAGAACGTTGGCGCGGCGCTCACAGACCCGGCCGCTCGTACGATTTTGCTTGACGCGTACGCGGAACTCGACGCGCGCTTGGCGAAATCGCGCTACCTGCTGGGATCCCAGCTCACCGAAGCGGACATCCGGCTGTGGGTGACGCTGGTTCGGTACGACGCCGGCGCGAACGCAGCTCGTACGATCAACCCGGGACTGCCGGAATATCCGCATCTTTGGGCGTACGCGCGCGAGCTCTACCAACTGCCGGCTTTCCAACAGACGACAAGATTTGACTCCTTCACCGACCCGGAAGCGACCGTGCCGGACTGGGATCTGGTGGTCGAGCGCTCGTACGCGGTTATTGGGCGTTGACAGAGGCATATGCCACAAGTAGCTTAATGCTCCATTGAACACGTTCTTATCTGCGAAGCCATTCACGTAAGTGAACATTACTGGGCTCAAGGAGGAACGAATGTCGGTGAAGCAACGCGCAGTGGTCGCGTGCATGATGGCTTTTGGTCTGGTTCTGGTGGTCGCGCCAGCCGCCGCCGCGGCGGCGGCGCACCTGCCTGCCTGGCGACCTATTCGCCGTCGTACACGGTCCAGCAGCAGGGCTGTGGCACGGTCAGCGGCCTGACCTTCCACCTCAGCTGCACGTCGACCAGCGGATACGATCGCGCCGAGCGGCGGTATGTCGACTATTCCAGCGGCCAACGCCGGTTCCAGGGCTCCTTCCGGATCACCAGCATGGGTGGTTCGCGGATCAGCCTGAAACAGACCTTCCACGACGATGTTGGGCCGTTCTTTCTGCTGGCGGTGGAAAACGGCGGCCGACTCTACTCCGTGGAGGGTGGTGCCACGGTCGCTTCTGGCGCCACCGTGGGAACCACAGTCGCGGTGCAGACGATTCACACGGTGGGCAGCAAACTTCAGGTTTACATCAACGGATCGTTGAAGTTCACCGAGTCGGCGCCCGATGGTGGCAATTACTACGACAAGGTCGGTGCCTACCGCACTTCCAGCGGCAGTGGACCCATCACCGTGGTGTGGAGCAACCTGGCTTTTGCCTACCAGTAGTAAGACATGACTCGACTCTGGGCAGTCGCCCTCGTGCTGGTGGTGGCCGTGACGGCGGGCTGCGCCGACACGGCCACCACCGCACCGAAAGTGTCGCTCACCGCCACTTTGGTCCCGCCCGTCGACATCAAGCTGGCTTGGCGCGACCGTGGTCCGACCCCGGCCGGCCGCATTGTCGAGTTCGCGAACGCGGCGGCCGGCCCGTACACGATCCTGGGTTTCCTGCCACCCGGCCAAATGTCGTACGACCATCGGGACCTCATCCCGCAGACGGCGTTTTTTTACTATCGCGTTGTGCCGTACTACGGGGGCCGACCACCGCGGCGATCACTCGTACGCTCCCGCCGGGTGACTACGACGACAAAACCCAAGCCCAGGACCACATCTGGGCCGAGCCACGGACCGTGCGGCAGCCAGCGGTGGCCCCTCGGTCGGTCCAGGGCGGCGGCGCGCCGACGGATCTGAAGGCCACCGTGATGAACGCGAACGGCATCAAGCTCACCTGGACGGACCGCGCCAGCGACGAGTCCGGCTATTTGGTGGAGGTGAAACCCGCTGGCAGCGCCGATTTTCGGGTCGTCCAGGTGCTCGAGGAGAACATCAACTCATGCGGGGTGGTGATCCTCCCGAACGAGAAGACCGCCACCTATCGCGTACGCGCCTTTGTCTACGGCCCTTCGTCCAACACGGCAAGCCAAATCACATTGGCCTAGGTCCTTTGCCGCTGTCGCTGAACCAGTTCGGCGACAGCGACCGGATGACTCAGGTAGGGCGAGTGGCTCGTGTCCCAGGTCTCGGAAATTGTGCAACGGGCCGCGAAACGGCTGCTAAGGGGCGCGGCCAATGCACGGTCGTCGCTTCCCACCACATAGAGCGACGGAGTGTCGTGCCAACTGACGCGGCTCGGGGTAGCCCCGAAAATGGACGGCGGCTCCGGGCGGAGCAGTTCGATCGCGCGCTGAGCGGTGGGTTCGTCGACGTCGCCGTAAAGGTTCTTCCTGGCATCGGCGACATCGAGCCGGAGCCGGCCGTTTTCGTCGGGCGTCGCGACAAGTCCCGCCGGCGGGGCGCCGGTTTCGCCGCGACCTGGGCGATGAGCTGGGCCGGCGATTCGCCGACATCGAGAAGCCAACCGGCCAGCAGGATCAGTTTTTGCGCACCGTTGACCGTTCCGGCGGTGACGCCACCAAAAGAATGTCCGAGCACCAGCGGCGGCCGGTTGGCGGCAGCGACGATGTCCTCGACCAGGCCAGTGCTGTCGTCCAGCGAAAGTTCGTAGAGGTCAGGCACCTCCACGCTCAGGTCTCGTGAGCGCAGCAGCCCGACAAGGGCATCGAAGTGAGCGGGTTGATGCCAAGCTCCATGCAGAATGATCACGTCGGTCATGCCCCCACGCTACCCGGCACCGGGCGATCACCCCATACAACAACGGTATGAAGGCGACCGCCCGGCACCGGCAGACGACGCTTGGATCTCGACCCTCATCCACCTGGAATGAGGAGACACGCCCTAGGTTCTGAAAATTCTGAGGGCGCTGCTGGTGGTGCCGGATGTGCCGGCGTCGAAGGCGACAAGGACACGGGTTTGCGCGGTGATTTTGGCCGGCGTGACCGGGAGGCGGACGGTTCGTACGCCCGCACCGGAAACAGCGATCGTCGTCGACGCGAGAGTCCCGTGCGTGGGGTCATAGACGAAAATGTGTGCGGTGCCCGCGCCGGTGGGGGCCAGCAGCGCCGTCACCGTGTCTTTTCGTAGGAAGGCGGTCTGGGCGGATCGCGAGCGAGCCGCGGCCGGGCCGCCGGCCAGGGGGACGCCGATGGTGGCCGACTGAAGGATCGACTGCGGTGAGTCCAGGCTGGAGGCAGCGGTGGCCGGGATCACCGGCGGGGTCGGGGTGATCGGGCGGCCCGGCGGTGCGGTGTAACCGTCCACTGTGGCCACTCCCCAGCGATATGGATCTCCTTGTACGCCACCGAAAGGTGACCACGCCAGCCGGGGTCTGGCCAGTGAGGTCCTGGGTGTCGGAGTCATAGATGAGAATGTTCATCCCGAGGTGCGCCGGGTCCACCGCGGCCGGCAGGTCGGCCAGTGGGATCTTCACTTCCAGGGTGTAGCCGTTGTACGGGCTGGAAATCTTCGCGGCGACCTGCATTCCGGGCGCGGTGTCGGACCCTGGCCCCTGATGGTTGTCGGCGTCCCGCTCAAAGCAGGCCGGGCCACCGCTGGTGACCGGGAAGATGCCGCTCTTGAAAGTGGTGGACGTGTTTTCCGAGGTGCCGCGCGGATCCAGGGTGATTTCCACCGAGTCGGTCCGCCAGTGCCGCTTGCAGTCGGTGGGGTCCACTTGTTTTCCGAGCGTGTCGTCGGTGACGTGGACGAGGAAATACAGCGCGTCATTGGACCACGAAACCTGTGCGCTGCCGGAACAGTCGGCCGCGGACGTACAGGCGTCACCTTCCCAGCGGCGAGAAAGATCCAGTGTGGCGCCTGGATATTCACCCGGTTCGGCGCTCCCATCCACGGTGGGTGTGCTGCTCGCTTGCGGGATTGTCGTGGTGGGTACGAGCTCGAGCGCGGCGTGTGCGGTGTCGCTCGCACCGGACGACGACGTGGTGATCGGGTAGTCATAGTCGCCACCGACACCGCCCCGGTTGGCGGTGGGCAGGCTCGGATCGCTGTTCCGTACGGCAAAAGTGACCGTGCCAGTGGCGCCTGGCGCGAGGTTGCCGTACGGCTTGGACGGTACGTCCGCGGTGAATCCGGCCGGCAGTTGCGGGGTCACCGTGCCGGACTGCACGCTGGTGCTGTTGTTCGTCACCGAAATCGCCACCGGCCGGCTGCCGCCGCTGGCCAGGGTGAGCACTGGCTTGACGAAGCCGAGCAGTTGCGGAACGCCGGTTTTGGTGGCCCAGGCCTGGAAATCCGCGACCTGGGGGAGCAGTTGTTGGGTCGCCGTGACAGCCGCGGTGACCGCGACGGCTCGGGCGGTTGTTCCGCTCGTACGCCCCGAAGTCAGCGTGCCGCCAATGGTGGCCCGGGTGCTCACAGCCGCGGTTGCCGCCGGCGGGTAACGGTGAAAGTCGTCGCCCCGGTGGTGGTCGCGGTCCAACCGGCCGGCAAGGTGAGGCTCACTTTCGCGTGCGGTAGCGGAGAAAAGTGTGCGGTGACTGTGAAAGGCCTGCCGGGGGAGACCTGGAAGGTCGATGTGGTCAGGGAAAACTCGGTGCCCAGTGGCAATCCTCCGGGCGCCGGTTGGGTAGCTCCCTGCAGCATCGCGCTTGTCGCGGTGCTGTGCGGGTCGTACGGCACCCGTGAGTCGATCTGGGTGAAGGTTTCGCAGCCCAGCTGGGTGGGATCGGTCGAAACGGTCGGTGGCTGGGTGCCAAAGCCCTGGGTCAGATACTGGCGGGAAGCGTCTCGCTGGATTTGCGCCCAGCTTTTCCGGTGCGCCGGAGACTGAGTGCCTGTCCAGACACCGAAAATCTGTGCGGTCGGATCCGTCGGGACGAAGGTCGCAGCGCAGCTGGGACCTGCTGGGCCGCTGCCAGCGCCGCCAGCGCTGAAGATCCGCGCCGTCCGCCACGTGTTGAGCCGCTCTTTGCTGAGCTGGCTGGAAAACGCCGTCGGGTCAGCGGCTGCGTAGAAGGCGTCGATGGCGAGATGGCCAGCCTCCTGATGGTTGCCGTGTTGCCCAGGGAACGGTGACGGGTTCATCGTGACGATTACTTTTGGCTGGATTTCCCGTACCAGCCGGACGATCTTCTCCAAGGTCTGCTGCTCGTTCCACACCGTCGCGCTCAGTGGCGCCGAAACGGTGTAGTAGAAGTCGACCTTGTCGAGGTTGTGCACGTCGGTGATGCCGGCCATCCCGACCGCCCTGCGTTCCTCTGCTTCCCGGATCAGGCCGAGCGCCGGACCTTCTTCGGGGCCGACCGCGTTCCCGCCACCTTCGCCGCGGGTGACGGTGATGACACCGGTCGTGACATGCTGATTTTCCTTCCATTGACCGAAAGTGGCCAGGTTGCCGGCCTCGTCGTCGGGGTGTGCCCCGATGAAGAGCACGTCGACGTGGCCGGGATGGTGGGGGCTGGCCGCCGCTGTTGTTGCCGCGGGCAAGCCGAGGGTGAGGAGGACAGCTGTGGTGAGGGCAGCCGTCAACAGGCTTTTGGGCACACGCATCCGAGACTCCTAGCGTCCGAAATGCTGCTATGTGGATGAAACTGCGGTGCCTATTCCTTGACAGCGCCGGAAAGCATGCCTTCGATGAATCGGCGCTGGAGTGCTATGTAGACGACGACTACCGGCAAGGCGACCAGGACGGCGGCCGCGGCCAGCAGCGAGAAGTCGGAGCTGTGCTGGCCTTGGAAGAAGACCAGGCCGAGTGGGACGGTCCGTAGGCTGTCCGAGGTGACCATCACCAGGGCCAGCAGGAACTCGTTCCAGGTCCACATGAAAGTGATGACGACCATGGTGGTGATGGCTGGTCGACCGGCCGGCACCAGCACTCGCCACAGTGTTGTCCAGCTGTTGGCACCGTCGATGCGAGCGGCCTCCACCAGCGAACCGTGCGAACCGCGGAAAAACGCCCGCATCCAGAAGGTCCCGAAGGCGATCGACTGCGCGGTCTGCGGCAGGATCAGCGCCCAGTACGTGTCGGTGAGCCCGAAGCCTCGAAGGTCGTAATAGAGCGGGATGACCAGTGCTTCCTCGGGAAGGGTGAGCCCGATCAGGAAGAGATAGAAAAGTGCCGAGGAGCCAGGAAAACGCATGGTCCCGAAGGCGTACGCGGCGAGGGTGGACAGCACCGCGGAGGCGATCACCACGGTCAGCGAGACGATGATGGACGACTGCAGATAGCTGCTGAAGTGACCGCGCGTCCAGGCCTGCGCGAAGTTGGCCCAGTGCAACCCATCGGGCAGCGCGAACCCCCGGTGTTCAGTGACTGGGGGTCGGAAAAGGCGGTGGACAGCACACCGAGCACCGGAACGAGCGCGATCGATCGCGCTGAAGACCGCCAGAATCGCGTACGTCATCACCCGCTCGAATCTGCCCGTCACGACTGCCGTCCCTCGATCGCCCGGGAAACCACCACGGTCAGCACGAAAATCAGCGCCGCGAGGCTTACCCCGACGGCGGCCGCAGAGCCAACCTGACCGGTTTCGAAAGCACGGTGGTAAACCTCGAAGGCGGGCACCGCGGTCGCGTCGCCGGGGCCGCCGCCGGTGGTGATGTAGACAAGGTCGAAGTTGCGCAGCCCGGCCACGATGGTCAGGGTCGCGGCCACCGCGATTTCCGGGCGCAGCGCGGGCAAAGTGACGGCCAGGAACTCGCGGAACGGGCCGGCGCCGTCCAGTCGGGCCGCCTCGTACAGCTCCCGCGGGATCTTTTGGCAGCCGGCCAGGAAAAGCACCATGCAGAGGCCGAACTCGACCCACGTACCGACCAGACCCACCGCCGGCAGGGCGAGCTGGAAGTCGCCCAACCAGGGTCGCGCCAACGCACCCAGCCGATCGCGTCCAAAACATTGTTGAGCAGGCCCTGCGGTGCGTAGATCCACCGCCAGGACAGCGCGACAACGACCATCGCCAGCACCTGCGGGAGAAACAGCACGGTCCGAAAGAAGGTCATGCCGTGGATCCGCACCCTGGACATCGCCGCGGCCAGCAGCAGTCCGACCAGGATGGGGAGCAGAGCATAGAAAATCAACAGAATCAGCGCGTGTACGAACGGTCCGCGCAGGCTGGGATCGGTGACCAGTGCGGTGTAGTTGCTCACGCCAGCCCAGGTGGCCACCGACAGGCCGTCCCAGTTATAGAGCGAATACCAGATGGCCTGCCCGAACGGCACCAGGATGAGGACGGCGAAAAGCGCGAGAGCGGGTGCCGCGTACAGGTAGCCGATGGCTCGCGGCTCACCTGGCGCACGCCGACGATACCGCCCGCCCAGCCACTGCTTTGGTGGCCGGGCCGGCGGTTTTGCGGTGTCGGCGACCGGAATCGCGGTGTGTCGGTCATGGCCGCCTTACGACTGGTGGAAGGTGCCGTAGTCTTTCTGCAGCGTCTGGGTGAACTGCGGTGGCGTCGTCTGGCCACCGATCAGGCTTTGCAGCGCGGCGGTCAAAGTGTCGTAGAAGGTCGGCGTGGAGTAGTCCAGATAGGGCGTGAGCCCGTCGTTCGCACTGATCTGCTGCCAACCCGCCACCAGCTGTCCTTCAGGGCTGCCGGCGGGCAACGCGGCGGCGGCCGGGCCGGGCACCGCTGGCAGGTTGCCGGTCTGGGTCATCACGTCGGACGCGTGTTGGTTGGTCAGGAAGTTCAGGTATGCGGCGGAAACGTCCGGGTGTTTGGACTTGCTGGTGATGGCCCACGCGAGACTTTCGCCGCCCATGGTGGTGATCGGGCCGCCGGCGCTGGCCGGTGGTGGTGGCATCAGGCCGAGCTTGTCGCCCATCGGGCCTTTCAGGTCGGCCGCCTCCCACGTGCCGGTGAGCAGGAAAAACGCCCTTACCGGCGGCGAACTGTTTGGCGGCGTCGTCATATCCGAGGCCGTTGGCGCCGGGCGTCAAATAGCCGCTCTTCGCCCAGGTCTGCAGCACCTGCGCGGCCTGGATGGCTCGTGGGTCTGTCCAGGACGCCTTGCCGGTGCCCAAAACCAGGTCGCGAACATACTGTTTGCCAGCCAGCTGACTGAGGATCACGCCGTACGTGTGAATCGCCGGATATTTGTCCAGGTTGCCGAACTGAATCGGCAGCTGGCCTTTTGTCCTGATGGTCGCCAGATCCGCGGTGAACTCGGCCCAGGTGGTTGGCGGCTTCAGGCCGAGGCTGGTCAGCAGCGCCTTGTTGTAGTAGACACCGACGAATTCGCCCTGCTGCGAGATGCCGTAAAGCTTGCCCGTACCAAAGTGCTTCGCGTCCGCGCTCACTCGGTTGAGGTCAAGCAGTGCTTTCGGATATCGCTTGTCCCAGCCGTAAACGCCGGCGTAGCCGTCCATCGAGGTGAGCATGCCGGCCTTGACGAAGGTCACCATGTCTGGATAGCCCTGGTTCGCCTCGACGACGTCCGGTGGATTGCTGCCGGAGAGCGCGAGCCGGAGAGTCGTTTTTCAGGTCCGAAAAGCTTTTGGACGTACGAACGATCTTGACGTTGGGATATTTTGCCTGGAACTCCTTGTTCAACTGGGCGACCTCGGCGTTCTGGCCGCCGCGGACTTCCTGGTCCCAGACGTTCAGGGTCACCTGGCCGGCTTTGGCCGGGTCAGTGGAAATGCTGCCGGCCGGGCGGTCCGAGGACTGCCCAGTGGGGCCGCCGGAGCCGGGTGGAGCACATGCCGCCGCTATCGCCATCGCGGCGCCAGCCACCACGGCCAGTCGCATCTTTCGCTGCAGCGACATGGGTTTCCCTTCGTCTGCGGTTACGGCACCTGAGCAACGTCGGCGTAGCGCGCGATGGTCGCGGCGGCCCGCCGGACCGCGCCGACCGGCACGGTCGGCACCAACTCGTCGAGGAATCCGTACCGGCGCACCAAAGACGTGTGATAGGCGTCCCGGCTGCCGTGGTCTCTTACGCTGTGCCACCAGTCCGCGATGTCGCCCCAGCCGGGCGCGGCCAGCGATCCGCCGAACTGCTGGACGGCCAGGGACGCGCAGGCCGACGCGAACGCGAGCCGATTTTGCAGCGGCCAGCCCGACAACGTGCCCAACACCATGCTGGCGCCGAAAAACATCGCCGGCGCCGGTCGGATCCAGCGCGGTCACTCGTGGCGCCGGCACGTGCGCTTCCTCGCCGGTGGTGGAATCGATCGCCATCGCGCCCTCGGCGCCGTTGGTGACCACCGCGAGCGGAACCCGGTCGGCCAGCGTGTAAAGCGCTTCCTGGGGGCTGTCCGTACGGGTGTAGGCCATCGCTTCGCCAGCGTTGGGAAGGAAAGCGTGGCAGTAACCGAGCTGATCCAGCATCTGGCTGGACCACATACCGGTTGGATCCCAGCCCACGTCGGCGAAAACCAGGGCGCCGTCGGTGCGGGACAACTCCGCCCACGAGTTTTTTCCGCCGCGCTGCCCAGGGTGTCCGGTGCGGTCAGATCGCAGATGACCGCACGCGAACGCGGTGGCTGACCAATCATCAGATTGGCTGGCAGCGGCGATTCGTGGCCATGCGTGAGCATGCTTCGGTCGCCGGCACAGGCCATCGATACGGTGACCGGCGAATGCCAGTGCTCGAACCGGCGGGACCGCGACAGGTCCACGCTTTCCTGTTCGTCCAGCGTTCGCCAGCAGAAGTCGGCGTAGTCGTCGTCGCCGAAAGCTGCCGCGAGCGAGGTCCGAAGGCCGAGCCGGCTCGCCGCGATCGCCAGGTTCGCGATCCCGCCCGGGCAGGACCCCATGCCCTCGGCCCAGACTTCGGTGCCGGCGCTGGGCATCTTGGGCAGACCGGTGAAGACGATGTCGAGAAAGACCGTTCCGGACAGGAAAACGTCGATGTCCGGGTCGTCCGGGTGGCGGCTGTCGCCCAGCGGATCGTACGCACCTTCGGACATCGGCCGGCAACTCTCCATTCATGTTCTTGAACTTGCGCAACACTAACCGGATACGTGCAATGTGACAACCTGTTGCTGAGCGTACATGCGCGACTGCGGCTGGTTGTGCGCGTTTGTGACTGGTATGGTCGCCGGCATGCTGCAGCACGAACGCCATGCGGAGATCGTCCGCCGGCTGCGTGCGGAAGGCACCACGGAAGTGCGGGAGCTGGCCCGGTCGCTCAAGGTCAGTTCGTCCACCGTCCGGCGCGACCTCGCCCAGTTGGACCGGGAAGGCACGCTCATCCGGGTGCACGGCGGTGCGCACGTGGCCGACGACGTCGACGAGCGAATGCCGTTCGCGGCGGTCGCCGCCAGGGACACCGCGGACAAACAGGCGGTCGCCCGGCGAGCCGTCGAACTGGTCGCCGACGGTGACGTGGTGTTGCTCGACGTGGGCACCACTGCGATGTATTTGGCGCAGCTGCTCATGTGTCGCCGGATCACCGTGATCACCGGCAACCTCGCCGCCTTCGATGTGTTGCGGGAGGCGGAGAACATCGAGCTGATCCTGCTCGGCGGTCTCGTCCGCCGGCCGTACCATTCGCTGGTGGGGGTGCTGGCCGAGGACGCGCTGCGGCAGGTGAGTGCCGATATCGCGTTCCTGAGCACCAGCGGGGTCCGGCCGGACGGTCAGATCCTGGACACCACGTTGGTCGAGGTGCCGGTGAAGCGGGCTATCGTGGCCGCGGCGAAGAAAAAACGTGCTGCTGGCGGACCGACACAAATTTTCCCGGCACCGGCGCCTTGCGGGTTTGTGGAGCCGCTGACATCGACATGATCGTGACCAATGAGGGTGCCGACGATTCCACGTTACGGACGTGTGCCGCGGCCGGCGTGGAGGTTGTGACCGGATGAAACTCTGCATTCTGGGCGGCGGCGGGTTCCGGGTGCCGCTGGTTTACGGCGCTTTGCTGCGAGACACCCATGAGCGGCGAGTCACCGAAGTCGCTTTGTACGATGTCAGCGTCGATCGGCTGACCGCGATCGATCGGCCAGGTGCTCGACCAAATGGGTCGAGAATACGAAAAGCCGCCGGTCGTACGAACGACCACGGATGTGGACGAAGCGTTTGCGGGACGCGACCTTCGTGTTTTCCGCCATCAGGGTCGGCGGCCTCCAAGGGCGCACCGCGGACGAGCGGGTGGCGCTGGATCTTGGCTTGCTTGGCCAGGAAACCACCGGGCCGGGCGGGCTCGCGTACGGGCTGCGGACCGTGCCGGTCGCCCTGCAGGTGGCCGAGCGGGTCGCCGCCCTTTGTCCGCGGGCATGGGTCATCAACTTCACCAACCCGGCCGGCATGATCACCGAGGCGATGCAACAGGTCCTGGGCGATCGGGTGGTGGGCATCTGCGACTCGCCGATCGGGTTGAGCCGGCGGGCCGCCCGAGCGCTTGATCTCCATCCTGACCTGACCACGGCGGACTATGTCGGCTTGAATCACCTCGGCTGGCTGCGCCGGCTTTCCTTCGATGGCGCCGATGTGCTGCCGTCTCTGGTGGCTGATGCGGACGCGCTGGCCACCATCGAGGAGGGCCGGCTGTTCGGCGCTGACTGGATCGCCGCGCTTGGCTGCATTCCCAACGAATATCTCTACTATTACTACTTCACCCGGGACGCGGTCGCCTCGATCAAGGGCTCGCCGGCTACTCGCGGTGAATTCCTGCTCCGCCAGCAGCGAGACTTTTACAACGCGGTGGCGAAAGAACCGTCCAAGGCGCTGGCCGAATGGCGCCGCGTAAGGGAAGAAAGAGACGCCACCTACATGGCGGAGAGTCGGGCTGAGACCGATCCGGGCAGGGACAAGGAAGACATCGCTGGCGGCGGCTACGAAGGCGTCGCGCTGGCCTTGATGGCGGCCATTTCCCGCGGCGAGCGGACCGCGATGATTCTGAACGTACGCAACGGATCCGCGGTGCCCGGACTGGCGCCCGAGGGCGGTCGTCGAGGTGCCGTGCACCGTCGACGCGAACGGTCCGCACCCGCTCGCGACCAGCCCATTGGCCGGAGATCAGTTGGGCTTGGTGCAACAGGTGAAGGCGGCCGAGCAGTTGACGATCGAAGCGGCCCGCAGTGGTTCGGCATCGGTGGCGTTGACGGCGTTCGCGGTTCATCCACTGGTGGATTCGGTCTCCACGGCCAAAGTTCTGCTTTCCGGCTACCGGAACCGGATCCCCGAGGTGGCGGCTGTGTTGCGCTCTCGCTGAAAACTGACAACTGCTCTTGTCCGCAGTCGCGCTTACCGGCATGATCCACCCCGACTGAACCGCCAGTGGGGAGAAATCATGACGAGACTGTTGATCGCCACTGCGCTCGCGGCGGTGTCCCTCTCGGGCGTGCAACCACAGACCGCGATGGTGTCGTGGACCGCTACGCCCTACGAGACTGTCCTGCAACAGAGCGCAAAGCCCCGGGCGGCGTCAACCATGGTTAGCTGGGATGCGGCTCGCAACGAATTCCAGTCGTATCAGATTCTGCTGCGCGGAACGTCGAAGTTCACGATCCAGTCGGTGACCTTCACCGATCTTACGGGCGCCGGGACGATCGGGAGCGGCGACCTCACTTACCGGCTCCAGCAGTATTACGATCCCACCGGTTCTGGTACGGCGGTGCCTGATCCGCTGAGCAACGACCCTTGGGTCACGGTGCCGGGGAACACCACACAGGGTATCTTCGTGACGGTCTATGTTCCCAAGAACCAGGCCGCCGGTGCGTACAATGGCTCGGTCACGGTGAACACAATCAGCGGGAACACCACTTTCCCGATCGCGCTGACGGTCTACGACGTGACGGTCCCGGATGCGATTGACAGCACGTACACCTCCGGCACCTGGAGCGCGTTTTTTCGACGACTACAGCGATGCCGACGCCTCGGTGATTGGTGACGACATCCACAATCAGTACGGCTACACCCGCTACTCGGATCAGTGGTGGACGTTGATCGGCAATATTGCCCGGGAAATGAAGTCGGAGCGACAGAACCAGGTGCACGTACCGATCGACACGCTCCTGGGTGGACAGACCCGGCTGGTGGGCTCGAAGTATTCCTTTGACTGGAGGGTTTTCGACAGATTCGTGCAGACGTTTCTCGCCGATGGATCGATCCGGTCGCTGCGCGGAGGATCGCTGCTCAATGCCGGGCCGGGCGGAAATTCCTCGAGCGTCTGGATCATTGACGCCAACCGCCACATCGTGCTCGCGCCGGTCGGCTCGACCGCCGCGAACCGCTGGCTGAACCAGTACATCCCAGCGCTCAAAAGTCATTTGGACACGAAAGGCTGGACCGCGATGTGGTATCAGTCGATCAGCGACGAACCGGCCAACCCGGCCGCGTTCGCATCCACTGTGAACCTCTATCGATCGTATTTTGGCAGCATCGCCACTACTCAGGACGCGATCAACGCGGACGAGGGTTCGTACGCGGGAAGCGTCGACATCTGGATCCCCAGCGTGCAGAACTACACCTCAGACCCCGGCTTCTATGCCGACCGGCAGGCGCTCGGCGAGCAGGTTTGGAGTTATACCTGCGGTTACTGTGCGGATCCGGGCGCTGGCTGGCTGGATCGAATGTCGACCATGCCGCATTACGCGGCGAAGGAGATTTCGTGGGGAAATTACGCGGCCGGCCTGACCGGCTTCTTTCACTGGGGCTACAACGCTTGGGCGGAGACGGGATACACCGGCACCGGTGGAAATGAGGCGCGCCCCGGCGACGGCTATATCGTCTATCCGGACCCAGCGCACAACACCGTGCGCAGCAGTGTCCGCGGGCTGTCCACACGCGACGGTCTGCAGGATTACGAGCTTCTGCGGATCCTCGGAGAGCGCGATCCGGCGACCGCGCACAGCCTCGCGGCATCGCTGGTGCCCAGCTTCGACAACTTCTCCGACGACATCGACCTGATGGTGCGACAGAGCAAGGCCCTGCGGGTCGCGGCCGGGTCGGGAAGAATCCGGCGCTGATCGCGGTTTGTCACAGGTATGCGGATTCTGGTGGTAGGCGCCGGTGCGACCGGTGGGTTCTTCGGCGGTCGGCTCGCCGCGGCGGGACGGGACGGGACGTGACGTTCCTGGTACGGGCGGCTCGCGCGCGTACTCTGCATGGCCGCGGCCTGCGGATCACCGGCCTCGGCGAGGACACGGTGGTGACGCCGCGGCTGGTGCTGGCGGGCGAGATCGACGGCCCGTACGACCTGGTGCTGGTTTCGGTGAAAGCGACCGCGCTTGACGCGGCGATAGCGGACATGTACCCGGCGGTTGGGCCGGACACGCTGATCATCCCGTTTCTGAACGGCATGAGGCATATCGATGCGCTCGTCGCGGCGTTTGGCGAGGATGCGGTTCTGGGCGGTGTCGCGAAAGTCGCGACCAGCATCAGCCCGGATGGTGACATTGTCCGGCTGGCAGACCTGCAGAGCCTGGAATACGGCGCACGCGCGAGCCGGCACCGGCGCGATTGGCGGACGTACACAAGGAACTGAGCGGCGCTGGCTTTCCGACCGGGTTGTCGAAAACCATTAATGCCGACATGTGGGCGAAATGGGCATTCATCGCAGCTGCGGGCGCGGTGACCGGCCTGCCGCGGGGAACTGTGGGCGACGTGGTGGCAGCACCTGGCGGGATCGATTTCGTCGAAGCCGTCATCGCTGAATGTTTCGCGATAACGGCCGTCGCCGGCTATCCGGCCGATCCCGCCTTTGCCCGTACGATGCTGACCCAGGCCGGCTCGTCCTTCACGTCATCGCTTTATCGCGACCTGGTTGACGGCAATTCGATTGAGGTCGAGGCTATTTTCGGAGACCTTGTCGAACGTGCGCGCGGGCTCGGAGTTTCAGTGCCAGTGCTGGAAATGACCACGTTGACTCTGCGCGTCTATCAAGGCCGGCATCTCTAGATGACCTATTCCGAGGGTTCAGTGGTCGTATGCGATCAGAGATATCGTTTGATGGGTTGTGCGGCCTTGTCGTTGTGCCAGATTGCGGTGGTGAGGGCCAGGATGCGTTGTAGGACTCGCACGATCACCCCGTTGGGGGTGTGGCCGCGGTGTCGTTCCAGGTCAAGCTGGCCTTTGAGGGTCTGGTTGATCGATTCGACAGTTTGGCGTAGGGGGCTGAACCGGCTCGTTCGGGTTCGCCTTTGCGCGCGGGACATAGCAGGCGCAGCCCTGCTTGGCTGAGCAGGATGTCGAAATTCGGTGCCGAAGTAGTTCTTGTCCCCGATCAGGGTCTGGTTGGGGCGATCGGCGGTCAAGGTGGGTCGAGATGGAAGATCTCCAGCAGGGGTTGGCGTTCGTCGGCCTTCGCGCCGGTCAACGCGAATCCGACCGGTAAACCGCCCAGGGTGCACGCCAGATGCAAGCACAGTCCCCAAAAGTAGCGCGAATGTGAGGCGCAGTAGCCGTACTCGGCCCATCCAGCCAGGTCCGAGCGCTTCACCGTTCCTTCGAGCGTCCGCATTCCACCGGGGTGGAGTCCACGACCCACGCGTCATCAGTCCACAGCGTGGTGTCCATGGACAACACGCGGATCGCCGACCTGATCAGCTCGGCTGCCGCGCGGAGCCGCTTGTTGTAGCCAGACTGCTGAGGCAGGTACCGGAACAGATGCCTCATGTGGGCTCGGGCAAAACGCAACCATCGGGATTCGGAGGTGAACCCACGCAAAGCTTGGATAACTGCCAGAGTGACCAGTTCGGCATCGCTGAGCTTGGGAGCAATACCAACCACAGGACGCCAAGGCGCCAGGTCAGGGGACTCTTTGAGCAGGTCATCGACCTTGACATAGAGTGTGGTCGCGACGGTGTCCAGGTTGTTCGTCACAAAACGATCATGGACACCCTCGCTTCACGTCCGCACGGCGCCACCCCTTGGAATAGATCATCTAGTGGTCGGTCTGCTATTTGGCACGGTGGCTCCGGCGCTCAGAAGCCGTCTGGCCGCACCAGGGAACGGCCCCATACAACAAAGGTGTGAAGGCGATGGCTCGTCTGCAGGGTTGTGGGCCGCCGGGCGTGGTGGTGCCCGGCGGCCAGGTAGATGTTTATGCGGCGAGCTGGTTAATGCCGCGGATGGGTCTTCGTTCGCGGTCAACGTACGCGGGCGGTAGGAATTCAACAATTCCGTCAACAATGCGTACGTCCCAGCCGCCGTGGTGCACCAAACGATGGCACCGGTCGCACAGGAGCACGCAATTGTCAAGGCAAGTATGCCCACCATCGGCCCAGTGCTGCACGTGGTGCCCCCGTGTCCAGCGGGGTGGTCGGCCGCATCTGGCGCAGCCTTTGTCTCGTGCTATCAAGGCTTTGCGTAGGGCTGGTGTGATGAGTCGTTCGTTGCGTCCGACGTCCAGCGGTACGCTGTCGCTGCCCAGCATGATCGGGATGATGTCCGCGTCGCACGCGAGCCGGCGGACGCCTTCGGGGGAGATGGGTGCGCCGCTGTGTGGGTAGGCGACTCCGAGGCGGTCTCGGAGCATGTCCCAGTTGATGGTGATGGTGAGATGTGGCCGCTCGGCGCCCTGGGTGGGGAGTTTCCCGGAGTCCGCGATCAGATTCAACGCTTCCGCGAGCGCGTCCCCGTTGCGCTCAGACACTGACCGCTGATCAGGGGTACCGTTCTCAGCGGGCCGTGGTTTGGCCAGTGGGCTGAGGATCTCGCTGAACAGGGTGCCGGTTTCACTGTCGAAGGAGCCGGTGAAGTTGAGGCGTCCGTCTGTGCCGGTGTGGAGGGATAGTTCGCGGCGTGGTGTCTCGTTTTCGTGTTCGGAGGGCGCGGGTCCGTCGGGGTCCAGGTGGTCGTGGATGCGCCTGCCGACTTTGGCTAGGCCGGGTGCGGCGTACCGTTTCGCGTGCTCCACCAGGGACGCTTCAGCTTCCTCACGGTCTTTGATGTTTACCCTGGCCGGGAGCCTGGTCACGACCCCAACAATGGTGTCGATTTGGGAGTCGGCGAGCTCCCCGCGGCGCATCGCCTCACTGGCGAAACTGAGTGTGGGTGCGAGTGTTTCGCCGGTGAGGGCTTGGCTGGGGCACAGGTTCAGGGCTCGTTTGTAGCGTCGGGATGCCTCTGTGGGGGACAGTCGAAGGAGGTCTTGCAGCATGCCCAGGGTGTTGCGGTGCCCGAGCGTCTTGCCGACGTTTCCCCGGTGGATCGCCGCGACAATGTCCAACACCTCGACCTGCAGCAGCCGGACCGCTTTTTCTTTCTCCTGCAGCAACTCACCCAACTCGTCCGGGTCACACCTCCAGAGCTCTGGAGCAGTGAGGTCATCGCCGGCGGCCATGACACTAATTCTACCGCTGCTACCGACAGTTTGATGGCGTACGGGCAATCAGGAAATGGATACTTTCACAATAACCCCAACGAAACATAGAGCGCGCGCGTTCAAGTCTTTGCGGGCGAGAGTGTTGGGATGGCGGCGCGGTTGCTCCTGTGACTGACTGCTGTGAAACTTGAGAAGATTCCCACCAGCAAATATCGCCAAATTCAGAAGCGACGCGCTGCTAGTCCCAGTTCTTGCGGGAGATAATGAGCCGGCTTTGTCGCGCGCCAGCGCCAGAACAGTGCCGTCCGCGGACCAGACCGTGCTGTCGTCGATCGCCCATCCGTCGCCGGCGTCCCGGGTTTCGATGCGTACCAACGCCCATCCGTCGGCTGGGCCGGCGTCCAGCGCTGATCCGAAGTGGACGGTCAGCTCGGCGGACGGCACCGGGCTGGCCTCGGTCCAGACCGCGAACAGCGCCGGCGGCAAAAAATGTCAGTCAGGATGGCGATCGCCGCCGCGTCCAGCGGTCGGTCGTCGAGAAAACGCACCCAACCGGTCAGCTCAGCGACCTCGCCGCCGAGGAATGGTCGCGAGGGGGTGGCGGCGCGGACCTCGACGTGCTGTGCGAATGGCGCGAGGTCGGGCCGATAAATGACCGGCTCACTGTCTTGGGGACCTGGCACGTCCGGGGGCGGGCTGCCGGCGTGGCTCGGCCCGCGGCGTACCGCCCCGAACATGGCCGACCCCAGCATCGCCGTCGTTTTTGCCTTGAGTCGCCTGAAAAGTGACGATCGAGCTGCCACGCCCGACCCGCTGCACAGCCGGCTCGATCGACAGGGCGCGCTCGTCGACACTGGCCAGATAATGGGTAGTCAGTGACCGGACTGGTTGCTCGTACGCGGCCGCCGTGCGGCGCGCGGACTCCATCGCCCGCAGGCCGAGGCTGGCCAGCAGCCCGCCGTGAGCGCCGGCCGCGGACCACCAGGACCGGTCGATCGTGACCGAACCGTCCAGCCGGGTCGCCACCATTTGGCTCCTCCTCCCACCGCACGCCATCGTAACCAGGTCAGTTGTCGTATCAAACCGATGTGACATGTGAGACTGTGGGAGCAAACCGGTCGAAAGGATGGCAACGGCATATGCACCTGGATCTTACTGGCAAGACTGCCCTGGTCACCGGCTCGACGCAGGGCATCGGCGCGGCGATCGCCGCCGGCCTCGCGCGCGCCGGAGCGAAGGTCGCGATCAACGGTCGCAAACCGGAGACCGTCGAATCGTCCGCGCAGGCTTTACGCGACGAGGTCGATGGCGCCGAGGTGATCGCCGCGCCCGGTGACGTAGCCACCGCGGAGGGCGCCGCGGCGGTCGCGGCCACGGTGCCTGTAGTTGATATTCTGGTTAACAACCTTGGAATTTTCGGTGCCGTTCCGGCCCTTGAAATCAGCGATGACGAGTGGCGTCGCTATTTCGAGGTGAACGTGTTGGCTTCGGTACGATTGATCCGTACGTACCTGCCGGACATGGTTTCGCGCGGCTGGGGCCGGATCCTGAATGTCGCCAGCGACTCGGCGGTTGTCATCCCGATCGAGATGATTCATTACGGGACAACAAAAACCGCGCTGCTCGCGGTCACCCGCGGTTTCGCCAAGGAAGCCGCCGGCAGTGGCGTGACAGTGAATTCGGTGATCGCCGGTCCGACCCACACTGGCGGCGTCGAGGATTTCGTCTACGAGCTGGTCGATCGATCGCTGCCATGGGATGAGGCACAGCGTGAATTCATGCGCAAACACCGGCCGCAATCGCTGTTGCAACGACTGATCGAGCCCGCGGAGATCGCGAATCTGGTCGTCTATCTCAGCTCGCACCAAGCTTCCGCGACGACCGGTGGAGCCGTACGGGTAGATGGCGGCTACGTCGACTCCATCCTGCCGTAGCCGCCGAGCGCGGCTTTTGGGACGCCGACGAGATTGTCGTCGATCTGCACGTCGGAAGCGTCGGAAGTGTCGGTGCAGCGTTGCTGGCACACGCTGAAACCGGCCCTTCGTTGCTTCTACCGGCTCAGTAGGCAATTGAGACATCCATCCCGTTGCGCGAAAAAGTATTTTATGGCCTCGACGGCCGGCCGCTAGCGTCGGATTCATGGAATGGAATTATCAGTCAGCCGAAGAACTCGCGGCCGCATTGTGTGCCGGTGACGTAACCTCTGTGGAACTGACCGACCAAGCGATCGCCCGTATCGAGCGGGACGACAAGGTGATCAACGCGATCTGTGTGCGGACCTTCGGCCGTGCGCGGGCCGCCGCACAGCGTGCCGATCAGGCGCGCGACCGCGGCGAGGACCGGCCGCTCCTGGGCATACCGGTGACGGTCAAAGAGTGCTACAACATCGCCGGGCTGCCCACGACCTGGGGCATGCCGATGCACCGGAACTATATGCCGGCCGAGGACGCTCTTCAGGTGTCGCGCCTGGAGGCTGCGGGCGCGGTGGTGCTCGGCAAGACCAATGTGCCGTTGGGCCTGCAAGATATCCAGAGTTTCAACGAAATCTACGGCACCACCAACAATCCATGGGATCACAGTCGTACGTCGGGCGGATCCTCCGGTGGGTCGGCGGCGGCCCTTGCGGCCGGGTTCGGTGCGCTGTCCATCGGCTCCGACCTCGCCAGTTCGCTGCGTACCCCCGCGCACTTTTGCGGCATCTACGCACACAAGCCGACAGTCGGGCTGGTGCCCGCCCCGCGGAATGGTCCCGCCGCCCGCGCCGGCGTTGCCGGTCGACCTCGACCTCGCCGTCGCCGGCCCGATGGCGCGCACCGCCCGCGACCTCGCGCTCCTGCTGGACGTCATGGCCGGCCCGGACCCGCTGACCCACGGCATCGCGTACGACCTGACGCTTCCGCCCGCGCGCCACCAGCGGCTCGCTGACTTCCGGGTCTTGGTCCTGGACGCGCATCCGCTCATCGCGACCGGGTCCGCTGTGCGGGCGGGCGTGAACCGGGTGGCCGACGCGCTGGTCGACGGCGGAGCCCGCGTCGAACGGCACAGTCACCTGCTGCCCGATCTCACCGAAGCTGCGACGCTCTACACGCAGATGCTGTTTTTTTCGAGTTCGGCTGCGCGTTTTCCCGTCGAATCGTACGAGCAGCTGCGCACCCGTGCCGCCGGGCTGAGCCCGGATGACCAGAGTCTCGATGCGGCGCGGCTGCGCGGAATGGTGCTCAGTCACCTCGACTGGATCGAGGCGACCAATCGTCGCGAACTGCACCGCCACGGCTGGCGTCAGCTCTTCGCCGAGTTCGACGCCGTGGTGTGTCCGATCACGCCGACTCCCGCGTTCCCGCACGACCACAACCCGCAGCTGCTGGAACGCCGGATCGACATCGACGGCGCCGAATACCCGTACTTCGACCAGCTCGTCTGGGCCGGTCTGGCCACCTTGTCCGGCCTGCCCGCCACCGCCATACCGGCCGGCCGGTCCCCTGCGGGCCTGCCGGTGGGAGTGCAGCTCATCGGCCCGATGTTCGAGGATCGCACGCCGCTGCGGCTGGCCGAACTACTGGAGCAGAGGATCGGCGGCTTCCAGTCCCCGGATGGGTGGCCGCTGCGACAAGAGGGTTGTAAAATCCAACTTACGAGCTGAGGAGGATGCGGTCATGACAGATGCGGTGATCGTCGACGACGCGCGGTCCGGACACCGGTCGGCAAGGGTAAGCCCGGCGGGGCGCTGTCCGGGTGCACCCGGTGGAGCTGCACGCGCACGCGATCCGATCGCTGGTGGAGCGCACCGGGATCGATCCGGCGCTGGTCGACGACGTGATCAGCGGTGCCGTCGGGCAGGTCGGCGAGCAGAGCATGAACACGGCGCGATGGGCGGCACTCGCGGCCGGGTTGCCCGAGTCGGTGCCAGGCGTGACTGTCGACCGGCAATGTGGCAGCAGCCAGCAGGCCATCCATTTTGCCGCCCAGGGCGTGATAAGCGGTGCGTACGACATGGTGATCGCGTCCGGCGTGGAGTCGATGAGCCGGGTGCCGATGGGCAGCCAGCTGGCCGGCCGGGATCCGTTCGGCCCCAGTGTCGTCGCGCGCTATCCGGAAGGACTGGTGCCACAGGGGATCAGTGCCGAGCTGATCGCGGCCCGCTGGGACCTTTCCCGCGAGGAATTGGACGTGTTTGCCGCGCAGAGCCACGCAAAAGCGGCGGCGGCCTGGGCTGATGGCCGGTTCGCCGCGGCGAGGTCGTGCCGCTCAAGGTGCCTGGTCCGGATGGTTCGCTCATCGAGGTCTCACGTGATGAGTCCGTACGTCCGACAACCACTCCCGAAGTGCTGTCCGGACTGAAGCCGGCCTTTTATGCGGATTCATGGGCGGCCCGTTTCCCGCACATTGGCTGGAAAGTGACGGCTGGAAATGCGTCGCCGATCAATGACGGTGCGGCCGCCGTGCTGATCACGTCGAGCGAACCCGCTCGGCGGCTGGGATTGCGGCCGCGGGCTCGGCTGCATTCCTTCGCGGTGCTCGGCGATGACCCACTTTACATGCTGACGGCAATCATTCCGGCCACCGCCAAGGTGTTGGCTCGCGGTGGTCTTTCGCTGTCGGACATCGATGCTTTCGAGGTGAACGAGGCTTTCGCGAGTGTGGTGTTGGCCTGGCAGAAGGAAACCGGCGCGGACCTCGCGAAGTCAACATCAATGGTGGTGCGACCTCGATCGGCCACCCGCTTGGTGGCAGCGGCGCCCGGCTGATGACGACTTTGCTGTCAGTGCTGGAACAGAACGGTGGTCGCTATGGCCTGCAGGTGATGTGTGAGGCCGGTGGCATCGCCAACGCGACTATTGTCGAGCGTCTTTAGCGCAGTGGGCCGCCACAGACCCAGCGCGAAAGCGGCGAGCGCGAGCAGCCCGTCATGATAACGTCAATCGTCTCAGTTAGACGTTACGGGGGTCAGATGCGGTTGCCGTCCACCACGCCAGTGCTCGTTGTCGGCGGCGGACCTGTCGGTTTGACCCTGTCGATTCTGTTGTCCGCGCAGGGCGTTGATCACCTGCTGGTGGAAGCTCGCACCGGCTCGTCTCGGCACCCCAAAGCGCGGGGCATCTCGGCTCGGTCGATGGAGATATTTCGCCGCTGCGAGATAGCTGACGACGTACGGGATGCCGGCCTGTCGGCGTCGTCGGTTTTCTTCTTTCGCGGCAAAAGTCTGGTTGACCCGGACTTCACTCGAACCGGCGTCGCCGCGGCTGAAGGTCCTGCGGTCACACCCACCCCCGGACTGATCTGCTCCCAGGATGTGCTCGAGCCACTGCTCGCGAGGCGGGCCGGCGACCGCGTACGTTTCGGTGTGCGGCTGGAGTCGTATGACCAGGACGGCGACGGGATTGACGCGGTTTTGCGTGACGTACGAACGGGAGAAACGCATTCGGTGCGGACGAGCTGGCTGGTCGGTTGTGACGGCGCGGCCAGTGTGGTGCGGGCCGGTGCTGGGATCACCATGTCCGGACCGACCGGGCTCGGGCATTTCCTGAGCGTACGTTTCGAAGCCCCGCTGGGTAAGGTCGTCGCCGACCGGGCCAGCGCCTCGTATTTCATCGCCGCTGGCGGCGGTTTTCTCGCCGTCGACAACGACCGCCAGTGGATTTACCAGTATCCGTCGGAGAAAAACCTCAGCGCCGAACGCTGCACCGAGCTTGTCCGTACGGCGGCGGGCATCGATGACCTGCCGGTGACCGTCCAGGACACCATGGTGTGGCGGATGGATGCGCAGCTCGCGGACGCGTACCGGTCGGGCCGGGTCTTGCTGGCCGGCGATGCCGCGCACACCATCCCGCCGACCGGTGGCCACGGCATGAACACCGGCATTGGCGACGCGGACAACCTCGGGTGGAAACTAGCCGCGGTCGTCAATGGCGATGCCACCGAGCGTTTACTTGACACGTACGAACAAGAGCGCCGGCCGATCGCGCGCCAGGTCATCGACATCTCCAGTGATAACGCCCGAGCTCGTGGTGGCTATCAGATTGACGATCAGCTGCTGCTCAGCGCGGTTTACGGCTCGTTCGCCGCAGGTTGCGACGATCCAACCGGCCTTGATGCGGCTGGCTATCGCCCTTGCGCGTTGCCCGGCCGTCGCCTGCCGCACATGGAACTAGCGGATGGTCGGTCTACATTGGACTTGGTAGGGCCCGGTTTTGCCCTTCTGTGCAACCAGGAATGGTTTGGCGCGCGCCAAGTGGCGGTGCATGACGTGGAAGGACTCTACGGTCTGCCGGCGGGGGCGGGCTCTGCTCGTACGTCCAGATGGCTATATCTGTTGGCGTACGGACAAAGGTGATTCCGCGGCTCTTCCGGATGTTCTCGCGAGAGTCCTCGGTGGATAGTCTGCCGTCGCCTGTGAAAGAGCTCAGCGATGCGCGAATGGCTGACGCGGGTCTGCGGTTGTTGGTCAAGCGAGACGACCTGATCCATCCGGAGATGCCCGGCAACAAATGGCGGAAGTTGAAATACAACCTGGCCTTCGCCAGGTCGTCCGGAGCAACCACCCTCCTGACTTTTGGCGGCGCGTATTCCAATCACCTCGGGGCTACCGCGGCCGCTGGTGCGTATTTCGGGTTCGGCACGATCGGGGTGGTGCGTGGCGAGGAGCATTTGCCGCTGAATCCGCACCTACGTGCCGGTGGAGCACGGGATGCGCTTGACATATATGGACCGGAAGACGACGTACCGCGAGAAGACGCGAGCGACCGTGATCGATGCGCTCCACTGCGAGTTTGGACAGTTTTATCTCCTCCCAGAAGGCGGAAGCAACGCCCTGGCGGTACGCGGATGTGCTGAGTTGCCAGCCGAGATCGAGGAAGATTTCGACGTGATCTGTTGTGCCTGCGGCACCGGCGGCACGCTGGCCGGGATAGCGGCCGGATTGCCGCCGGGACGGCGGGCCTTGGGTTTCTCGGTGCTCAAAGGTGGTCAGTTCCTTGACGCCGCGGTGCGAGAACTGCAGAGCGGCGACAGCGGGAACTGGCGCATCGAGACGGAATTTCATTTCGGCGGCTTTGCCAAGCGCACCGCGGAGTTGGACGGTTTCATCGACGATTTCGAGCGCCAGCACGGGATCCGGCTTGAGTGGGTTTATGAAGCCAAGATGATGTACGGCATTTTCGCGCTGGCCCAGCGCGCGAATGCAAACCGGGAACAACAATCGTCGCAGTCATCAACGCCTAGAAACGGGGCGGACCGGCGTCGATGACTGTGAGGGTCAGGTCCAGCGGGTCGTAGTGGACGAACGATTCGGCCCACCAGGTCATGCCGGCGTCAGCCAACGGGCGTAGGTCGGGGACAGTGGGGTTTTCCCAGGCAGGGCTGGCATTTCCGGCTAGTACGACGTCGAACGGGCGGTCGTTCACGGCCAGCACAGCGAGAGCTCGCCGCACTTCTTCGGGAGTGACTGTCAGGTTCTCGCCCAGAAGAAAGACACCGTCGTGGCGTACGGCGCGGGCGGCTGAGCCCAGGCCGGGGAGCGTGCCGGCGACCCAAATCGGAATGCGATGCGGTTCCGGGTGAGTTTGCGGGAGGTCAGCGCAAAAATGAGTCCCGGCGTGGACGTACGGCTGACCGCTCCAGAGCGCCTGGATAATCGACAGTGCCTCGTCGGCCATTGCGGCGCGGCCGCCGGCGAGGCCTGTCGGCTCACCGAAACGAGTGAAGTCGCCGTACTCGTCGGCGCCGAGGCCCACCCCGAGGACACAACGGCCGCCGGACAGCCGGCTGAGCGTGCCGGCTTGGCGGGCCACCACGGCCGGGCGGTGCCGGGGCAGCGGACTGACCATGGTGCCGAGCAGGACGCGGGAGGTGGCGGCGGCCATCGCGCCGAGGGCGACCCATGGATCGGTCACCTCGACCGGTCCGTCGGCCAGGACGTGGTCCCACAGGAACACGCCGTCCCAGCCGGCAGCCTCGGCCCGGCGGGCCACCTCGACCAGGGCGTTCGGGTCGGCGAGCGGGCCGAAGGGCGGCAGGTAGACAGCGAACTTGGTTGGCATGGGCAGACGCTAACCCGGCAATTCGCGGCGCCGTGAATTGGGCCCCCACCATGGACGGATCGGCCCGCGGAACCTAAGAATGGGAGACATGGAGAACCCACTGACCCAGCTGTCCTTGACTGACCTGCGTCGCCGAACCAGCGAGAAATGGCGCAGTTATCCCGCTGACGTGCTGCCGCTTTTCGTGGCCGAGCTGGACGTGCCGCTCGCCGAGCCGGTGGTACGGGCCGTCACCGACGCGATGGCGCTTGGTGACTGTGGTTATCCGTACGGAAATGCGTACGCGGAAGCCCTCGGTGGGTTTGCCCAGAAACGCTGGGGATGGGAAATCGACGTCAGCCGGACGCTGGTGGTGCCGGACGTGATGCTCGGCATCGTCGAGGTCCTCGGTTTGATCACCCAGCCCGGCGATCCGGTGATCGTGAACAGCCCGGTTTACATGCCGTTTTACTGGTTCATCGAGCACGCCGGCCGCCGGGCGGTGGAGGCGCCGCTGGGTGCCGATCACCGCCTCGACCTGGCCGGACTCAACGAGACTTTCAGCCGTCATCCAGGAGCCGCCTTTCTGTTGTGTAATCCACAAAATCCAACTGGCACCGTACATAGTCGCGAGGAACTGACGGAGGTCGCACGGATAGCCCGGGAGCATCGCGTACGCGTCATCGCCGACGAGATCCCACGCGCCGTTGGTGTTGCCCGGCGCCGACTTCGTGCCGTTTTTGAGTGTCCCTGGCTCGGAAAACGCGTTTTCCCTGATGTCCGCGTCCAAAGGCTGGAACCTTGCCGGTCTCAAAGCCGCGGTAGCCATCGCGGGCGCTGAGTCCGCTGCCCAGCTCAACGGCGTTTCCCCGTACGTCACCGATGGCGCCAGCCATGTCGGCGTACAGGCGCACACCGCCGCACTGCGCGATGGCGGCGACTGGCTGGACGCGCTGGTGGCCGGTCTGGACAGCAATCGCCGGCTGCTCGCCGACCAGTTGGCGGACCAACTGCCGACCGTCGCGTACCAGCCGCCGGCGGCGACTTTCCTTGCCTGGCTGGATTGTCGCGAGCTGGGGCTCGGCGACGATCCGGCGGTCACCTTCCTGGAGCGGGGGCGGGTGGCGCTGAACTCCGGCCCGGCTTTCGGCACCGGGGCGGGGCTGGGCACGTACGGCTGAATTTCGCCACTCACCCGGGCATCGTCACCGAGGCGGTGGCCCGGATGGCGACTGCCGTTCAGTCCGGCAGCACCGCGTAGGAACGGACCGAAAAGGAGCCACAACCACGGATCCGTGGCGGCGCGGCATGCAGCCGCGCGCCAGTGGCCGGCAGTTGGTCCAGGCCGGTGAGGTGTTCCAGGATCGGGATGCCGGCGGCCAGCAGGATTGTGTGCGCCGGCCGCTCCTTTCCGGCCATGCCGTCGAGGTTCACGCTGTCGATGCCCACCAGCGCGGCGCCGCGATCGGCCAGCAGCCGCGCCGCCGCCGCGGTCAGGTGTGGCGCGTTTTTTGCGCGTACGCCGGGGTGCCCCAATGCCGGTCCCACCCGGTATGCAGCAGGACGGCTGAGCCTTCGATGTCTTTGATGGGGGCGAGCCCGGCCGGCTCGATCGCGCGTTCGCGGCAGCGTACGACCACTGTCGGTAGGTCCGCGAGCGACGACAGCGGCAGGTTTTCCAGGTCCACGCCGTCGCGATAGCGGTGCGCAGGGCTGTCCACGTACGTGCCGGTGTTGCCGACCATCGAGACCCGGTGAATGACGAATTCGGTGCCGGCCGGGTAGTGGTCGTGCGACTCCTGATAACTGAGATGCGTACCGATCTCCGGCCCCGGCAAGCCGGGGAAAGTCAGCATCCCGGCCGAAATCACGTGGTTGAGTTCCACCAACGCCATGTCAGCGTGACCTGCCGAAAAGCAGTTTCCAGGGCAGTAGAGCCGACTCGATTTGTACGCTCAGCGTCATTTTCGAGGCGCCGTCGGCACGTTCCTCGAACTTGATCGGTGTCTCGGCGATCCGCATGCCACGCCGTACGGTCCGGTAATTCATCTCCACCTGGAACGCATAGCCGTTGCTGCGGATCGACCCGACCTCAATGGCCCGCAGCGTTTCGGCGCGCCAAGCCTTAAAACCGGCGGTCGCGTCCTTGACGTGCAGCCCGCAGGATCGCATTGACGTAGAAATTGGCCCACGCGGACAGTGCCTTGCGATGCCACGCCCATTCGCCGGCCACCGAGCCGCCCGCGACGTAGCGGGAGCCCAGCACGACCGACGCGTCGGTGGTCGCCAGGATCTCCACCATGGTCACGATCACCTGGGCCGGGTGGGAAAGGTCGGCGTCCATCTGGATGACGATGTCCGCACCCTCGTCCAGCGCCTGGGAAATGCCGGCGACATACGCCCTCCCCAGCCCGTTTTTTTTCGCGGTACGGTGCAGAACGCCAACCGACTCCGGCGACTCGAGCGCGAGCTTGTCGGCGATGTCGCCGGTGCCGTCCGGGGAGTTGTCGTCGACCACCAGGACGCGCAGGTTCGGCAGCCGCAGGCCCGCCAGCAGAGCGGCCAGCACCGGCAGGTTGTCGCGCTCGTTGTAGGTCGGCACGACCACCGTGATCCTCGGCGAACTCTCCGGCATGTCTGATTCCTCTTGTGCACTGAGCGGGCGCGGTCAGGTCGCGCCACCGAACGTAGAGTATCCAATCGTGGGCGTACGAGAGTGAACGTGCGCCTTTGCTTGCGCGTCGGGTCAGGCCTCAGCGGTGACGACCAGCGAGACGACGGTGGTGAAGGAGCCGCCGACGTTGACGGTCAGGGCCGTACGAGCGCCGTCGACCTGGGTGGCTTCGGCGGTGCCGGCGACCTGGCGAGCGGCGTCTCTGAGCATCCTTACGCCGGTGGCGCCGACCGGGTGGCCGAGGCCGATCAGCCCGCCGCCGGGGTTGACTGGCAGTGCTCCGCCGGCCGCGGTGGCGCCGCTCAGGATGAGTTCACCGCCCTTGCCCGGCTCGGCCGCGCCGAGGTGCTCCAGCGCCACCAGCCCGGTGATCGTGAAGCAGTCGTGCAGCTCGACAACGTCCACATCGGACACTCCGGCGAGGCCGGCTCGCGCGTACGCGTCGGTGACCGCACCACGCAGGTGCGGGAACAGATATTCCCCGGCGGAAGCCAGTTTTCCGGCCAGCGACAAGGTGGCCGTACGGTGGCCGAAGCCGGTGATCCGCGGCACGGTCTTCAGATCCACGCCCCGCTGGCGCGCGCCACTCGGCGGCGAATCGGGGCGACGCCAACAGAACCGCGGCGGCGCCGTCGGTGATCCGGCCGCAGTCGTTCTTGCGCAGTTGGCCTTCCACCAGCGGGTTGAGCTCATAGTCTGGTCCGAAGGCGGCCGCTGGGAATGACCAGTCGCGGGTCTGCGCGAGCCGATTGCGGCGGGCGTTGGCGAAAGCGTTCGCCGCGAACGCATCCAGCGGCTCGCGGTCCAGGCCGTAGCGCTGGTCGTACGCGTCGGCGACCTCGGCGAACAGCGCTGGCCACGGGAATTTCGCGTCCAGTGCCTCATGGCCGACCCAGGCGGCCGAGCCGAGATGGGACGCCGCGGTCTGGGCATCGGTGTTGCGCATCAACTCAAGTCCGACGACCAGCGCCACGTCGTATCGCCCCGACTCCAGATCGGCGCAGGCTGCCAGCACCGCCGTGCTGCCCGAAGCGCACGCGGCTTCGTGGCGGGTGCTGGGAATGCCGTCCAGTCCCGGCACCGCAGCCACCAGCAGGCCGCCCAGTTGGGCCTGGCCGGTGAAAAGCTCGCCGGCCAGGTTGCCGACATGCGCGACTTGCACGGCCTGTTGGGGAACTTCGGCATCGGCGAGCGCGGCCGGCACGACCTCGGCCAGCATCTCCAGCAGGCCGTTGCCTTCTTTGCCGAAGTTGCGAGCGAAATCGGTCTGCGCGCCACCCAGCACGTACGTCATGTCGCCACCTCTGCTAGCCCCCGCAACTCGCGTTTGAGAACCTTGCCGACGGGGTTGCGGGGGAGCGCGTCCACGATTTCCAGCCGCTCCGGCAGTTTGTACGACGCCACCCGCTGCTCTCGCAGGAAGTTTGTCAGCGATGCCAGCGAAAGCTCGGCGGACAGGACGACGACAGCGCAGACCCGCTCACCAGCACCGGGTCCGGCACGCCGACCACCGCGACCTCGGTCACCGCGGGATGTGCGGCGATCAGGCCCTCCACTTCGGCTGGCGAGATGTTCATGCCGCCGCGGATCACCAGGTCCTTGGCGCGATCGACATACCGCAGGAATTCGTCGCTCTCACCGGCGATCTCGAACACGTCTCCGGTCCGGAACCAGCCGTCCGCGTCGAAGCACGAACGGTCCAGTTCGGTGCCCGGTTTTGCGTTGAGGTAGCCGGCGAAAACCGACGGACCAGCGATCAGCAGCTCGCCAGGCTGCCCAGCCACGGTGACCGCGGCGCCGGTCGTCGGGTCGGCGAGTTTCACGGCCGTACGCGCCGCGACCGGATTATTCCACCGCACTTTCGATGCGTAGTAAGGGAAATAGGTGGCGCGATGGTCCGGGTCGGGCACGTCGTGCGGGTCGGACACCAGCGCGATGCCCTCGTTCGAGCCAAAGAAGTTGATGATCGCACCCATGGTCGCTGGTTGGAATCCCAGCGGCACCGCTGGGGCAACAAAAACTCGTCTGGCCACCGGGCTAGGCGCTCCCTACGTCGCCGCGCATCCGAAGTATGTCCAGCTGCAGAGCAGGGTTTTCGCCTTCGTCCTGCACGACAGTCAACCAGATATATGAGTCGTCATCGGACCGACGATCCGTCCGGGCTGCGGCTCGGTGAAGGTGCCCTATGGTGCCCCATCGTCGGCGACCCGAACGACCACGCTCGTCCTTGCAGCCGGTTACTAGGTTCGTTACTTGACAAGTCCGGCGGACACAGCATCGTCGATGCTCCGGCCGAGATATGCATCAGTGTACTCGAGTACCGGCTTCTGCGCTTCCCGACGTCCGCGGCAATCCACCGTCGGGAACTCGGTGTTCTCGTCGGTCCAACGTGTGTTCGCTCGGGTGCACCGGTACGCAGATTGAAGTCGATAGGCGTGTGAGTTGCGCGCTACCAGTCGCGCATTACGACCACAGCGATTTTCGCCAGTGGTGTCAACGCGTCCGCTCGGTGATGCGGACGAGTGACCCGGCTAGACGTCCAGCACGATTTCCTCTCCGGCCTCCACGCATTCCCCACATGTTAGATATATCAGAGGAATCTGCCTGCGAACCAGCGCACCATGGCATCCCCATTGCAGCAGCTGAGCGCGGAGAACACCAAAGCGGGCGCCGGCGGACCGATAGAAAATGATCTTGTGCCAGGCCCTGCCGAGCCGCCTGCATGTCCTGGATCAGCGGTGCAGATCCAGCAAAAATCCTCGTAGTTCTCGGTGATCGCCCATGTCGTTGCTCAACCGTGCTGGCCGTGCATTCCACATTGGTCACATTGCTGGACTTTTCCCCGTCCGCGCTGACCACCCCTTACCGCATGAAGTGTGCGGCGCGGTGCCGTACGTCGAATCCAGAAAAAGCTCGCTCGTTCCCTCGTCCACACTTCGTATTCCCCATCAGGTCGCCGACCAAGG